>DDIK01000193.1 GCA_002338505.1 Bacteriovorax sp. UBA1852
ACTGAAGAAGTTTATAAAGGTCATCACTGGAGCTAACCTCACTCAATTTACTCTCAAGACTAGACCTATAGTCAACACAAGAGCTCGAATTTTGACACCAAACCTCATACTCAAGTGCTTGAGCGCTAAAAGCAGCAAATAAAAATATAATCAATTTTAAAAAGTCCATTTATACTTCACATCTGCACCTGCAGAGTTTTCTTCTCCTGTTTCATCTGGGTCTGTTACATTTTCAAAAACTCCCTGAATTGACCACTCATTATTCAAATTATAATCAATATTCATTTCTTGCTTTTGATTTGCATCTCCTCCAAATGTATTTGAAAAGGTAAAATCTAAGTCTTTAGTAATTTTCTTTTGAATTCTTAATTTTGTGGCCGTCTTCACCTTACTCTGCTGATCTGATCGAGAGGCCTCAATAGGACTCTCGTCAGACTCTGTAAACTCAGGTAATACAGATAGCTTTAAACCCAGAGTAGAATCTAGACCATCATTGATTTTTAACTGATCGACAAGCATCGTACCTAAACTTATCGTTGTAATTGAAGTCTTGTCTTTAGATTCCAAATTCTTTGATAAGTCCTGAGTAAACCCGAGGGTTAAAAGAGAAAAAATATCGTCCTGACTAAGAGATGGCTCGGAATCCAGACTTATTTTTAAATCGTCCGTTGCACCAATGATTTTCATTTTAACAAGATAGTCAGAAACCGTTGCACGACTTTCAAAATTAAGAGACACACTCTCTGTCGCAGTTCCATCTGTTAGAAGAATTCTTCCATTATTTATAACAAAGTCATTTCCCTTAAATTTAAACTTACTTACATCAGGTACGACCGAAATCTCTCCAACTAGCTCGGGAGAACTTACTGCTCCAGAAATGTTGAAATCAGCCAAAAGAAACATATCAGTTAAACGATTCTTTACGTGAACACTCTCACTTGTTTTCACATCAATATCTGCAACAATAATTTCATTAGTGTCATTTGCATCATTACTTATATATTTTGAAACTGATTTTAAATACTTTGAGCCATCTTGAAACTCAGTTAAGTCTGACTCAACATCACCACCGTTGACATTCAACGATCCATTTATAAGGTATGGAATCCGCTTTCCAGTTAGCTCTAGACTTGAGTCAATGTAAATCTTCGCACCATCAACCGGCTTCAAGGATACATCCTTAGCGACAATATTAAATAAAAGCTTTGGAAAACCTAATTGAAAAGTAACTTCACCTTCACCAGCGATCTTTCCTCCCTCATAATCAAATCTTATATTCTCAAAATTCCATATCGAATCATTTAAAACTGATGAAAAAGAACCATTTGTAAATAATCCGATCTCTTTTTTAGAACGTATATCTATTCTTCGCCCACTTAATTCATGATAGTTCTTAAGATTATCAAGTTTCCCAGACAACACTCCACGTCCTTGAATGATTCCACCAATCCTCTTGAAGGCACTAGTAAAGATACTTACATAACTCAAATCTATATTAAAATTTTGCTCTATCTTGTAACCAAGCTCAGAACCACCTTCTCCCCTTAGAGTATACGTCCCACCTGTTCCACCGACATCGATTTCCATCTTTTCAATGGATGAATCTTTTACTTTAATTATACCAGGACTCATCAAAGATACTTCTTTATCAAAATAACGCAAAAAGAAACGACTTACTTGCAAGTCTAGATCTACGACATCTGGTTTATCCAATGAAAACGATGTATTCAAAGAGGCTTTAATATCTCCACCAAGACTCGTGTTATAGATATTTTCAGTCGATACAATCCCAAGAAGCGTCTTCAAATCACTAATAAAAGCTTTAATATTTATTTCAGATCTATTAGATTTCTTTTCACCAACATATATTTTTGAATCTATATTTATTCGATCTCCAAAAAGTGATGACTCTAAAGTAAATAGACTGTCTTCGAGATTCAAAGCTAAAACACTAGGTCGTATTTTCTTTTGTCCTATTTGCGATCTTAATAAAATAAATCGTCCAGAGCCCTTAGGAGATTTCTCAGCAAGAGAGTAGTTCAAACTTCCATTAAAGAGACCTCTATAATTGAGCCCCAATGATCTAAACTTATCAATCTCATCTAACTCAACTCCACTTACTGAAAGATTAAGACTTTTCAGTCCTTCACGAGATACGATTATATCTCCACTAACAGAGGCATCTTTTTTTCGAAATGTTGCTCCTCTTATACTTGTCTGTTCTTTTGATATTTCAAGTGTTGCCTCAAGAGAGTCAAGAATCTCTGAATAAATAGACATCTGCTCCGATGATACATTTCCTGAGACAATAAGATCATCAAACTCTCCCTTCAACAATATCTTAGCATTGGCCTGTCCCCTAAAAATAGAAACATATTGCCCAATCTGTTTCCAATGAGGCTTCAAAATTTCAGGGACTTCCGAAGTACTTATTTTTTTAATATCAAAACTAATATCTATTTCTTGATTCTTAAAATCTATGAACCCACTAACCTCACCTAAGTCTCTTGGAAGTTCAAAGTCACTAACTTTCAGCTTCGATGTATTGAAGACATACTCTAATTCAGCGACTGACTTTCCACGTACTTCATAGTCTAATATATTTAAATCATTCAACTCAAGAGAACTTGATATTATTGATACATCATCAATAGGTCCTTTAAAGTCTAGCTCTACATTCCCGACACCAGCAACGGATCGACCAATAGCCCCACCTAAAGTTGAGACTCTGAAGTCTTCAGTGTAGAGATTAAGATCAACCTCTTCACTATCTATAAAACCACTAATTTCAAGAGGCTGATTAAGAACCTGCACTGATGAGGAAATATTAATGAGATCTTCATATATTTCAATTCTCGTGTCATATAAACCACCTTGATCAAAATCTAAAATTTTATTTTCGTAACCTAATGACAGATCTGATAATGAAACGATACTCATTGTTCTTATTCGTAATATTTCATCTTCATATTCTATTTGGACATCGCCTGAAATAGTTGTATCTAATATCTTAAATTTATCTCCTAAGAAATATAAGATGTCATGAGAACTAACATTTGTTAATCGCAATAGAGGTGGAACTAATACATAACTATCAAGAGATAATGAAGATGGCTTAAGTAGCTTTACTTTTCCATTGTCGACTTTCGCCTCTAGTTTAGTAAGAGTTATTTTCCGATCTTTGTAATTACCGTCATACTTAGCATGATCGACATTTGCATAACGAGATTTTAGATCTTTCGTTTCACCTTTAAACGAAACCTCATAGTCATTAAGGTCGCCTTTAATATTGAATAAGTTCTCAGAACGACCAGAATAAAGATAGCTTGGAAAACCTAAATCAGAAAGATAACCATTATGTATTACCTGTGCTTTAAATTTTCTGTTCGCCTCATGTGAGACCTCACCAACCATACTTATACGAGACAAGCCTCTTTCAACAGACAAGTCAATAATTCTGATATCACTTTGATCAAGCTCAAAGCTAAAGCTCAGCTTATCTAAAAAATACTTATCAAAGCTTAAGTTCTTTATCTCTCCAGTAATATCTAAGCTTAAATCGTAAGGCATTATATCAAGTGAACTTATCTCAAAAACTTTTTTATCATATTGGACATCTATCTCATTAAGAGAAATCAATTCTATCTCAAAAGGGATTTGTGAAATAACCTTGTCTTTATAAATTTTAAATATATTTACTTTTTTAATATCAAAGGATTTACCTGAATCAGACTGCTTTACTTTATCAATTTTCACGTAACCATCATAAAGCGAGACACCAGATATATTAAAGTCACTCTTAAACAGACTCCACAAAGTGAAGTTCAAGTCTACTCGCGACATCTTTACCGAAAACTCATTATACTTCTTTACATTAACATTATAGAGAGTCGACCTTAATGGAATGACACTAAAGTCATACCCACTAAAGCTCACCTCTGCATTAAACCTCTCTGAGATAACTTCATTTACACGAGACGACGCCATCTCAACAAAGTAAGGAGAACTTATAATATTCCAAATTGTCGTTACGACAACAACAAGAAGTACAACAAATAAAATAAGAAATTTATTAATCTTATTCAAAATACTTCATCCTCTCTCTAACTCTTCTAAAGTTTACATCTTCAATCTGCACCTGCTTTAAAAGTATATAGGCGACACTATCCTTACCAAGCTGCCTATAACAATCCGATAGCTCGTAATAACAGTTAAGAACTTCTTTTTTAGTGACACTTTGTTTATTCAATATATCTTTAAGATCATGAATATTATCTACTAACTCACTTCTTTCTCGGGCAGAAAGAACACTCTTTTGCGACTCTTTCTTTTTAGTCTCCAATATCTCTTCTTGCTTAATCTTTATATTGTATTTTGAGACATACATCTTATCAGACGCAGAAAGCTTAAATTCTTCACTATTCTTATCTATATATATAACCAATTCGAGTAGTAAATTTGAGCCTCCCGATATGGCCAACATTGTAATTTCTTTAAATATCTTTCTTGTTAATCTAAATCGTGGACTCACTTCAACAAAAGACTTAACAAAATCATACTCGTCAACGAGACTACAATAGCTAAAATATCTCAAGAAATCATTTTCATCACTTATATAATATTTAGGATTTTCAACAAAATCGTGGACTGTATTCTTAATGAAGTGCTCATTCGCAGAAAAGAGATTTCTTTCATTTTCAAAGAAAGAATATAGTTGCTTGTATCTTTTATGATTTTTTTTTCTAGCAAGGTAATGCGCCCATGAATTAAAAAGTTCTTTTGATTTTTCAATTTCACCTTGGTTGAGATGGGACTTAATAATTATCACACTCAAAAGAAAATCGGACGTTGACACAGATCTTCTTAAAGTCTCGTGCGATTGACTGTCTCGCATCAAATTTTCTAAACTATTAACAAAGTCTGACGCAAGATTATCATCAAGATAATACTGGCTTCTATTAAGTAGATAGTCTGAAATATATTGCTCTATTTCAGTTGAATTCATTTGTTTATTATACGATATTTCCCAATATTTTTAGGACGTTAGATCATTATTGCCGTTATTGATTTTAGTTTGGAGGAATGAAGAATTCACTCCCCCTATTCGAGCTTTTGCTAATACTAGACTATTTAACTCTTTCTACATATTCACCGGTTCTTGTATCAATTCTAAGAAGTTCCTCTTCTTTGATAAATAATGGTACATTTACCTGAAGCCCCGTATCCATAACGGCCTTCTTAAGACCACCTTGAGCCGTGTCTCCCTTTAATCCTGGGTCTGTCTCTACAACTTTTAACTCTACAAAGTTTGGCAATTCAACCGATATTGGCCTACCTTTATAATAAAGAAGATCTAATTTAATACCTTCTTGAAGATAATTAGCAGCATCTCCAATATTTTCTTTTGAAACATGAATAGTCTCGTAAGTTTTCTGATCCATGAAGTTAAAGCCATCCATATCTGAATACATATACTCTACTTCCATATTCTCAAGATCTGGCTTCATAACACCTGTTGATACTCCAGATTTATAAGTCCTCTCTAAAGTACCACCGGACTCTAAATTCTTCATTTTGAGTTTATAAAAAGCCGAACCCTTACCAGGGTTTGTGAAGTCACACTTGATGACAACATAAGGCTTTCCATCAATTTCTACTTTTAAGTTCTTTCTAAAGTCAGTTGTTTGAATTTCCATTATTTTCCTCTAATAAATATCCTAAAATAGCCAATAAGTATCCCTTATGACCCATTCCTTCTATCACAGAGCTTGACGATTTGGTAGTGATTTTCTGAGACCTGAAGTCTTCCCGATTAACAGTGTTAGAAATATGCACTTCTATGATTGGTATTTCCAACATTTTAAGAGAATCTAAAATTGCAACACTCGTATGTGTATAAGCAGCTGGATTGATTACGAGAATACTGTAATCGTCATTTCTGACACGATGAATTTCACCAATAATTTCTGCTTCAGAGTTTGACTGGAACCAATCACATTTAATATTCTTATAGCCAAATGTGCCCAGCTGGTTATTAACATAATTCTCAATATCTTTTAAGGTATGCTTACCATATATTTCAACTTCTCTTGTTCCAAGCTGATCTAGGTTAGGCCCATTAATAACACTCACTTTCATATAACAATCTCTTTTGATTTAGCCTTGATATGAGATAAAAATAGTGAATATGACATTTCAATTTTTTGAATAATATCCTCTTCACTAACTTTAGCTTCTTTAGCTTCTTTAGCTTCTTTAGCTTCTTGAGGTTCTTGAGGCTCTTGAGCTTCTTCATTTGCGACATCTTCTGATGAAACCTTCTCATCAAAAATTTTCATCAAATTATCATGGTCGTCCTTCGCTTCTTCAAGGGATACTTCTTTTCGTAACTCCTCGAGACGAATCGCAGTTCTCTCATCACTAGGATTATTCTCCAAAGCACTTTCAAGAATGCCAATGGCCTTATCAACAGCACCACCCTGAATATATAAATCCACTAAGGTGTGACTAAATAATGGCTTCTCATCAACTGTTTTAACAACTTCGACTTCTTCTTTTTCTTCAACTTCTATTTCAACAGGATCAAGTAAATTAAGCTGACTCCATTCATTTAACCCCGTGTCTAGAGCATCAAGCTCAAATAACTCATCACTGCGATATGAGACCTGATTAAGTGATTCATCTTCAAACCTAGAGACATATTCTTCGGCTTTGCGATCTTTAGGATTGAGAAAAAGAATATTCTTATACGTACCGAGTGCTTCATCTATAAAGTTTAATCTTTCACAAATAGAAGCAAAGAGACTGAGATATTTTAAGTTATCGTTATTCAAATTCAGATAGGGCTTAAGTACATTGTAAGATAATTGATACTCATCTATTTCTAAATAGCACTGTGCTAGCCCTATTATACCTAAAGAGTATGTCGGATGAATGCGAATGCCTGATTCATAAACAGATATCGCCTGCTTATAGAGACCAAGTTTTCTATAAATCTCACCCAGAGGTGCGAAAGCACGAGACTTAGGATCATCCTTAAGCTTATCGGTATATTTCTTTATAAGAGAGTTATAGTCATTCATCATTAATTCGCAGTTAAGCCCGCTTCATCCTGATTTATTATTCTTGGAGTGATAAACACAACAAGCTCAGCTTTTTCAACTGATGGATTATATGGAGTTCTAAAAAGCCATCCGACTAATGGCAAGTCCTTTAAAAATGGGACTCCCGAGTGTGACTCTCTCTTAGCATATGTATAAAGTCCACCAATAACAATAGTTGTCCCATTATCAACGAGAACACTTGTTTTTATTTCTCTTTTAACTATATTGAATGGAGCGTTTGCAGCTACCTGATTTGTAAATTGCTCTTTTGTTAAGTCTAAGTTTAAATCAATTGATCCATCATTAGTAACTTGAGGTGTAACTTTAATACTAAGCTCTGCCTCATTCTCATCGTAACCACCTGTAGTTGCTGTATCTGTTGTTGTCGTTGTTGGAAAATATCTCTTATCGGAAGAGGTTAGAGTTGCTGCAACCTTGTGCTTTGTTACAACTCTTGGAGAAGCTACGATCTTTGCCTTTGACTCACTTTCAAGAAGCTGTAAGGTAAAATTTAAGTTTGTTAATTTTCCATATCTCTCTATAGAGACTCCCAATGTATTTCTCGTTCCTCCTGCTACTGGCGCGGAACTAAATGAGAAGCCCCCTCCTGTACCGGCTGCATTCTCAACCCCTTTAGAAATAGGATCATGACCAAATGTTAATCCCTGAGTAAGACCAATTTCTTTTGCATGCTCCTCAAAGACTTCAACAAACTTTGATTCTATGAGTACTTGTGGAGTCTGTGTGTCAAGAAAACCTAATACCTTTTTTATTCTATCAATAGCAGATTGAGTTTCTTTAACGATGAGCGAATTTGTACGGTTATCAATTTGAAGCGCACCTCTTTCAGAAATATATGAGCCAAGAATAGTATTTAATGTAGTTGCATCAGCATAACTCACTGGAAAAACTTTCGTAAGAATAGGCTCTGCCTCCAGTCTTTTTTGTTCAGCACTAGCCTTCTCTTCTGCCTCTTTAACTGCTTGAGACAATGTTTTGATAATCAAAATTGAGCCATTTTTTTGCGCTACGAGATCATTCAATTCCATTACGGTATCAAGTACTTGATCCCACGGTGTATTAACTAAGTTCATTGTTAATGGTGGCAAAGTACCCACATCTGATGGCTGAATAATATTAAACCCTGAAGCATCTGCAATCATCTCAAGCACATTATTAACAGGTAAATCTTTTACATTAAGAGTTATTTTCTTACCTATATATTTCTTTCGACCTGAAAGTGTGAGATTTTCTAAAATATCTTCTATCGTATCTGACTTTGGAACATTGATCTTCGTCGATTTCTTATTGATGACAGTCTCTTGCTTTAGCTCATCCTCATTTCCTATATTATTTCTCGTCAAGACTCCGAAACGATTTTCAAGAGTAAGAATTGTCCTCTTACCTTCTGTTCTTATTTTTGATCTAACATTCTCTCTAAGCTGTAACACAACTCTCACATCATTAGGGCTGCTTGGCCTCTTATAAGCTGATACAAAAACAACTGCACCAGTAAACTCAGAAGTATCAAATGCTCGCATGACTCTTTCTGATGAATTTACATTTTTAATATCTAAAATAATTTGTTTATCTTGAATGACATGGTTTTTAACAACCTCAACGTTTTCACTATCAAATAGAAGATCAAGATAACTTAATTCATTTTTTTGTTGAAAATTGATGGCCTCAAGACTCTTTGAGTAAGAAAGCTGGCTCAATGAAAATATAAGTAGAAAAAAGAATACTGGCTTTTTTATCATGATTTACTCTTCCATAAGTAAGGGAATAAATTTCCCGTAGTTTCCATGATAAATTATACCTAATTAATCTAAATTATTACAGGTTTTTATAAACGATTATTTTAGTCAGAAACTGGTATGATGGTTTCAAGATACTCATCTTCATCATATATATTTTTAACTTTCTCAACAAGAACAATCCCCCCGGGAAGTATTGCTCCGACTCTTATTTTCTCTGGTCCCAAAAGCATTCCCTCGCTGATAACAAATGGTTCGCCATTTTTATCACCCATCTCAGAAGCTATGGCCCTTCTCTTTTCGCCAAGGAAAACTCCTGTAACTTTTATATTTTGCACATTGACTTGGGCCGGGTCAGTCTTATTTGTAAAGTATGTTTTTTTAGAAGCTTTCTCTTTTTTAGATTTAAGAACACTAATATTTCTTTTAAAAGGATCTCTAAAGCTTTTCAACCTCTCCTTGATAGCTTTATCAAGAGCATAAGAGGACGTGCAAAGAGTCAGACATATAAATATATACTTTTTCACTTCTTACCTCGTTTCTTCTTGGCCTTAGGCTTAGGATTAACTTTTGCTTTATTTGCTTCTTGATTTAGGCGTTTTTCAATTTGCTGAATACCTCGATCCTCTCTATGTGATGGATTATACTTATAGGTTTCAATGACGGCTTCAACTGACAAAGGCTGATACCTTTGCTTTCTCTTTGTTTCACGCCTTTCAAGCTTAATTCCATTAACATTTAGAAGCCTCTGACTCTCCGCAATTCTTTCAAGCAGTAATAAGAACTGTAAGTATGTAGCTTGAGCAATAATTTTATATCTCTTAGTTATATAAAAACCATTTATTATTTCTTTTTCAGGCTCGATACTCAGATCTCTAATCTTTAATGCGTCAGAGAGATCTTTAATTATTTTAATATTATCAGAATCAGACACTTCGCGTGGAAGTCTCTTTTGAAGATTTTCAATTTGAATTGCAACTTCTTCAATTTCACCTTTCTTTGCCTCAATATCTTTTTGATAATCTTTTATAAGCTTTATCTGTCTTTTTTGTTTTTGAATTTTTGAACTTAGTCTACGAATATCATTTTCAATCTCTCGCTTTCTCTGCTCTTTTGTCGAATAAGATTGGTACACATTAAAGGCTGTGTATAAGATGATGAAAATCCAGGCTTTATTTATAAGACCAGTCATCAATACTCTCCAAACGTAACAATCTTGCCTTCAGCGGTAAAAACTGAAGCTCTTATCTTTTTACCGTAATAATCGATTGTCTCTGTTTTTGTGTCTTTAGGAACAAGGTTGCCACTAAAGTATTGAAGCTTTCTAATTTTTTCAATAAATGACGATAGTGACGCATAAGAAATCGCCCCACCAGATAAAGATATATTATGCTTATCTTTTATAATTATTTCATCAATCCACAAATCCTTTGGGATCTTTTTTGGAATTTCAGCTAAAATATTTTTAGGATTAGACCTTTGGGCCATAATCTGCTCAACCTCTGTTTCTCTCTGCTTCAGTCTTTGTATTTGCTGGTCAAAAGCAGCCATTTTCTTTTCTAGACCTTTATCTTTTCTTAGTTCACGAGCAAGCTTTTTACTTTCTTTACTCAAAGCTACTTGCGACCTCTGAGGTACCGCAAGATCTTTTTAGAGAAAAGGTAGTCCATAATTGATTACAAGATGGTAAATGGCATATGAAGCAATCAGAGGCCTAACATTAATCTCATAAACATTGATTCCCGCAATTGTTGGAATCTTTAAAGGTTTTTTCCTGTCTAGTAAATTAATCTTAATCATACTTCAACAGACCTCATTGCCAGCCCCAAACTCACGGCACCAACATGCGCTATCTCAGCAAGATCTTCCTCAGAAAAAGCAGAGGAATATTCGATACTTTCAAATGGATTATAAACAGTTATATCTACATTCAAGTTTTTTGATAGACTATCTAAAAAATTGGGCAACTGAATACTACCACCTGTAACATAACAGTTTGCTAGATCATCATCAGAAGTTGCATTAATATAAATATCATAGGCTTTTCTAATTTCAGCAATTATCGTCTCATTTATAGACTTAATGATACTTACTATTTCTTCGGGCAAATTCCCTTGTCCATCAGTCGTTACCTTCAAATCCTCAGCCTCAGAGAAATTAACTCCAAGCTGCCTTTGTATTTCTTCAGTAACGACCGTTCCCCCCATCATGACTTCTTTAACAAATACCGGCATTCTATTTTTAATCATGATAAAAATAGTCTTCTGCGCTCCAAAATCAATAAACATCCTCGATCTATTATCATCTTCCTCTTCCGTGTTCTCTAAATGGTTAATCAAGAGGTTACTCACGGCGAGAGAAGATAAGTCAGCGATTTTAACAACACTGCCGTCGCCCTCTGCTAAACTTCTAAATCTCTGCATTATTTCTTTCTTCACGGCAGCAACAATGACATCAACCCCTCCACCTATATTATCTCCAACGAGAAAGTGGTCGAGATTACTATCCTCCAAAGGAAAAGGGAGATATTGTTCGGCTTCCCAAAATACTTGATCCTCAAGCTCTTCTTCAGTACCTCCAGCAAGCTGGAGTTTTCTTGAGACAGTGTTAGGACCGTACAAACCAATACAAATTTGTCCCGTAGAAAATTTTCCCTTTTTAATTGCCTCTTTAACAATCAGCTTGATTTCATCTGGCTTTTGAATTTCATCTTCAATGATGGAAGCTTCAGGAAGCTTTGCTTTTGTGAACTTTAGTAGCTTAAATGTACCATTCTTGTGCTCGATTTCAGAAATCTTGACGGAACTCTGACCAATATCAACCCCTATAATTTTGGGTGATACCAATCCAAAGAGCTCTCTTAGTCGCTCAATAATATCTTTAATATCAATATTACTTTGTTCCATTTCATTCCATCGAAATTCTTAATTAAAATTATACACAGCATGATGACAAGATTTCAAGAAGTTAATTAGTTTATTGAAATATATTGAATGATTTGCTCATATAAACTAGGGAAAAAGATCTGAATAGAGGCAGCGATAATAATAAATGGACCAAAAGGAACTGGCGTTTTTCTATCTATAACCTTCGTTAAAATTAGAGGCAGACTTATCAACGATCCCAAGATACAGCTCAAGAAAACATTGTGAAGAACGCCAATAGGACCAAGAAAGAGCCCAAGAGCACCGTAGAGCTTTATATCACCACCGCCTAGTCCAACTTGATTCTTAAGTAGATAGAAAATATATGTGATACCAAGTGGAAATAAGAATCCTATAGCTCCCCCTAAGAGCCAAAAGCCGACGGGCTTGGTCAAGATACTAGAAGTTAAGAACAAGATGGCCAAGTAAAGATTTACACCGTCAGGAAGAATCTTATGTTTAACATCAATCATGAAGTGAACAATAAACGCAGCGGCAATACTAAAGAAAAAGGCAAAATTAGTTATCGTTGTAAGATTCACATATGAAGGAGCCAGGAGAAGAGCAAAACTAGCAGTTACAATTTCAACAAGTGGATACTGAGCACTAATTCTTACATTACAACCTGAGCATTTCCCCCTTAATAATAAATAACTTAAAACCGGTATATTTTCATACCAGTAGATCAATTTGTCACACTTAGGGCAGTGAGACCTCTCAGTTACGAAGTTTTCATTCTTGGGAATCCTTAAAATTAGGACATTTAAAAAACTTCCGACAAGTCCACCAAAAATAAAAAAGAAAAATTTATAGATGAATAAAGCTATGTGAGATCCTTCTTTTTAAAGATATAAATTATTATCATGAGGACAAGAAAACTATAGAAAATTGCGTATAAACCTGAATTGATTATTAAATTACTATCCATTGGAAATGAAAGTGTAAGTTCTTTTTTCATATTAAAACGATCGAGATCAGGAAAGATATAAGTATAACCTTTCAATATCTTAAGTAATAATGGGTTTTCTGTTACCATCGTTATTTCTAAGCTATTAGGTACCGCATGACCTAGAACATAAATCACAATTGTATTCATAACAGACATAACCTTATTTGTAATAAGACTAAATAGAACAACGACAAGCAGAACTAACAACGCCTCAAAAAGTGAAAAGAGTAGAAATACTGGAATCAAATAACTCCACTCACCACCAAAGATGAAATATATTATTAATGAACAGGTCATAATAATGAAAATATTTAAGAAAAGTATGAGGCCCATGCCAAGAATCTTACCAAAAATAAAACTACTTCTTGATATTGGTTTTGATAGGGCAATATAAACTGTTCGACTTTCTATTTCATCACTCAACAGGCTGACGCCTAAGAAAATAGCAACAGCAACAGAAGCAAGACTTGAAACACCAACTCCAAAATCCATTGCTATAAAGCGGGGATTACCAAATGAGAACTCAGAGGTGATATAAGTAAACAACATAAGGGCAAGGCCCAACCAAAAGCAATTATACATGATCTTACTTTTTAATAATTGTTTGAATGTATATCTTGCAACAAGTAACGTTTTATTCATTTAATTTATACACCACTTCCTCTAATGAGTAAGATTCGTGCCCCAAGGATAGAATATCAATATTATTACTCAAGAGAGTCATCATTAAGCTTTGCTGATCTTTTTTATGGCAATATAGATATTGATTAATTGCAAAAGAAGTTTTTATAATGACATCCTTATGTGCTGACAGGAAATCTTCGGGTAATTTCTCTACCTCTATCCTCATGAGTTTAGTTGAAGAATTCTCTAAAAGCTCATCTATTTTCCCTTGATAAACAAGCTTTCCTTTATCAATGACAACAACGTTCTCTGAGACCTCTTCAACATCAGAGACAATGTGAGAACTAAAGAATACAGTACAGCCATATTCACGATTAATTTTTAATAGGATATCTTTAAATTCTTTTCGACCAATTGGATCAAGTCCAGAAAGAGGCTCATCGAGAATTACGAGACTAGGGTTATGAAGTAGCGCACCTGCAAACCCAACTCTTTGTAACATTCCCTTCGAATAAGACTTCAAACTTCTGTCGAGAGCAAAGAAAACCTTTAATTCCTTGGTCCATTTCTCTATGGCCTTATCAATCTGCTCTTCACTTAAGTCCTGTAGCTTACCTACATATACCAGAAACTCTCTACCGGTAAGATGCTCGTAGTAATAAGGTCTCTCTGGCATATAGCCAAGCTGCTTAAAAAAATCCCTATTCGTGATATTTCCAATATAAGAAACTTCACCTTTTGTCGGCATAATAAAATTAAGAAGAATTTTGAGAAAAGTGGTTTTCCCTGCACCATTGGCACCCAAGAAGCCCGTAATTTTTCCCTCTTCAATTTTAAAAGATAAATCATCAAGTGCCACAAAAGGACTTTTCCAAAAATCTTCTTGAAACTCTTTTCTTATATTATTTGCTATAAACATTTGTTCCTCTTAATTATATTGATTATATACTTATCTCTTTGTAATTATCAAGGTTCTTGAAATCTAATGTGTCTAGCGTATAATATCTAAATGAAATACAAAAAGATTATCACCTCTGTGTTAGCTATATTTTTACTATTGTCGATTACAGCTTCCTTACAGTTCAAAAAGCCTAAAAGAATTAGTCATAACGTTTCAAGCGAAGCTGTGAATTATACTCTTTCACCAACGATTTTATCCATTCTCTCTCTCGGCCAAGAAAAACTTATTTCAAGCTACCTATGGATGAACACGCTTCTTTTTTCAGATCATGAACATATAAAAGAAGGTAACGTCTCATGGATGTCACGAAGATTTGATCTCATCTCAAAGTTTAACCCTAAATTTTATGAGAACTACTACTATGGAGGTATTTATCTTTCCATCATTAAAGACGATGTTAAGTCTGCGGAAGAACTTTTCAAATCTGGTCTCAAGCATTTTATTGATCACCCTGACCTTATGTGGAATAGAGCCTTCAATTTATGCTTTGAACTAAAAAAATGTAAAGAGTCTCTTCCTCTATATATAAAACTTAGAGATAAATACTCCATGCGTTTTCCTCTCTCTGGACGAATCGCTGCAAAAATACAAAATGGACTTGGCCTAGAAGAGGAAAGCTTTTTAACTCTCTATGAAACCTATAAGGTTCTTCCTGCTGGACCGATCAAAGAGTCGACACAGAACACTCTATATGATCTAAGAAGGCAGATCGACTTAAAATGCTTGAATAGTAAAAAGAGAAATAGCAAGAGATGCAACAAGAAAGATTTTTTTGGAAATTCATATATCTATAAGAACGGTATATATTCTTCTAAGCTAAGGTTTAATGAGAAATTGAAAATACAATAAAAAAGGGGGAGCGTGAACTCCCCCTCGTGAATTTAAAATCTTAAAACAGTTATTAATAACCGACCTGTGCGTTAGCTAGTTGCTTCTCTTGATCAATAACCCACTGATCCTCGAGTGCTTCATCGGCTGAGATATTACCATTAGCACCAGCAACAAACTCATCTGAAGAAATGGATACATTTCGTCCAATTGGCGTAGCTGCACCATATGCACCTACCGCTCCAGCAGCAGCTCCACCAGTACCTCTCTCAGCAAGATAATGTCCACCATCATCAACAGAGTTAGTACATGCAGGGTTACCAAGTCTACCATCAACAGCTGCGTCTAAACCAGCATCACGCCCAGTAAAGCCTACAGAATAGTAATTATTCTTAGGTTCAGCAAATCCACCAAAGTCTAAACAAGTAGCAAAAGAATCATAGTCAGACTGTAAAGTAGTCATTGCAGTAAAAACACCTGCTAATGAAAGTTTTGCCTCAGATACTTTAGACTTAGCCTGGTATCTTTTAAAGTTTGGAATTGCTACAGCTGAGAGAATACCAATAATGGCAACAACAACCATAAGTTCTACGAGAGTAAAACCCTCTTGTTTCTTTAGTAATTTCATACGTACTCCTTTAGTTAGCTTAAGTGAATTGAGATCACTTAAAAATTTAATCTACATAAAATTACATACCTCTCATTAGTTCCCTCCAAGTGAGTTTTGGAAAAGACTAAAGAAAGATAAACTTATTATAAACATATCTTAATATTGTACCTAATATCGGCTATTTCTACCTAAACTTTAAATTTATTTCGTTTAATAACTGACCACTTTTAGCGGCAAATTACTCCCATTCGCAATTAAGCACCTGTAAACATTGGAAGATAGACTGCCACAAGAATAACCGCAACAACTCCCCCTAAAACAACAAGAATAACTGGTTCAATAAGAGAGGTTGCAGCTTTTACTGCTTCATTAACTTCTTCTTCAAATACCTCGGAGATTTTCTCAAGCATCTGATCAATGGAACCGGTCTGCTCTCCAACTTTAATCATCTGGGTAACCATATCAGGGAAGTATGTGATCTTACTTAATGGCTCTGTAAGTGTTTTACCCTCAACAACTTTATCTCTTACAACTTGTATATCCGCAGCAATAATTTGATTCTCAATTACTTCGATACAAATATCTAGGGCATCAATTAGTGAAACACCAGCTGCTAACAATGTCGCAAGAGTTCTTGAAAACGTTGAAAGATTTCCCTTAATGACAACGGCTCCAAATCCAGGCATTTTCATTCCAACAATATCGAGTACCTTTCGTCCCATTGGGGTGCCTTTCCATGCCTTAAATCCGATTCCCAAAACTGCAGCAGTTAGAATCATCTGCATAGAATTTTCCTGACAATAATTCGAAATATCAACAACCATAACTGTAATAGCAGGAAGCTCTTTTCCTGAACCAGCAAACATACTAATAAACTGTGGAACAACGTATGTCATAAGCGCCCAAACAACACCAAAGCCAACGACAACAACAATTGCAGGATAGGTCATCGCTCCCTTAATTTGAGACTTAGTCTGCTCAGCTTTCTCTAAGTGTTCAGAGAGTTTTTTTAAGATTCCATCAAGAATACCAGAAACTTCCCCAGCTTTTACTAGGTTGCAATAAAGCTTATCAAACCCTTGCTGTGCTGATAGTGCGTCCGCAAGAGTTTTACCTTCAGCAACTTCTCGCGCAATTTTTGCTATCGTATTTTTTAGAACAGGATTCTTTTCTGATTTTTGAATGATTTCTAATGCCATCATTATAGGAACGCCCGCACCGATCATTGTAGAAAGTTGCTTTGTAAAATTCATCAACTCTTTTGCACCAAAAGGCTTCATGAGACCAGCGTCTACAATTGCTTGATTAATGTCGAGGTCCATTAAGGAAGGTGGATTAATTTTTTTGACACGAATACCTTGAGCCTTTAGAAGTCTCTTGGCATCTCGAAGATTATCGGCCTCGATCATCCCCTTATCACGTTCTCTATTCTGATTTAATCCTTCCCATCTAAAATTTGGCACAGAACATTTCTCCTATAATTTAAGACTTCACACCTAACTGTGGTGCTAATTCTTCTACATTAGTAGAATACGACAATGCAGTTTCTGTATCAATTAGACCTCGATCAACATGTTTTTTAATTGATTGATTCATAGTGACCATACCACTCTTATCTTGTCCAACTTGCATTTGTGAATATATTTGGTGGATTTTATCTTCTCTAATTAAGTTTCTAATTGCGGCTGTCGGCCTCAAAATCTCCATCGCTAAAACACGACCAGACTCAAAAGACTTAGGCAATAATTGCTGTGAAACGACCCCCTGTAAAACAAATGACAAGAGTGTTCTAACTTGATCCTGTTGATGTGCAGGAAAAACGTTAATCATTCTGTTAATTGTTTGCACAGCAGAGTTTGTGTGAAGTGTTCCAAAAACTAAGTGACCTGTTTCAGCAATAGTCAGTGCTGCTTCAATTGTCTCAGCATCTCTCATCTCACCGACGAGAACGATGTCAGGATCTTGTCTGAGTAAACTTTTAAGTGCATTTGTAAAAGTATGTGAATCTCTACCAATCTCTCTTTGATTCACTAAGCACGTTTTGTGTGGGTGAACAAATTCAACAGGATCTTCAAGAGTCATAATGTGACCTGCTTCTATTTCGTTCAATCTATCGATCAAAGAAGCAAGTGTCGTTGACTTACCAGAACCCGTAGGTCCCGTAACAACCATTAATCCATTTGAAACATCCGTCATATCTAATAATACATTTGGTAAGTTTAGAGATTTAAAATCAGGAACAATAGAAGGAATAAGTCTAAAAACTGCAGCTACGCCACCTTTAGAGTAGAAAACGTTCGCTCTAAACCTAGCTAAATTTTTAATTCCAAAGGAGAAATCAAGCTCTAGGTTTTTTTCAAATTCATTCTTTTGTTCTTCTGTTAATACTTGATATATAAGCTCTTTAGACGCTTGATTTGATAATGCACCAACCTTAACCCTCACTATTTCTCCACTGACTCGCATAGCTGGAGATGTGCCAGATGTGATATGTAAATCTGATCCGCCATTATCAACCATCAACTTAAAGAGCTGCTGAATTTTCACTTGCTCCTGACCAACCATACTTCCCGTGGCCTTTGATCGCGTAACAGATGCTGTTTTTGTGTCATCACTCATAATTCGTCCTTAATCCTAAAACTTATCCGCACTTGAATTATTTACGGCTTCGGTTAATGTTGTATCGCCTTCAGACACTTTTGTAAGCGCTGACATTCGTAGGGTCTTCATTCCTTCAATAATAGCTTGTCTCTTTATTGCATCTGCAGAAGCATGTTTTAATACAAGTTCCCGGAGTCCTGGCGACATTTCTAATACTTCATAAATTGCCACACGGCCTTTATATCCGGTGTGTGAACAAAGATCACAACCAGCACCTTTATATATAGTCATCGTCTCTGCTGATGCTGGCGCTACTCCACATGCAACAATTTCCTCAATAGAAACTTCTGTATCCACCTCTTTGCAATTACTACAAATCCGACGACATAACCTCTGGGCAACAACAACATTAAGAGCACCTGTAACAAGAAATGGTTCAATCCCCATATTTAAAAGTCTTGTTACTGTTGATGGAGCATCATTTGTGTGAAGAGTTGAGAGAACCATGTGACCAGTTAGTGCGGCTTCAATTGCAATCTCACCAACTTCAAAGTCCCTGATCTCTCCAACCATGATAATATCAGGATCTTGTCTTAAAAAAGACTTCAAGGCTGCGGCAAAAGTAAGACCTACTTCTTTCTTAACGTTCACCTGATTGATTCCCATCAGATTAAACTCACAAGGATCTTCTGCCGTTGCAATATTTTTATCAATTTGATTTAATTCAGCTAATGCTGAGTATAGAGTTGTTGTTTTTCCCGAACCTGTTGGCCCAGTAACAAGACACATTCCGTAAGGCTGCTTGATACCATTTTGAAAAACCTCAATTTGCTTTCTTTCAAAGCCTAGTTTCGTCATATCCAGCTGCAAGTTCGACTGGTCAAGAAGTCTTAAAACTATCTTTTCACCAAATAATGTCGGGCAACTTGAAACTCGATAGTCAATTGGTTCACCTGCAACAGAAAGCTTAATCCTTCCATCTTGCGGCTTTCTTTTTTCAGATATATCTAATTGTGCAAGAATCTTAATTCTCGAAACAATAGCACTTGCTAGGGCCTTAGCTGGTTGAGCAACTTCCATAAGAGACCCATCTGTACGAAAACGTATTCTAAATACATTTTCATAAGGCTCTATGTGAATATCACTACATTTCTTTACAAATGCTTCTGCTAAAATTCTATTAACGAATCTAATAACGTCATCACCGATCTCATCTTCTTTAATCGTTTCTTCATCTTCATCGTAGGCTTTTACTTCACGAACACTTTCTAAAATTTCATCAATAGAAACTTCAATCTTGTCATAAAGCTTCTTCCAAGCAGTAATGCTCGTCATAATAAAATCAACAGGGTGCTGAAAGATCCTTTGCAATTCTTGCTTATATTCTATAACCGATGGATCATAAATAGCGATACTAAGAGACTTAGCTGTTTTTTGTATTGGTATTGCACGATATTCAACAAATTGGCTCTTCTTAGCTAATTTTAAAACTTTGTCTGGGATTTTTGCTTTTGATAGATCGATATAAACAAGCTTATTCTTAGTTGCTACTTGTCTTGCAAACTTTATATCATCAAAGAAATCAAATTCTAGTAATTTAAATTCAGAAACTTTATCAGGATCACTACTGTCTAATAGGGGACGTAAATCCTTTAGAGGAACCATCCCTGTTTCACTGATAACATCTGCAAATTCTTGCCTGAACACTTTCCCTTCCCTGTACTCAAATGTGTGTATACAGGTAACATTTCGGAAAAACATTGAGAGACTTAAGCTAAATAAGTGAAAACAGGAAAGAGGCTAAATATTCCTTAGGCCCCAGAAATCAACAGCACTTTCAGCTTGAAGCCTTAGCATTTCTAGACCATCAATATAGGTGCATCGCTCATTCAATGAACGTTTATTATCGAGGTGAGCATAGTTATAATCCCAAAAAGTTGACTGATCTGGGAGACTACCTTGAAAAACAAACTGTCTTGCACAGGTATTAATAATGAGAGGATTTGGAGTTTTAGCATCGATTCTAAGAGATCTATTTTCTAATGGACCATTAACTTTTCGTGACAGCAGAGAAAAATCTTTGTTTATTGAGTTTAAATAGCATGAGGTGACATGGGCCATTGAACCACTGCCAAGAATAATAATTTCTCTGTCACTGTATTTATTTTTTTCAAATATCTTAACGATGGCCTCATAATCTGTATTTGTAGCAAAGAACTCTTCACCATTTTTCTTAATACAGTTGATTGCATTTAACTGCTGAATTTCTTGATCCATCTTCACATCAGTTAAGAAGAATTTTTTATATGGTGCCGTGATGCTGAGACCTTGGTAGTTTGAAAAAACCTTCTCTAGAGTGGGAATAAGTGCTTCACTCTCACAATCGTAGTGCTTGTATTCAATTGTTCTTTTAAATATATCTTCATACATCATCTGAGACTTAGAGTGTTTTATATTCTTACCTAATAAGGCGAGCTTAATTTCTTTCAAAATACTTTCTCACGGAGCTAATGTCTTCATGGATCTGACTGATCAACTCATTAACACTTGAAAACTTTTTTTCATCTCGGACTTTATTAATGAAATAAACTTCAATTTCTTGCCCATAAATATCGTTATCAAAGTCTAAAATATGAGTCTCTACAAAAATCTCATTTTCATCATTAAAAGTTGGGTTGAATCCAACATTAGTAATGGACTGCCACAACTGATCATCAACAATTATCTGCGTTGTATAAACTCCTCTCGCTGGGATCTTTCGAGTTTTCTCGTATCCCATATTGGCAGTAGGGACACCCATTTGCTTACCTCTTCCAACACCCTTAACGACAGTTCCTGAAAGCATAAACTCACGGCCAAGCATTATATTTGCTTGCTTCACATTTCCTTCGCCTATTGCATCTCTGATAGAACTTGAAGATATTGATTTATGGAGTGAGTTTTTAATAAACTTTTTTAAAATATGAATTTCGATATTCTTATTCTTACAATACTCTTCAATGAAGTTATGGTCACCAGACTTATTTGAACCAAAAGCGAAATCATGACCGAGAAAGAAATCCTTAATTCCAGAATTACAAAAGATATATTCATCCATAAATTCTGCAGGACCCATGGTACTAAGATCTCTGTTAAAATCTACCTCAATGAGATAATCAACTCCAATATCTCTTAAATAGCTTCTTCTTTGTGCATAGCTATTTATTAGAAAATTAGAGCGAGGTGACAGAATTTGAACAGGATGAGGCACAAAGGTCATCACGACAAGCTTCTGCGACTTAGAGCTAGCATGATCTTTAATAGTTTTAAGTATCTCTTGATGACCAAGGTGAACACCATCAAAGTTTCCAATAGTAAGAGAAAAGCTCTGACTAGAAATATCTTTTAAACTATCAACGACTTTCATTTAATACCCTAATTGCTTCTTTAATATGTTTCTTATCATATTTAAGGGAGTTTTTTTCATTTTTAAACTCATTTCTTTCTGCTTTTGCCAAAAGATCTTTAAAGTATAACTTTGTTGCAGGTGGCAATGCAGAATTTTCAATTCTATCTCTAAGAGATGGGGCCTGTGGAAAGTAGGCGACCAAGTAGTCATGAATTCCTTTATAGTTTAAGTTCTTTTTAGAAAGTGTAGAGAACTTGCGCTTAGCAAAGAGGACTTCTTTTATTCCTGGGAATAAAATAGCGATAAGTATTATAAAACCTAATAAATAATTTAGTGTGTTTATATTAAACAGACGAGACCGTTCGTTATCATAAATTGGTCCTATTAATTTAAGTCCATCAGCCTTCTGACTAGTTGGAACATTGACAGCACCACGTTTTGTGGCTTTCTCTTGTGTAGATGAAAGTGTCTCGCTTTTTGATCCAGACCCAAAAATATTTACCTGAGGTATTTGTAACTCCTTAATAACATACTCTCTTTTTTCAGGATCAAAATAACTAAGTTCAACCACACGCTTTTGAACCTCACCACTTTTCTGTGCAAGAAATGTGTAATCAATAATCTTCTTCGTTTCCAGTGCACTAATTTCTGCAACCTCGGTCTTAGGATCAAATGATTCAAAATAAGTTTCATCGAAAAGTCTCACCGGATCAAATTTCTCAAGAGCCCCCTCACCTGTTACTTCTAGTCGCGCCTCTAAAGCGTCATTAACGATAACTTTGGTATTTGGTATCGTTAAATTAAAATTGTGCTTACCAACTAACCCTGTAAAGCTAGCAGGCACTCCTTCTACAGGTAGGGGTAAAACTTTTAGCTTTTCAACAGGACTTCTTAAAGTCCTATCACGATAGCGACCTGAGGCAAATTGCATCGACATACCAAAAATATCTCGTGATCTCCGATTGTAATCAGCATATTTAAACTCCAAAGTTAGTGAGTCAATTTTAACTTCGCCTGACTTTTGAGGATACGCACGTGCCTTGTACATGAGTTGTCTATAATACAATTCACCACCAACATTCACTCTTTCTCTCTGGGCCCTTGGTATTTCGAATCGCTTGAGAAAATCTTTTAAGAGTGGAAACTTCTTTATAACGTGCATGGTAGTTTCTCTCTTAAAATAGAGATAATAGTTAACATCTACGGCTTCACCTACAAAAACTTCTTCTTTAGAAACTTCGGCTCTTAGAAAGAAGTCTTTTGCCTTCTTTGCAGTTTTCACCACCTTCGCTCTAAGTGAACGATGTCTTATGACACTGCCTTCAATATCAACCTTGATTTGTCTGACGTGAACATATCCTAATTTAACGGGTTGTAATTCATAGGTTTTCGTAGAAACTCTTTCTTGTACGAGCTTTCCACCTTGTAAGAAAGCACGCGTGGAAACAGATTCACTCTTTCCGATAACTTCTGCATTTACAGGAACAAAAGATACAAATGGATCATCCCCAGCTTCATGAGTTACCTTAACCACTACACTAAGGGAATCTCCAAGTACAACCTCTCCTGGGCTTAGGGTGGCCTCGACACTAGCTCTTGCAAAACTTAGTGTAGACCAAAGTACTAAAAATATTAATTTGATTACTTTCATCACCAGTCCTTTACATCTCTTTGTTGTCTTTGCTTAGAGGTTTTCATAAACTTTTTTTGAATATTTCGATCATCATTTACAATTTGCTTTAAGACGCCTTTAACTTTAGACATATTTTTCTTTTTACGTATATCGTTTTTAATATCTTCCCAATTCTTCTTTTTTTGTTTCTGTTCTTTTTTCTTTTGCTCTTCTTTTTTCTTATCAGACTCAGATTTCTTCTTTTCTTCTTTTGATTTAGATTTATCTTTTTTCTTCTGGTTGTCCTGATTCTTCCCCTTAGAGCCTTTCTTATTTTTCTTATCATTCTGGTCTTGTTGACCACTCTTATTTTTTTTATCCTTATTCTTATCTTTTTTATCTTTATTCTTTTCTTTGTTCTTATTCTTCTGGTCTTGTTGATTTTTTTTAAGAGCTGCGAGTTTATTCTTTCTCATAAGCTCAAGAGCTTTAGGATCAAGTCTTTTTTCATCAACTCGGTCATAAGCATCAATTGCTTCTTTATATTTCTTATTTTTAAACAGAAGTGTTCCATAATTGACGACATGCTTAGCATCTTCTTTTTCTAAATCCTCTAAAGATTCTTCATAGATCGTTAAGGCCTTATCGGGAGATTTATTTTCTAGAAAGAATTCCGAAAGTTTTAATTTCTCACTCTTTGATATATCTCCATTTTTCAATTTCTGAAATAACTCATCATAGTCTTGTGCATTTGCATAATTACCATTCATGACAAACAAAACAAGTGAGGCAGTGACAAAAGTCTTAAAACGCCCAAAAAATACAGAGAGAATAAATAGTGAGATTGCTATCTTTATAAACAAGTAGCCTTCTACTGGTCTTTCTCTAAATTGCCCGGAGGTAAACACTTCCTTATGTCTCTTATCAAAGAAAGCAAGTATTTCCTTAGTTGGAAGAGCGTATGAGCCAGCATACCAAACCTTTCCATGCTTAGCTTTACTGATGAGAGATTCAAAATATCTTCGATCTAATTTTGATACGACCTCGGTACCATTATGCTTCTTATAGCGAATAAAGTTACCTTTTTTATTCCTCACAGGAATTCGCCCACCTTTCTCTGTTCCTACTCCGACAACCGCTAAGTTTATCTTCTCTGGAACTTTGATATCAACAAAAGAGTGCTGTTCACCATCAGTAATTAACAACACATTCCCCGTTTCATATCCATTTTGTGTATAAAAATACTGAAAGGCTTCTTTTAGGGCCAAATTAACGTTTGAGCTGCCTTCGGCTGAATTTGATAAAAGAACCTCAAGTCTTGACTGTAAGATTTCTAAATCATCAGTAAAAGGAACTATTTTTCTTTGAATATCTGAAAAAACAGCAATAGAAACCTGATGTCCAAATGAATTACGAATAAAATGTCGCGCAATAATTGCAGCTTTTGCCAATCTGAATGGGCGTACATCTTCCACCATCATCGAAGCAGAAGAGTCGATTAACAATACTGTTTTTTGATTTGGAATCGACGACTCTACTAATCTTTCCTTGCCTCGAATGTCACCGATTGTGACGGCTAGAATTATCAAGGCTAAAAAAAACAATAGAGAACTGAATATACTTAATCTACTTCTTTTATAAAACCAATAGCGCTTCACTTTTTTAAAAAAGGTCTTTTCGTAGCTAATAATTATAAAAATTAATGCAATGACTATAGTTATAGCTATATAGAAATATGTCCAATTCGTAATATTCATACACTAACCTCTCTCAACACTAGTCTTCTGAATACTTCCACACTAAGAAATAATATCAAACCAAGTATAAGATAGCTTAAATATAATTCTTTATAAATCACTCGACCTGAGACATCTATTTTCTTTCTCTCTAATTTTTCTATTTCTTTTAAGACATCTTTTAAAGAGTCACTATTTCCAGCAACAAAACTCTTACCATTTGATATTTTTGCTATATTACTCAGAGTTTCAAAGTCCATTGATCCTCCTGGCATCTTGGCATACCTCTTACGTCCAAAAGCATCGCGACCCATCGGAAGCTTTGCTCTCGGGTCCCCTCCGATTCCAATTGTATAAATTCTAACTCCAAGTTCTTTTGCTTTTTCTGCTGCTTGACTTGGAGACAATAGTCCCACGTTACTCGCCCCGTCTGTTAGTAGAATAACGGCTTTATTTTCAGCGATACTTGACGTAGAGCGTGCAATAGCTAATCCTAGGGCATCTCCGATATTTGTACCGGCGCCAAGTGGCCCAATTCTAATATCATCAACAGATTTTTCTACTAAACCTAAATCTGTTGTTGCAGGTATTAATGTGTAGACTTCATCAGAAAACATTATGATACCTATTCTATCAACTGGACTGAGTTTAACAAACTCTTTGATCCGCTGCTTAGCTGCCTCGATCCTGTTTGGTGGAAAGTCTTCTGCGAACATAGATCTTGAAACGTCTACCACGAAGTATATGTCATTCATCTCTTTTTGTGATTGTACTTTACCGACAGGTTCTCTGGGACCCATTAATGCAATCCCAATAAAGGCCCATGCTACTAAGCCTACGAGGCAAAGTATCCATTTTAATAAGCTTAATGAACGACTCTTTGAAACAAGAGCTCCTGGAATTGTTATTTCAGAGGATTTAAATATATTAAAATAGTGTATGGCCCAAGCGACAAAACCACAGAGTGCCCATATCGCATTACTAGAATTTAAAAACTCTGCATTAGTGAGCATCATGAAATAACCTCACTCGATTGGCATAGTCTTTTAAATTCTTTATTTCTTTTTCTGAAATATCTTTCTTATATTGTAATTCATTTATTTTCTTTAGTAGTAAGTTGATCTCTTCATGCTCGAGATCAAAGAACTTACCCCAAACGTTCTTGTTATCATAAATGGTCTCTATGTCTTTTCTGGAGTTCAATTCAGTGATTGCTTTTTTCCATTGATTGCGCTCTTCCTGATATAGTCTCTCTCTTTTCTTTTTAGTGAAGTAAGAAATACCAAAAAATAATATAACCAATCCTAGAATTACTCCTAAAATATAATACAAAGGACTTTTTGATCTTAAGAGGTCATGAGGAATAAAAACAACATCCTTCAATTTATTTTTCTCCTCAATCGTCGAGGGCCCCTTGTATTTGATATTGACTGCTTTATTAAAAATCTTCCATTTGAGATTTTGCTTGTTCTTTAAGTGCGAAACGAGTGTCGCTCGTGCTGATATAACGAACGCCTCGGGATTATTTTTGGAATAACTCGAATCAAGAATATTAGATATATAAAAGTGATCGGAAAGGTATTTTCCCTCTAATAAAAAACTTATCTTATTCTCATTAAATTCACTGGTCGGCCATAGTATAAGTCTAACAGTACGTGTTTCACCCTCGATCCACTTATTATCACTATCCTGCTCTAACATACCCTGCAAAGCAAAAACATGAACACTCATCACGAGACATATAAGAAGTCTAATGATCACAACATCTCCTTCACAAAGTCTTCAAGGTATCTGCCATCTAGTGCAAGATCTTTAACTCTCATCTGCGACTCGAGCTCTTTTTTAACTTTTGCATTTAAGCGAATAGTTTTATTACCAAAATAATTACCTAAGAAGTCTTTAACTCTCAGTGAATACCTAAAATCATCTGCGTAATCAAGTGGCGTTATGAGACGGAATGCGTGAACATGCTTTCTTGCAACAAGACGTTTTAAGTCTTCTCCATGAAGAAAGTTATAAAAGTCACTGAGTATAACAAGCTCTTTTTTCTTATAAAACTCGTGTATTAGCTTCTTTGTGTATTCCTTATCAATTTCTTTCGGTGAAAATGAAAGATTAACCTTACCTTTTTTATCGATGATGTCACTACGCCTCAAAGAGTCAACAAGAGCAACGATTCCAAGCTCTCCACTCTTTTTTTGTACTCTAATTATTTCTGCTCCGGTACAAATAATTGTTTGAACATAGTCGTTAGTAAGTCCTGATAGTAGATAAATCAAGGAACAGATCTCAATCGCGCCTTCTAACTTTGACTTCCCCTCGTAGCCCATAAACATACCACTTGTACAGTCGAGCAAAATGGTGATTTCAACATTTCGCTCTTCTTCAAACGTTTTTATATATGGTGTATTTGTTTTAGCCAGCATTTTCCAGTCAATGAAACGAACATCATCTCCGTGACTATAAACCTGATGCTCTTTAAATTTTAGTCCTGTTCCTTTGAAATGTGACTTAAGCATTCCAATAGAGAAAGAGTTAGCATTTTTAAAAAGGCTACTCTTAATTCCAGAAACAATTTTACGAACTTCAGTTGTATCCATACTAGATCATTTTATGTGCTATTTTGAGTACTAAGTCCCTTGAGTTTAAATTATCTATAGTCGCTTCATATGTTAGTAGAACCCTATGTCCAAGAACGGAAGGTATAACTTTTAAAATATCATCGGGTGATACATAATCACGACCAGCGAGAAATGCCATAAATTGACCAAGTTTCTGAAGCCAAATAGCAGCTCTTGGTGATGCACCTACTTGAATCAGGCCATTGTAATCTGATGAAAAGTTTTCATCTCCTGGTCTTGTTCCTCTAACAATTCTAACGATCAGTTCTTTCATCTTCTTATCTATGTGAACTTTTTCAACTTCATCACGCATCTCAAGGATATCATCTGTCGTGATGATTGGTGATATTTCAGTCTTACCACTATCCTTTAAATCTAGGATAGACATTTCAGAGCTAAAGTCTGGATACTCTACTGAGACCTTCATCATAAATCGATCAAGTTGTGCCTCAGGCAGTGGGTATGTTCCTTCCTGTTCAATCGGATTTTGAGTTGCAAGAACGACAAAAGGACTTGCGAGCTTATGAGTGCTATCACCAATAGTTACTTGTTTTTCAGCCATGGCCTCGAGTAGTGCAGCTTGAACTTTTGCTGGTGATCTATTTATCTCATCAGCAAGTAAGAGCTGAGTAAAGATCGGTCCAAATTTTGTTGAAAACTCTTCTCTTTGTTGAGAATAAACCATCGTTCCAACTAAATCTGAGGGTAATAAGTCAGGCGTAAATTGGACACGCTTAAATGATAAATCACATAATTTACTCATTGTCGAAACACTTAAAGTCTTACCTAATCCCGGAAGCCCCTCAATTAAAAGATGCCCCTCGCAAACTAATGCTGCGATGATAGAGTCTAGTAAATCATCCTGTCCAAAAATAACCTTCTTGGCCTGCCCTAATAAATCGTTAACTCTTGTTCTCATTTCCTGACTCATACGTTCTCCGAAAAATATAATAAATATTTAATATAGTTATTTCTTGAATCTAGACTAGATATAGGATGATCGTATCCTTGAGTTCCAATATCTAGTAATCTTACTTTCTTACTCGCTTTCTTAGCAGATTTTTTAAAACTCTGATCAAGCTCTTTAAGGTCAACATACTTTGTACATGATGCCACAACAATGTAAGCGCAATCATCTGCAATAGAAAGAAGCTTTAAATTAAGCTTATCGTAACCCTGAAGTGCCGATTTTTTTGACTTAAATGATTTTGCAAAAGCCGGAGGGTCACTAATAATAAGATCAAACCTTTTATTTGATGCAATAAATTTATCTAGGCACTTAAATACATCGTCACGAATAAATTCAAACCTACTGCCATTTACCTTATTAATTTCTGCAGTATTAACAATATTTTCTTGCATATTTGCTTGATCAACAAAAGTCATATGCTCAACATTTGCCCTTAAAGCGTGAAAACCCCAACTTCCTAGATAGCAAAACAAATCTAATCCTTTAGTCGGACTTTCATTTAACTTTTCAAGAAAACTCTCTAACTTAAGTCTATTTTCTCTATGGTCATAATAGTAGCCATTCTTTTGAAATTGTTTCTTATTTAGTGAATAGCTTATACCTGAATCTAATATTTTAACTTCTTCAGGTAGTTCATCAAGTTGAAAGTCAGGCAATCCCTCTTTGGCCCTTTCTTTCGCACTATCAAAGATGACCACTTTTTTTTGTGACCTCTTACTTATACATCCTCTTATAAACTCTCTATGCTGATCAAGTCCTGCTCTATTAATTTGCAAAACTATGACATTTTCATATTCATCACAAATAAGACCTGGCAAGAGATCTGCTTCACCATAAATTAATCGAGAACAACCGGTATATGAACTGAATTTTGCTCTGTATTTAATTGCGTTTGATATATTTCTTTCTATTAGTTTACGAGGATCTTTTTCTTTATCATTGAATACGACGATATTATTTTTCTCACTACTAAATGGATTAACAAAGCCAATGAGATCCCTGTCATTTGCTTTAAAAAAACACCATTCACCTGGAGCACAAGACCTTACGCCATCCTCTATATCATCGCCACCAAGGTAGATAATCTCAGATCCCTCTGGCTGCTTTTGAAAGTTTAGAATATTAAGTGTACGCATTATTGCTTTTTACCCTGTAATATATTTCTAGCTTTTCCTGAATTTAAAACATAATTCGTGAAGTTTATTTCTAACTTATTTTCATTAATCACTTTTTCATTTCTAAGAAATGATTCTGAAACCTTAATCTTCTCCGGAAGTCCTATCCCAGAAAATAAACCATATGATACATCAAGATCTTTTACACTCTCAATTCCCTTTGATTCCTCTGAAATTTTAATTGTATCAGTAACAAACTTACCTTTAGACCAAGACTTTTTACTGTACCCAAATTCTGTATTCACTTTTGAATATCTCGATGAAGAGCTGATACTTGCAAGTAGTCCATTACCATTGAATTCAATTGAAACTTTTCCCATCTCATTTTCATTATTTTTCTTAATATATGATTTCTTATTTTTTTGATCTTGCACATATGGATAGCGAGAAAACTGAGTTATTACTTCTTCTGAAAAGATAAGATCAATATAGGGTTTAACAATTACTTTTAGGTTATTTCTTAGTACCTTAAAGCCTTCAGGAAGTCCTTCTACAACAACCTTATAACGATCTGGAAAGTACCAATATACTCTAAAGTAGACATCATCTAATTGAGTTAACGATGTCTGTCCTTTTATTAATTCTAATATACCCTTTACTCTTACATCAAAGAGCATATCTTTTACACCTACTTTGATCGGAGCATAAGAACGAATTTTATGGTCTTCAAATAGGCCAATCTGCTCAGAATGTGCTTGCTTAAATGAGAATAGAATCACAAGTAATAAACCAATCGAATATTTAAACATATATACCTCTTGAAGATATTCTAAGAGGGGTCAAGAAGTTCACCAAGCAGTTGAAATTATTTCCTTCCAGTTGACCTTCTGAACAATGAGATGTTTTTCTTTCTTATAATTAACCGTACCCGCTACGCCTTTTACTCCTTTCAAATTACTTACCTGAGTAAAGATAACAGGTATCATATCTCCAGAGAAGTCAGAGTAATCCGCCAGTATCGAGCACAGCACTGAGAAGTCATCTATATTAAAAGTATCAAAGTTTTTCACGAAAAGGTGAGAGCTCTTATAATCATCTAAATGTATCCATGTGTCTGACTTTTTTGCCCAGTCTTTCCTTAGCCAGTCATTTGATCTTGCGGACTTTCCTACTGCAATCTTGTAATCTTTAAAATTCAAATAAACGGCATCATTATCTTGAGTAATTTTATCTTTCTTTTTTACTGTTTTTATTTTCCATATAGGATATATGATTCTTTGTTCGATCTTAATATTATCTCTTGTTTCAAGAGAAACCTCTGTCTCCCTAAGCCTCTTCTCTAGTATCTCGTACCCACGCTTTAACTTCTTCACTTTATCGAAAATCTTATCACGTCTCTTAAAATGTCCTTCTATTCCTAGTAAATTAAGCTTTATACCTTTCCACCTAAATTTATCTTGGGACAGATCTAACTCATCCTTTATTGCCAAGCTTTGTAGCTCTTCCCAACGTGAACATATCTCTAGATCTTTAGCTATAAAATCTCTCTTTTTCTTTAGTTTCTTTAATATCTTAGAGCCTGCTTTCTTTTCTCCATCAAGAAACTCGTCATAACTGATCGTCCTGGGCTCAACTCGACTAGGTCTCTTATCGATGTCTCTTCTATCAATTTGATCAAAAATACGATAGTCCGCGACATCGACTTCCTTCTTCTCCATTGATTCCCATGGACTGAAAATGAATTGTCGGGCACCATCTTTAAAACTATGTGAGAAGTGTAGGTTTCCACCCTTCCAAAAAAAGAAGAGCTCAGATTTATCAAAAAATGTAACTTTCGCTATTCTATCCATCTCATCAATTGCAATATCGACAATAGCGTTTCCTCTTATATGTTTTCTAAAATATTCTAAAAACTGGTCTTTTACCACTCTATATTCTGAGGGAATAGGTGCTTCAAGCAAATAAAGTCCACAATATTTATCACCACGTCCAAACGCTAGATGAATAGTTTTCCCTGGAAGCCTAACGGCTAAGCAAATAATCTTTCCACTAGTATATATTTTTTGAACTTTTCCACGACGCCACTGTCCATCTAGCAAGAAATGTGCTTTTATATATTCAATTGATTGCTTTAACTCATTATAATTTTGATTCATTATGGAAAACTCTTTATTACAAAAAACACTTTTAAATATTGATTGGGATAGATTATCTTCAAAGATATCTCACCATGCCTATTTCAACTATACACAACATTTAATCAAAAATGATCCCATAATCTTCGATAATCAAAGAATATACGAGCAATATGATCATATGAGTTATTTTATAAGAGAGATCGAAAACTCAAAAGACATTAAAGATATCTTCTTTTCTGATCTTGTTGATAGTGAGGAAAACCATCTCTTTCTTAATAACCTTGGAAAGGGCGCAATCGCCAACTTTAAGCAATTAAATTTTATTTCTTTGTTACTAGAGAATATTTTTTCAATTAAAGATTTTTTTAAAGACAACAAAGTCGCGAAAGAAGAAGTTCTTGAGTTTATAAATTCTATACAATCGCTTAAGTCAAAATTTACGAAGCCTCTAAGACAATTTGTCGATCGTACAGGACATGCCAATCTTGCAAAGCACCCGAAGCTTAGAGCAATTATTGAAGAAAAGAACAACCTTGAAACTAAAGTTCGAAAGACAATTCAATTTCTCTTAAAAGACCCTGATCTTGCCAAGAGGCTACAATTTGATAATTATGATGTCGTAAATGAAAGATATACAATACCTATTCGAAGTGACTCGTATACTTCCTCAATTGGACAAATCGTTTCGAGATCTTCAACCGGACATACCCTCTTTGTTGAGCCTAAGGAAGTTCGAGATCTATGCAATAAGAGATTAGAACTTATTTCTCAAATAGATAAACTCGTCAACGATATATGCCGCCGCTATACTGAACTAGTTGAAACGAAGACATCAATCATTTCTGAGCTCTATAAGAAGTACATGGAATATGACTATCTTATTATGCAAGCATCATTTTGCTCTGATAATATTTTTGTTAAACCACAAATCTCTGAAGGTCAGATTGATATTAAGGGCTTCTTTCACCCACTCATAGATAACTGTCAGTCAAATAGTGTAGAGATTAGCCAAAATCAATCAGGCCTTATAATTTCAGGACCAAACACTGGTGGAAAAACAGTAAGTATTAAGTCAATTGTTCTATGTCATATTTTCTTAAAGCTTGGTTTCTATGTTCCTGCTACTTCCGCTCAGATTCCTCTCTTAGAAGATATATTCTATTTTGATAGTGACTACCAAAATCTCACAGATGGCTTAAGTTCGTTTGCCGGTGAAACTGAGGCGATACTTGATATGTTAATGAATTTAAAAGATCATTCACTAGTGGCAGCGGATGAAATATTTAATTCAACAGCTTCAGACGAAGCCTCTTCTCTTGCAATATCGATAATTGATTATCTTATAAATAGTAGAGATTCTAAAGTACTTATCTCTACCCACCACCAACTACTAAAAACACATATGCAGGAGAATGAAAAAATTGTCTCTGCACACATGGGCTTCGACTTTGACGAGAATACTCCAACCTATAAATTGGTTACTGGTAGCCCAGGCTCTTCAATGGCATTACAGATCTTTGAAAATCTAGCGAGTACTTTTAATATTCCAAAGCTCATTCTACAAAATGCTAAAAAGCTACTGGATAGTAAATATATTACCTACGAGAAGCTCCTTCAGGATCTATCAAAGAATAAGTCAGAGCTCGACCACCTGCTTATTGAAAATAGGTCATTAAATGTAGAACTTAAGAATCAGAAGAAATCGATGGAAGGCCTCTTGTTCCTTGAAAAAGAACGTGCCTACAATCAATTTCTATCTAAGGTTGAAAAAGAATATCAAAATCTCAAATCACTTAGAAAGAGTGATCTAAGCCTCACTCAAATTAAGACGAAGGCAGGCGAGCACTACTCAAAAGTGCAAAAGATGAACCCTAGTGAGAATAAACCATCTCAAGTTCACGGAGATAAAGCGACTAACCCAATCATAGGGAAATCATATTTTTGCCAGAGTATTAATGCCGTTTGTGAATTAGTATCAATAGAGAGAAATAAGGCAACAGTAAAAAGAAATGGACTTAATATTAAAGTTCCTCTTAATAGTCTTCTCATGACCGATCAGCCTCAGAAAAACTCATCTCAATTAAAAGAAAGAGTAAAGGTTCATGTCTTTAAATCCTCATTTAGTGATGTTGAGATTAATGCACGTGGGATGAGGCTAGAGGAATTTCAAAAAATCATTGATGATGCTTTAATTAGTCTTAGCTCAGGTGAAATACCGTATCTTAATGTCATCCATGGCCATGGACAAGGCGTTTTAAAAAAATGGCTCCGTGACTATCTCAAAAAAGAAAAGTCATTTGAGTGGCAGCCTGAGGATGGTAATGACGGTACGACTCGCGTAACTCTTTCAAAGTAACTACTCACAGCTCAATTCAAGATTTATTACTTAATTACGATAAATAAAAAGCAAATACGTAAGTGAGGACATAGAATGACTACTTTTAATTCAGAGTTACAGCAGATATATAAGATAGCGGGTAAATATAAGAAATATGATAAAACTAAGTATTGGATATCTTTAATCTCTACCGCAATATTTGGCTGGGGAAGTTTTTATGCGCTACTTTCTTCCGAAACAGTCTTTCTAAAGCTACTTTTCTTCACACTTTCTACCATATTTCTCTATAAGGGCACTGTTTTTACACATGAGCTAGTTCACTTAGACGAAAAACAACTCCCTGGCTTTAGAAGTGCATGGACAATACTTTTTGGTATACCTTTACTTGCTCCTCATTTTCTTTACAGAGAACTGCACTTAGCTCACCACTCAAAAAATAAATACAATACAGAGAAAGATATAGAATATTCTATTTTTTGGGGAGATAAGAATCAAATGATTACTTACTATTTCAAAAATTTGGCAATACCATTTATGTCAACATGGAGGTTCTCAGTGCTTCCTCTAACAATCTTTCTAGGTGGTAATATTAGAAAGATGATTCGCTTAAAAGCCTCGTCGATGGGAATTAAGTTCATCTTCACAAGAGAAGAAGTCAAAAACTCTAAAGAGAAAAAAAGATGGTTAGCTGAGGAGCTTAGTTGCTTCCTTTACTGCTGGGGGATAATTTATCTGATTGCTACAACAAGCTTGACACCCAGCCTATGGATAACTTGGGCCGCGGTATTATTTGGCGTACTAACTTTAAACACATATCGCTTCCTTAGTGCTACTCATCTCTATCAACACACAGGTGAAGAAATAGACTTTGAAACGCATGTATTAGACTCCGTAAATATTAAACAAAGAGGCATAATAGCACATATAATTGCTCCAATTGGTCAAACTTGCCACGGACTTCACCATATTGTCCCATTTGTTCCAGGACTAGAACTAGAGAGTCTTCATCAAGAGCTGATACGTAGCTTAGAAGAAAAACATTTCTATCATAAAATCAATTATAGAGATTTTTCTACAGTATATCGTCAAATTATGAATGGAAAAAAAGATCAAATTGATGAGAGAAAAGAGGACCTATCGATACAGGCTGGATAATAAACTATTTAATCGACTTCATAATCCGATCAAATCGTATCTTAAAGGAACTCTCACCAGTTGGTCTAGAAAAGGAAAACCAGACCTTAGTCGCACGGCCACGGATATTTTCAGCAGGAACAAACCCCCAAAAGCGAGAATCACTCGAATAGTCTCTATTATCTCCAAGAACGAAGTAATGTCCCTTTGGAATCGTTATTTCTTCCGTTTGATTTGAGTAGACGTTATCCACATCTTGTTGAATGACAAAGCTTCTGTCTCCAATTCTACTCTCGTAGAATTTAAACTTATTTCCAACATATTGAGCGTCCATGTTTTTAAGAAATTTCTCTCCATTTACTTCTCTATCAATAACTTTTTCACCATTTATATAGAGTCTCTTTTCTCTTATTTCTAGAGTATCTCCAGGTAAGCCAACAATTCGCTTTATGTAATTAATAGAAGGGTCACGAGGCCATTTAAAAACAACAACATCACCTCGAGTCGGCTTTTTCATTTCATTTATATAGATTGGTTTAAGGTTGAGATCAAAGATCGCCATATCTGAAAAAGGTACCTTAAAGCCATACTCGAATTTATTAACAATTATGAAATCATCGATTTTAAGTGTTGGTATCATCGAGCCACTAGGAATACGATAAGGCTCATAGAAAACGGATCTGAATACAAGTAATATGATTACGATAAAGAATATATTTCTTAACTCACGAAGAAACTCTTTCTTTCTTTTTTTAATTACTTGCTCAGTTGTTAGCATTATTGAACTCATCTAATTTTTTCTATAATAGTACTGAATAACTTCTTGAGCAATCTTGGCAGATCTTACATACCATTTCTCGTAATTTATGATCATCACGCAAACAGATATTGGTGCCGAGTCACCAGTTTTAGGGATAGCAAATGAAGTAAACCAGTCTCTCTTTCCAAAGGGAAAGCCCCCTGTAATTGAGCCAGTCTTTCCGCCAATCTCTAGGTTATTCTTTATTTTTCTTCTCATTCTTCTAAAGTGCCTTCTTGCCGTCCCAACCTTAACAGTTGCCTTCATTAGCTCTTTAAGTTCACCAACTTTTTCTTTGTTAAGAACTGGTGTTTTTTCAACTTCATTTTCCCAGAGGGTCTTTCCTTCTTTATCTTTAACACTTCTCACAAGCCTTGGACTTACAACATACCCATCATTTGAAACAATACTTGAAAGTGCAGCACAGTGAACAGGACTCATCATTGTCTTTTTATTAAAACCAGATGCGATCTCTGCGAGATTATATCCCTCCTTAGGAAGAATAAATGTAGACTTGGCCATATCAATTTCACTCATAATTGACTTATTAAATCCAAACTTCTCTGCCATTTCCTTTAACTCAAACGGTGTTGTATTTTGAATCGCCGCTTTCCCAAAAATAACATTGTTAGAAAATGCAAAAGCTCTCTCAAAAGAGGAGCTCCTTGTCCACCGACTCTTTTTATTCTTCAATTGATAACGATAAAGAGTGGTTCCTCTACCTCGATACTTAAATTTCGTATCACCATGAACCTCACCATCCTCTAAAAGCTCTGCAGTGGTAACAATTTTAAAAAGACTTGCCGATGGATGAGTTCCGGTAAAGGGAAGAAGGTTATCAAATGACTTTGTTTTTCTTTCAAATCCTATACTTGCTAAGATATCGCCATTATCACTATTTAATACAACGACTGCCGCCCTATCTGGTCGATAGTACCTTAGTCTCTTTTCAACATATTTTGAGAGGTCTTTATCTAACGTATAATCTAGAGTCAGGTCCCCATCTTCAGATTGCATAGGATCTGAATTAAATTTTCCTGTCCCCTCTAATTGTGTTCCAAGATGTGCCTGAATAAGAGATATTTCAAATTCTTTTTTCTGTGCCTCTTCTTTACCCAAAAGAAAATAACCTAAAGATGAAAGACATATAACAACGACTAAGAACGCTGCTGATTTTATATTTAGTTTAAACATTATAGCTATTGCTAATTACCTTTTATATAACCCTTACCAACGACAAAGAACTCTTTACTTACAGATCTCGTCGACTTTGGCTTCAGATAGTTATATTCCTTAAATCGCTTTCTTTGCTCTTTAAGAAACATTTGTGCTTCATGGCTATCAAAGACCTTAATCACAAAATTTCCACCATCTTTTAAAAATACATCTAAATGATAAAACACTTGTTCTATTAAGTTAAGACTTCTTAATTGGTCAACCGACCTAACCCCTGTGGTATTTGGGGCCATATCTGAAACAACAACATCAAACTCTTCAGACTCTCCAAGGTCAGCAACTGTAGCGACATCAAATATGTCTTTTTCAAATATCACAACATTTCTTAAGCCAAGAAGCTTCTTATTCACATGCTTAATGTCTATTCCGACGACCTTACCTTCGTCGCCAACCTTACGCGACGTATATTGAATCCATGAGCCAGGATGATAACCAAGATCCAAAACCCTTTGCCCAGGCTTGATAACTTTATACTTATCATCAATCTCTTCAAGCTTATAAATACTTCTTGCGAGGAAGTTTTCCTTCTTTGCTTTCTTATAATAATGATCTTTAACTTTGAAAGACATTTGCACCAACCAGTAATTTATTATTTTATTGATTCATATAAGCTCAGTCACAAAAAGGCTAGCTATGTAAGAAAAACACGACATACTTACACGGTTTCTCCATCATTAAGTAAAAATTAGATATAAGAGACTTAACCATCTAATTGTTTTATTTGACTCCATAATGTTACCCACAAAAACAGCATAGTTATCCACAGCTGGGGCCTATCGGTGGTGTCAACAAGAATTTCCTTTATTTCGTTAATTATCTCAGTATTTACTGTAACTTATAACATGGTATGTAAGTTAATGTGGGTTAATTTAAAAAAGTTTTATCTTATGTGACTGTTTTCCACAGAGTTATTCACATATGCACGTCATGATCGCATCGCAACATAAAAGTATCTTACATTTCCTAAACCCTTTTAAAAGAGGATCGCATAGGAGACTAAAAGGCTATATTATGGAAATTTCGGGCACGAAGCCTTGAGCTGAGATGTTCAACTTTGACAAACTTACATTTATAAAAAAGATTTCTACTCTTCTTCACTCATTAAGTACTCAACATCACCTAGGCCATTTAAAGAAACAGCTCTGTAGTCATCATTATGGTCAGAATAACTACTCGCTACAAGTAGTATCTGCCCAGTGGATGGGTCTACAAAAACAAATGGACTTGAATTGATTTGAGAGACTTGAAGTTGATAAGAATCAACAAAATCTTCATATAAGCTTTTGGTTATATGAGAAGTAAACAGACGAACTCCTTTTCATTGCTCTGTTATATTATAACCTAATAATCATTTTGTATCATTCTATAAATTATTTTAAGTCGTCCCTCAAAATGTGAGTCTAATAAGCATATTAGAATATAAATCATATAGATCATATTTCTTCTTGAACGCAGACCTCTTATTTTTTGAAAAATCACTTCAATAGGAATAATGCTTAATAGAGCAAGAATCCAGAGCATGCCAAAATCGGAAACAAATCTTGAGTCAAACAAAGTGCTCAGACAAACAATTGAGAAAACACTTACGATAAATTGATTCAGTTTCTCCTGCTCAAAAGTGCCAAAGTCAACTCGGTTTGTTTTCTTTAGAACGGCTCTAATTAAAAGTACAAAAATTCCAAATATAGACATAACAAAGAAGGCTTTTCTATCAATGAAGCGGACAGCTTCTGATAAAAAATTCATATTTAGATCAATACTATAGTCAAAGCCACTTGTTGAAAGAATAAATGAGAGAAAGCTTACAAAGATTCCAAAAGAACAGTATCTAAAAAATTGCTTCTTGTACCACAGGGTTTTATCTTTAAAGAAATAAAAAAAGAGTAGTCCTAACTGAATGGCAAATAAGACAAGATTTGCCTTATCAATAATTACTCCCCAAGCACCTACAAGACCCACAAAAAGTCCCGAACGATATGTAGAGCTCTTCGTACACCAAAGCATTGTCCAAACCCATAATATAGAATAAGTAGATATTAATGTTGTCCCATAACTAAAGGCCATAACTTTAGTAAATGACCAACTTGAAATGAGCGCAAATCCTCCAAGAATCGCAAGTCTTCTAGAAACAAAGTATCTAGCAGTCGCGTAAAAAGTTGCTAAAAAGACTATCATTGTTAAGAAATAAAAATGTACACACCAGGCAATCTTTAGAAGTTTGGGATACTTCATAAAGGGGTAATAATTTACAGTGATAAAGTTCCAAAAAGCGCCTGCGACTCTTTCATTAGGATCAAAATAAAGCCTTAAAGAATTATAACTATCTAAGTTTGGAAACTCAGGAACAGAGACAACAAAGAGGGTTACAACAAGAAAGAGAATTGTTTTTTCAAAACGATCTAAGTAACGATACTCATGAAAGTTTGAAGTTACTGACTCCTGAATAATTTTTCCACGAGTAGGCCATGAATAAAATAATCCAAGAATTACCCATGTGGCCCAAAAGCAATTATATATCCACTTAGAAGGCAGTAGATACAATAGATTAAAATAAATGGTCATGAAGAACATACCCATGAAAATTCTATAAACAACCCTATCTATTGATGAATTGACTCTAAAGTATATTTTGAGGCGATGATCAATTTCCTTACCAAGCAAGAACCACTGGCTCACAATGAAAGCACAATACAAGACCATCACCAAAACAAGTACAGGTAGGCTCAAAGTCAAGGCCTTGCCCATCCAGATAGGCAAGAGCAAGAAAGAAAAGTACGTAAGTGCTCGATATATAAAGAATTTCGATTTTTGAAACCAAATACCCGACTTATTATCTAAAGTTTTCACAATAGTACCCGACTAGTATAGTACAACATTTAACCCATTACCCATTGGGTGTTAATAACACCCTACCTCGAACTAGCCGCCTACCCAGCGGCTTTTTTTATTTCTGCAAACATTATAACAACTTTCAAGTGT
>DDIK01000006.1 GCA_002338505.1 Bacteriovorax sp. UBA1852
CAATATAAGCTAAACTTACAAGTGATTGATCATTGTCTTTTGACTTTTGAACTGCATTTGTTGCATCTTCTAAACTATTATTTAAAAGACTCTTGTCTGGCATTTGCGGCAGTTTGCTTGGTTTGAGATCTCTTCTTTCAAAACCTTCTATCTCGTAGATTTTGCCCCAGCTTTGACCCTCATCGATGGAAACATAGTCAGTGAAGAGAATCTCTAGACTTTCAATTTTAGATAAGAGCTCTTCATTTGAAAATGGACCTATTTTTTTTCCATTACTTAATAGGAAGTATCTATTGTCCGGATTATTAATGTCACTGGTTCCTACTAGGGATGGTTTTCTTCTTTGAAAAAGTGGATGTTCGTGTAGTGATATCCACTGATCTTCATCAATATTTTTAATTTTTGTTTCAGAGTCGTGTAAACCAGCATCATTTACAAAGTCTTTTAGGTCCTCTTGCCAGAATGGACCCATTTTTTTTTCGTCAATGAGCGCTTCAAAAACTTCTGATCTAGGATAGTTTCCCGATTCTAGTGCTTCTTTGGGCAATAGATAGTCGTTAATGCTCTTTCGTTCATTCTTAGGCATTGAATTGGCCATAAGTCCTCCTAAATCTAGTGAACTTGTCGGCAAATTTTACCTAATGTTTAGTGTTTGAAGTGTTTTTGTCGGGCATAAAAAAAGCCCTCTTTAAAAAGAAGGCTTAATATATCTAAGTATTTGAATTTACTTTTTAGAACATTGAGTAAAATACTTCTGCAACAACGCTTGCGTCTGCAAGGGGATCAGCTTTTAATGCTCTATTATCTTTATTTACTGTAATATCAGTGAAAAGATAGAGGTTTGCGCTAATGTCTTTATAAGAGTATCCAATATTTGGAAGAGTTAAGCTTAACGCCTCAACGTCATCTTCAATAAGAGTATTATGGTTATTATAATATTCTAATGCAACATTCATAGACCAATTATCGTTGAAAGAGTAGGTCGTAGAAAGACCAAAGTAGTCATTTCTTTGATTCGTAGATCTCGTCTTATTGTTCTTATCATAGAATTCAACGAACGCTAAAGCAGCAACACTTAAGTTACCAAAAGTCTTTGAAAGGCTTGGGTAGATTCTTAACTTCTGATCTACTCCATTTTCTCCTCTAGCAGAACCTCTATAGATGTAGTCTCTGATTTGAAGGTTCATTCTAACGCCATGTTCTGCTTCAGTTAAGATATTGCTTACATAAAGTCTGGCTGACATATAATTGTAGTCATAATTCATGTCACTTTGACTCTTATTTGGTCCTGAGTAATTTGCCGTTATAACTGGTACGGCCTTCACTGTGAAAGTGTCGTTAATTTTATATCCTGGGTAGAAGTAGAAGCTATTTGTATAGCCATTTGCGCCTTCTGCTGCCACAACAGTCTCATTAAGTATACCTAGTGAAAAGTCAGAGGCCTTGAGGCTTTCTAATACACCAGCTACACTAGTAGAACTTGTGTTAGTTGAAATTGAAGTTGCCGTCTGGGCAAAAACACCTGTTGCTAGGGCAATAACAACAAACCCCTTGATCATTTTATTCATTCTCTCTCCCTCTGTATTCAGACCCCTCAGTCTGAAATAAATAATCTCTCTCTATGAACTGTTAAATTTTTTCTATCAGTAAAGTTCTATGAGAATCTAATAGCGTAAACGAAAGATCAACATTTTTTAGAGGCTAGGTCTATATTTACCCGCGTGTGTAAGATTTTGTAAGTTTATTACACTTATTTTTGATTGTGTGAATGAAAAATATTGTTTTTTGGTGTCATATTGTACCAATGAAACTTTCTCTATATATTAATGATATGCTTTTAATTTTTAAAATTCTCCATTTCTTGCAATGCATTTTCTCCTTTGTGGCCTGTGATATCCTGAAGTTGCCTCTTACTAGGAGTCGTTTGGAGTTTGAAGACTATAAAGATGAGTACGCTCAGAGCTTTCATAATTCTCATGATAGCGCGTATGCTACATTTCATGTCTCAAGTGAGGGAGAGTTCGCACAGATTGTTTACTTTCTAGAACATCTTCTAAAGAATCAGAAAAAAATTGAATTAATTTATACTTCGCCTAGTTTAAAAAGACGGATGAGACGTTTTAAAGATGACCATAGCTGTGAATTTCTGAGAATCATTCGTCTTCCAATCTTAAAAAGATTTCACTTAAACAAGTGGAGCACTTCAGACTCACTTATTATGGTGCGATATGACTTCTTTCCAACTTTAATGATCTTAGGTCTCTCAAAAAAGAAGTTCATTCTCTACTCCGCTTCTTTAAAGAGCAGCTCTGTCGTCTCTCGATTTATTAAAATCGCTCATCTAAGATGCTTTACTCATCTCATACCTGCTACTAAGAATGATTTAAAGGAATTAAAAGGCACCTTAAGAAATGATGTGAGCTCTCCACTTGATTTGAGAGTTTTAGAAATTAATTCTCGTCAAAGATCTCCTAGTAAAGGCGCCATTCAAATACTTAACACGATGGATGAAATGCTATTTTCAAAATTCTCTCATCAAGACAGATTCTTATTTTCTCAAGTATGGGATTATGAAGAAGGTCTACTCAATAGAACAATTGAACAATCATGTGAAAAGATGCCAGGTGGGCAGCTTATTTATATGGCCCCCCATAATATCAGTGATGAGAATAAAACCTTATTTAAATCACAGCTCTCCAAGCACAAAGATTTTCAGTTAGTTGTATTTGAAAAAGGTATGAGTCATATCGAGATAGAGTCTGTCTTGACTCGTTTAAATATTAAGGGAACTGAGAAAATCATTATTCTCTCAATGGTTCCAGGTATTCTCTGTGAGCTTTATCCTTACTTCGCTCACTGCTATGTTGGCGGTGGTTTTGGTAAAGGTATCCACTCTGTTTTGGAGCCATTCGTTGCCAACTCAAGTATTCAAGTCGGACCCAAGGTTCAGCGCTCAACCGAATACGAAACTATAAAGAGTTTAGGAGTCGAGGTTAAAATTATAGATTCCCTGCAAGACGTAGTTCTACTTGACCCTTCTTTTTCACATGAATCAGTGGATGTTTCAGACTATATTAGGCATAATAAAGAATCTATGAGTGCTTTTGAAGAGGTTTTAAAAAGAGATGCTTAATAAAAATATTGATATTTTCATCGTAGGAGAGAATTATCTGTCATATCTTATGGCCGATCGCTATTTAAAAAAAAATAAGTCTGTTCTCATTCTCAACTCTTCAAAACAGGTCATGAATACAAAGCATTTTAAAGAACTTGGCACTCTCGAATATACCTTTTTAAGAAAGTGGGTGAGGGATTTATGCCCTAATTTCTCTTTAAACGACTTTATCTTGTCCCGTCCTTATTACTTAAGAATGAATAATAAAGAGCTTATGCTTGGACATGATTCC
>DDIK01000007.1 GCA_002338505.1 Bacteriovorax sp. UBA1852
ACTTTCAACAATCTTAAAAGTCTTGATCTTAAAAGACGACAAAAGTTACTTGAAAAAAGAGTCGGGAGTTTTTCTCCTCTGTATAAGAGGATGATGACTGAACTACGAAGTTTCTTTGATAATAATGTAAATTACCTTAAAGTTAGCTCCTTCAAAATTCCAGATGACTTTAATAATCTCTTTTATGAAGATGACTGCGTATTGAATGTTGTTGCTGTTCAAAGAAAGCCTATTCTCCCTTTTGATAATGTATTCTTCATCAATCAGTCTCTTTGGGAAGAGTCGAGTTGGATGACTCAGCAAGGCCTGATTGATCATGAACTTCTCTATTTAATTGCATTAAGTCAGGGAGCAAAGAGCTCAAAGAGTGTCAGAGAGTTCTTAGCGTATTTACTATCCGATGAATTTCTAGACTCAGCTAATGATGAAACAGAAGTTCTATTTTATAATAACGTCCTAGGAATTAAGTGGTTTGCAAATGACTCATGGCCCAGAGATAGAAAAGAAAGTGTCTATAAAGACTTGTGTAATAAATTAAAAAGAGACTATTTCTTTAATTGCCCGGTATTAAGAGATTAGAAATGATCGAGCATGATGTTAATATATATTCTTATGATGACTATATAGAGTTTCTTGAAGAAGTCTATATATCGCTCAGGTCACAGAGGCCTGATTATTCTCAAAGAGACTTTGCGCGAGATCTTGATATTCCCGCTCCAAGAATAAACCAGGTGCTTAATAGAAAAGAAGGTCTATCTGTTAAGAGAGCTCTTCTTGTTTCAAAGAAAATTGATATGTCTGAAATGGAGAGAGAGTACTTTTCACACCTCGTCTCATTTAAGACATCTAAGTCAAAGAAACAGAGAGAGACTTCAAGAGAGTACGTAAACAAGTTAAACCACAATCATTCTCACCAGTATTTAAATCAAGAGTCCTGGTCGATCCTAGATTTAGAGGGATGGGACATTGTCTGGAATTATCTTGAAATAGAATCAAGACTTGAATCATTAAGAACTATTTGTATGTGTGCAGGAATGAAGAAAGAAAGCTTTAATGAAATTATTCTCGCATTCATTGAACATGATCTCATCGGTGTATTCGAAGGACGTGCATTTAAAAAGAAGAATAACATCGCGTTTGGCAACTCTGTGAGTTCTCGAAGTATTCAAAACTTTCATATCAGAAAGTTAGAGGACTCAATTAGGGCCGTAAAAAACTTAGATAACAGCAAAAGAAAAAATGAATCAATGACTTTTAGCCTTAGTAAAGAAGATATCAAGGTAATTGAAAAGCGAATGGAGGCGTTTTTAGATGAGCTAAGATTAGATCTCTCGACTCAGGCACATGATCAAGTTTATACGATCAATTTAGCTTTTCATCCGGCTATTGTGAATGGAGGCCATCATGCTTAAGCATATCTGTATTCTTTGTTTGCTCTTTATTAGTTTATGTATTCATGCTAAGGATCCTTTCAAAACCTTTTTAAGTCGAGATAGTTCTTTCTCAATTTTCGTTACGAAATGTGGTGATGAAGTTGAACTTCTAGACTTTTATGAATTATATAGAGTAGAGACAGCTTATAAGTATGACATGAGTGATGGTACTGTTGATGAGCGTGTCGATGAGTTTATTGAGAGATCAAGAGTGTTCTCTGAGCCAAGATACCGTCTCTTTAAAGTCTGGAGAGATTACTTCTTTAAAGAAGGTCGATTTTTAAACTCCATAAACTTTGGACCTTTAAAAGATGAATTTGATTTCACTGTCCAAGACAATTGTGAGATTAGAACACTTGTAAAAGCAAAAGCCCCAAGTTTTACGGGGAAGAGTGTCTTTATTGATAATAGTCTTTGGAGTCGTCTCGATGAAAAGTCAAAAGCGGGTGTCATTACAAACTATTTGATTAATCTTGATGCGCATTTCTTTCATAATATTAAAGAGACTGTTTTTACTCGATATCTCAATGCTTTGTTATCATCTGATCATGGTAAGCTCTTAGAGAAACTTCATTTAAAAGCTTCATTATTCAAGAAAGTGGGATACTCGTATCTTTATAACCAAGGCTTCTTCTTTTCTTTAAAGTCTGTTTATGGTGAAGAAATTCCATTAGAAGTTGATGAAAGTGGGAATATTACTTATGCAAAATTTTCTCTCATTCCTTTTGAGTTACGGAAATTAAATTTCTCATCTGATGTTGAAGTTCATAATGTTAAAGGTATGAGGATCGATCAATTCTCTGGCGAATATATTAATATGCGATCTCAAAGTAGTTTTTCACTTAGAAGTGCTAGAGTTGTTTCAAGCTGTTCTGGTGGTTTTTATATACCTCCTGTACCAGTAAGAATGAATGTCTCTTTTATCAATAATCAACTGCATTTCAATTCCTTATATAGTTTAAGATTATTATTTCATGATAGAAAAATTAGAAGAATTTATGCAGATAATGAAAGCTTAGTAATTCCAGAGCAAAAACCAGATAGTTTACATGCCTCTCACATGAGAACTATAACTGAGTGTGGGGAGTAGAGTAGTGCGATCGTTAATACTATTTCTTTTTGTTACATATTGTACATCAGCTTGGGCCAACTATTTAAATTACAGGTCAGAGGGAAGCTTCTCAATTTTTGTGATGAAATGTGATGATAGAACTGTTTTGCTTGACTACTTTGAGCTCTTTGATATTGAAAGTAATTACAAGTACTCCGTACCAGCAGGGAACGCTGATGAGAAATTAGATATCTTACTTACGCGTCTTAAGAAGATTAATTATCCTCGATATTTGTCGATAAAAAGTCTTAGGCATCATATCCAAGAGAATCTTAAATTTGTGAGAGGAATTAAATTTGGAACGATTAAAGATCAAATCAACTTTACTAATTGGTCACAATGTCAGGTGAAAACTCTCGCAAAAGCCGTCAATCCTACAAAGAGAGGGCGAGGAATTTTTGTCAATCTTAGTTTATGGGAAGAACTCGATAGTCGCTCTAAGGCCGGATTTTATTTAAACTACTTGCTAAATCTTGAGTCTACTTTCTATGATAAAGAAACTACGACAGTCTTCACCCGCTACTTTAATTCAATTCTAGCATCTGATAAAGTAGATGACTTTTTCGACTTACGAGGAAAAATTAGACTCCACCAAAGACTTAAAGCTCCAACCATGTATCATGAGGGAGTGTTTTATAATATCTACAATAGATCATTTGGATTTTCAGATATTCGAATTAAAAATAATTTTTTGACTAAGAGCTCTAGTAGTGCTGTGCCTTTAAAATACAGTGAACTTGGTTTTCAACCAGCAATTGCATTTAACAATACTGGAAATATGAAGTTTAGTTTAGAGCGAGGGTATTTGTTAGACTTTACTGATAGATCTAGAGAATATTATTTTCTCCGCTCTATTAAACCTCTTTCTGGTTGCATTGGACCTTTTAAACTTCCTGACGTCCAAGCGACGGTTTTCTTTACACATGATCAGGATGATGGCTCATTTAATTTTCTAAGAGCTAGAAGTCATTTCTGGATATATAAAGGACGTTATGTAGAAGAGATTTACCATGACAATGGTAAGATCAAAATGAAATTCACAAATGGCGGACGAGGAAGTCCTCTGCAAGAAATTATTGATTGTTAAAAACTACAAAAATCTCATATTTATAGGCAGAATTTAATACCTCTTCGCTAGCCTAAGTCCCCATAAATTCAATTAGAAAATAAACTTTACCGTCTCTCTCATACTCGGGTTATGATTAACCGAAAGGTTCTTTTGAGAGGGAAATCTTTTAGAGAGAAGGTAGAGAGTATGAGTGTTACAAAGTTTTCTGGCGGAATCTGTCCAGATGTCGTTAATTTGATTCGTCTTGGTGATCACACTAGTGTTCGTCAGTTATTACTTGATGGATTATATCCGAATATGGAAGATTACGAACATGGTAATCTCTTGCACCTTGCATGTGCGAATGAAAGATGGGAAATTGCAAAACTTCTTATCCGCTTCGGGGCCAATCCATTTCATGAAAACGAGAGTTACATTTCTGGTTTTGATATAGCCCTAAAATTTAAAGAAACTAATACTGCTATTTATTTTCTCATGCACACACAAAAAGAATTTTATAAGGATATCTATATAAGTGATCTTCAAAAAATGGGAGAGTGCTTGTGTAATGAAGAAATACTATTTCTATTATGTGAAAACCAAGCACGTGTCGATATTTTTAAGCATTTAAGATTTGAATACTGTCCTCAACTTATGCTTTCTACTCTTAAAAGGATTTCACCACAGAGTCTTAATTACTATATAAGTAGCTATCCTAATTCTCTTTCAGACCTTCTTTGCTGGGGTAAAAAAGATATGGTTTTGAGCTTTTGTAAGACTGTAAATGAGGCTCTTGGTAAAGAGGTCGTGTCAATTGATGATAACGTTATTTCTTTGCATGAAGTGAAAGAAAAATCTGAGCTGGATCAACTTAAGAAGCAGCTTAAGGCCGTGTAGTATTTAACTCTTCTTGTCTGGATCGTCCTCGAGACCAAGTCTTTTAAGATCTTCCTCGAGGGACTTTTGAGCATTTCTTATAGCATCACCACTTAGATCAATGGGCTTTACCTGAACATAGTCTTCTGTTTTACCAACACGTGAGAAGTCATTGTGATATTCACCTTCTTCAAGTTCAACATCCATAATTTGCTGAGAGTTACCTTGTTCTTGGCTAGCAGTTATAGAAGGACTTAGCATGAAAGTAATAATCATAAATAAAATGGTGAGGTAGCCTTGAATCTGGCGCTCGTGCACAGTAAAAAGTCTTTCACTGGTAAAGTAAAAGATGATGACCATGAGATTTATAAGAAATAATTTTTTTACCACAATATACTACAAACTACATGAAGAGATTGCAGACAATGCCAATAGGAATAAATGCTCCTAGTGCAATGGCAATGGTTGTAAGTGTTGCGCCTATTAATTCAAGAATTGTAACATCATTCATATAAATCTCCTTTAGGGATTTGGCATTGAATCGTTAAATTTGTCGACTAATTTTGAGAGTTGTTCAAACTCATCTTCACTAAAGCCTTCAATAGAACAAGAGAGCTTTTGAGGAATTTCTAAGGCCTTCTCTTTTAAGGCTTGCCCTTTGTCTGTTAAGTTTATAATTTTCTTTCTCTTATCTTCTGGAGAACTCTTGCAAATAATTAGCTCTTTAGCTCTAAGCTTATCAAGGATAAGAGTGAGTGAGCCACCATCAATCTTCGTGTGTGAAATGAGCTCGCAAGCATTAAGACCGTCGTTCTCCCAAAGTGACATGAGAACCAAGTACTGTGGGTAGGTGAGATCAATCTCTTTTAATAGAGGACGATATCTCCTAGTGATCTTATTACTAAGAACATAGAACTTGTGACAGAGCTGTTTTTTCAATTTTAAATCATCAAAATTCATAAGCTTTCCTGTTTTTATTTTACTTTGTATACAAAATACTTGCAAGTTAAATTCTTTGTGTTAAATTACTTTGTATACAAGCTAAAGGAGATACCATGTCTAATACATCTAAGAAGCTATTCAACGAATTTCAACTGAATAGTAAAATTACCCTTAAGAATCGAGTAGTTATGGCACCTCTGACAAGATGTTTTGCTGTTGAAGGCCATGTCCCAAATGAGTTGGCAATTGATTACTATGCTAAGAGGGCAGATGTCGGCCTAATAATATCTGAGGCCACAGTGGTTCATCCCTCAGGTCATGGCTACCCAAATACGCCAGGAATTTACACATCCGAGCAAATAGAAGGATGGAAGAAGATAACAAAGAAAGTTCACGAAAATAACGGAAAGATGTTTTTACAGCTCTGGCATGTGGGAAGAGTAAGTCATCCCATTTATCTCGAAGGAGAAAAGCCTGTTGCTCCGTCAGAAAATGCGTTATCGGGAAGAGTTCCTAGAACCGATGATCTTCAATATGGAGAAGTTAGAGCACTTGAGACTTCAGAAGTTTATGACATGATCGATGCTTTTGTTAAGGGGGCTCGAAATTCAATCGCAGCGGGATTTGACGGTGTTGAAATTCATGGGGCCAATGGTTACTTAATAGATCAATTCTTACGACAAGATACAAATAAGCGAACAGATGAATTTGGTGGCAGTACCGAGAATCGAATGAGGTTTGCCCTTGAAATCGTGAAACGTATTGTAGATGAGTTTGGTGGAGAAAGAGTAGGTATTAGACTCTCTCCAGGAGCATACTTTAATCTCGAGCATACGGATGGTGATGAAGCGACTTTTAAAGAGTTATTAAAAGAGCTTGAAAAATATAATCTTGCATATGTTCATACTGGTATCTTTGATGACACGATTAAATTTGAATATCTTGATGGGACGGCCACTTCTTTTTTAAGAAGAAATTACAATGGAAACATCATGGCATGCGGTTCATACACTGTAGACGATGCCATCGAATCAGTTGAGAATGAAGCTTCTGATCTCGTGGCCATTGGAAGACCTCTTATTGCAAACCCAGATTTTGTTGAATTAGCAAAGAATTCTAAAGACTTAAAAGAATATAGTGAAGAGATGCTCCAATCTCTTAACTAGTCTTTTAATCTCTCAATATCCCTCTCTCTCTAGTTTGGGGTGACGAATGTCACCCCAATTTTATCCACTATGTTCTTTTTGATTTAATTGTATTTATTTGAGATAATAATTTTATGAATAGAGTAAATAAGACTTTTCTCATATTCTCGATACTCTTTGTATCACAATCTTTTGCACAGACTTTTGATCAGTGGAAAAAGTCTTATGCTAAACAGGCAAGTAAAAGAGGTATTCCTTATTCTTTTACGATGAAAGTTTTAAAAGATGTAGAGTTAGATCAAAAGGTTATTCAACGAGATCGAAATCAAGTTATTCTCAGTAAAACTAAAGACTACAATGAGTTTATGAAGCGTTGGTTGCGTGATGATAATGAGAGAATACAAAGAGCAAAAGTTGAACTCCAAAAACACCAACAGATTTTAACTGAAATTGAAAAAAAGTTTAAAGTCGATAAAGAAGCTATTGTTTCTTTGTGGGGAGTTGAGACGTACTTTGGTGATATCATGGGCGATTATGATGTTATTAGGTCGCTGGCTACTCTTGTCTATGATGGAAGAAGACGTAAGTTTTACACAACTCAACTAAATGCAGCTTTAAGACTTTTAAAGCAAGGCCATGTCAAAAGAGAGAACTTTAAAGGAAGCTGGGCAGGTGCTACTGGGCAGTGTCAGTTTATGCCTTCAAATATTCCTGCCTATGGCTATGATTATGACAAAAATGGAAGAGTTGATCTTTGGGGTTCAAAGCCAGACATCTTCGCAAGTATAGCTAATTTCTTAAAAAAAGCAGGATGGAAAAAGGGCTTAAGTATTGGCTCCCTAGTTGTTCATGAGACTAGTTTTCGAGGTAAGCTATCTAAATATAGATCACCCTCTGAATATAATAAGCTGGGCTTTAGAGATCTTGATGGAAGTCTGATAGACGGCAATGATTGGTCAAAGAGAAAGGCTGAAAAAATTCCATTAAAGAATTCACCTTACATATTAAAAGGTACAAATTATAGGCCTCTTTTGAATTGGAATAATTCAAGCCTCTTCGCTGCATTTAATATTATGATTATTGAAAGCCTATAAAACTGATCCAGTAAAATGGTGATATGAATATTATATTCTGTTTCAATTATAATCTA
>DDIK01000206.1 GCA_002338505.1 Bacteriovorax sp. UBA1852
ACTGCTGGTGCAGGTGCTGCTAATGAAGTTAGTGGAAATGCTGGTGACATAAAAGCTGCTATTAAAGAAATTGTTAAAGGTGCTTCTGAAAAGGTTGATCTTACTGAAGCAAATATAATTGTTTCTGGTGGTAGAGCAATGAAGAATGCTGAAAACTTTAAAATTCTTGATGAGCTTGCAGAAGTTCTTGGGGCTACTGTTGGTGCTTCAAGAGCGGCCGTAGATTCTGGATATGCTCCACACTCTATGCAGGTTGGACAAACAGGTAAAACTGTTGCTCCTACTCTTTATATTGCATGTGGTATTTCTGGTGCGATTCAACATTTAGCTGGGATGAGAACATCTAAAGTTATTGTTGCTATCAACACTGACCCAGATGCTCCAATTTTCACGAAAGCTGACTATGGTATAGTTGGTGACTTATTTGAAATTGTTCCAATTTTAAAAGAAGAACTTAAGAAGATTATGTAATAAAAAAGGCCCTCATCTTAGAGGGCCTTTATTTTTTATATATTTTAAATTTATTAAAATGCTACACCTTGTCTCTCTATTTCTTGCTCAAAGTCCTCTTCATATATAGGCTCTCCGTCTAGAACTTCTCTTTCAAACTCAGCTTCTAATCTGTCATATTCTTCATCTGAAAGCTCTTCCTCTTCTACAATTTCACCTCTTGCACTCGCTGCTTCTGTTTGAACTACGTTTAATGTTGTTGCTTTTTCTACAGTATCGTACCCGTTCTCATATGCATTTTGTTTATTTAAGTCTTCTACTTCTCTTTCTTCTTCTTTAATTCTTACAAACTCATCTGATGTTACAAAGCTCAGCATTACTCCCTCGTAGCCCTTCTTCGTCAGTCTAACTCTTAATCCATCTTTACCATTATTCGTAACAAGACCTGCTGGAACCATATCTCCATTATCATCCGGAAGAAGAATACTTCCGCCATCACCGATCTCTGCTCCAGCAAGTTCATCAAAAGAGATTGATCTCCCATTCTTTTCTACAGTAACACTTAAAGACTCTACTAACCTAGTTGAGATAGAAGCAGTATTTGCACTTTCCTCTTTAAAGATTATTATATTTGGATCTAATGATGGAATTAGCGCTCTTTCTAGAATTAATTCCTCAGATGTTGCTTCTGACCTTTGAACAGTAGACTTTCTTTTTTCTAAATCACTGCTCTCAATCTCACTAACAGCTTTTTCTTGTGCAACCTCAGCTGGCACCATTCTTCTTGCTTCTAATATTTCATATCCGTCATTATAAGATCTAAATAAAGCTATAGTTTTTGCAGACTCGTGAAGAAATGAAATATCAAATTGATATTTCTTATCGTTATTAACAAGTACTTGTGATGTTGCAACAAGCTTCATATCTACAATAATTTCCCTTGCTTCATTTTTTGCATTATATACTTCAACCTCATCATGTCCTTCAATTCTTGTAACAATCCACTTACCTGCAATTAACTGCATATTCTTTTCATTCTTAGGAAGATATCTAACAGCAAACTTTGGCTTCTCAAGTTCAGTCTCTGCTGAAGCTACATATCTTGAGTCATCAAATCTCTTTGAGAACTGAATTTCATTATCATTCATAAATGAAGTATCAGCTATTTCTGTGGTTTGGTAGATCCCTCCAGTTATGACAACTGATCCAGCGAATAGTACTGATAAAATGAATTTCTTGTACAAAATTGTTGCGTTCATAATAAGCTCCTGTGCCTATTATGATGCAACACGCATGCCACTCTAACTGACAGCCTTTTGCACACTTTTTAGTATAAGTGACCATCTAAGTACCTAGATATACATGAGAATGTTTTTTTTAATACTGTATAAATTATAACGGTGTTTAAATATTATACATATTTTGAGATGTGAAATATTGAATGAATATAAATTTTAAACAGATTTTGGACAGCGATCTGTCTAATGAAATGACATTCTAGCGAAGACTAGTCTACGTTTAATGTTGCATCTTCATAATCTGAATGACTTGATCTGAACCTCTTAAGAGCGATTACAACTAATTCCTCTAAAGAGTAGCCAGTATTTTTAGACATTCTTTGCATTGCTTCAATCACGTCTTTTTCAATAGTTACTTTTAATTCCGCTAACTCACCTTGATTATGAACCTGACCTCTCATTACTCTCTCTCCTTAGAAATAACGTTCACAAAACCTTTCTTTCGAAGCATGACTAAGCATTCTGTAATCTCATGCTCAAATAGGTTTGTATTCTTATATATATCTTCAACTTTACTATATTCAGTCATCGATTTTAAAACTAGGAAATTATTGTAGTTCATCTCGACTTCTGGATCAAATATTTTCACATTTGGGATAACATGCAGGGACTTAGGCGGCCTAAGCTTTTTTAAGGTTTTGTATTTTTTGAATTCACTTGAAGCTACTTTCTTGAGTGCACTTATTGAAAGTTTGAATTCACCCTCTGAACTTTCAACAATTTCAGGCTCGACAACGTACTTAAACTCTTCATACTCATCCATCTCATGGATTATGGCAGTAACAAGAGCCTTTTTTCCAATTTTTCCTGAATAAGCACAAAAGCAAATATCACCTTCTCTCACATGAGCTACCCCTAGATATTGACCATCAGACTTTTTGAGAAAATTTACTTTCCCTGTAAAGCCAACAGCAGTCTGCTCTTCTAGTGTGAGAATTAACGACATTACTTTCCTAGTATCTTATAAAAAAAACCTTTCTTTTTTCCATTATCATCTCCCATGAGCTTTTTGGCTATTGAAAGATATGAATTCCACACTGGTTTGCCCTCATTATCTTGATTCGTCATATATGGCACTCCTGAGTCACAACTTTCACGAAGTGCGATTTCTAGAGGAATTTCTCCTAAGAAGTTTAACCCTAAGGATTCTGAGGCCTTTTTCACGCCTCCGTTACCAAATATAAAGTATTTCTTGTCTGGCATATCATCAGGAACAAAGTAACTCATATTCTCAACTGTACCTAGAATTGGTGTCTTAACTTGCTCAAACATCTTAAGCCCTTTTGTAGAATCAAGTAAGGCAACATCTTGTGGTGTTGAAACTCCGATAACTCCAGACATCTCGACTGCTTGAATCATACTCAACTGAACATCACCAGTTCCAGGAGGAAGATCGATCAAAAGATAATCAAGATCACCCCAATCTACATCGAATAAGAATTGATTTAAGACGCCTCCAAGCATAGGTCCACGCCAAATAACAGGATCTTTTTCACCAATAAATAAACCAAAGCTCATAAACTTTAAGCCATTGGCTTCAATTGGCTGAATCTTCTTATCATCATTTGCAAGTGGCTTAGCATCTCTTTTTCCAAGAAGCATTGGTATAGATGGCCCATAAATATCAGCATCAATTAATCCAACCTTTGCCCCCTGACGAATCAGTGCATACGCTAAATTAACAGACACAGTTGATTTACCAACCCCACCTTTTCCTGATGAAATTGCTATAATATTCTTCGCTGATTCAATTTTTCGTTTCTGAGGCAATGATCCGTGACCCACTTTCAAGTTAGCAGGCTGCTCTTGTTTAGGTTTAGGCTTTGCGCCATGAACATCACTTGAGTTCTTTGATACAGTTTTAATGATAATATTGTCTTCATCTATCTGATTACTGAGTTCATTTACAATGATGTCTTCAATTTGTCTTTTTTGCTGTGGCGTAATACCTTCACGATCATAAGTAAGATCAAGAGAATTATCTCCAATACTTAGCTCTTTAATTCGCCCTTCAGAATGTAGAGTCTCTCCAGATTCAGGGTTTTTAATACTTTCAATTACTGATTTAATATCTTTCATAGAATATCTCCATTTATCTAAAACAAAGTATTTATATCACCTTTCAGTCTCACTATTAAGCAATATTTGCCCATGAGAAGCCTTTTTTAGCTTCTGTTCATAGAGGGTATAATTAAACCGCTAGTATCTACCCGGAGTTTTTTGTGACCCAAAAAGTTAAAAGACTAATTTATATAGTGGAGCCTAAATTTCAATTGAAATTTAGTCTCATGATTTGCTTTGTAGTTTTCATTTCTATCGCTTTATTCTTTCATCCATTAATTAATGGAGTCTTAGAAAACCTAAGTATTAAATTTCCGCAAGCTTCCGCTGAAATTGAAGTTCTTAAACATCATGCTGTGAAGCTTCTTATACTTTGGGAAATAGCCTTTGTTCTCATCACTTTTATTACCTGTATAGTAATGACTCATAGAATAGCGGGACCTGTGTATAAAATGAAAAGATACCTGGCCAATATGCGCAATGGTATCATTGATGGAAAGCTCAGTTTTCGTGATGGTGACTACCTACATGACCTAGCGAATGAAGTAAATCTAACGGTGGCCTCGGTTCAAGAGAGGTTTCAACAAGATTCAGTTTACCTTAATGAAGCATCCTCCTATTTAAAGAACCTCAAAGTATCTATCCCTGATGACAAGAAAGTTGTCATTGATGAAATAGTGAAAAAATTAGAAGAAATTGAAGATAGCCTAACGGAGAATTTTTCAGAAGAATGAAATATATTTTAATCACACTTATATTTAGTTTAAATCTTTATGCATCTAACTTAGAAGAAAATGTAGCAAAGAAATTAAGATCTGTTTATTCAAGTCTTCGCAGAGGAAAGCCAACATATATTAACCTTGAGAAACTCAGAAAGGATGCGATAAAAAGTGATATTTTTAATCACTATAAGCGTGACCTATATTTACTTCATCAAATACGTTCGCTTGGATATCTTAAAAAAACTCACTGTAAAATAGTTCATAATACTAAGAATAGTGTTCATTCAAGATTTAGAAGAGAGTTATATAAGTACTGTCATGCTCATAAGGTTTTTCGATTAACAACTCTTAATAATTTTAAACTTCAATCCATTGAAACTAGTATTGAGTATCTACTTGAAAATAATCCACGCTATTTGAGTAAAACACTTAATGCACTCAAAAGGTATACAACTAACTATCAAACAATTTCTGAATTTCTCACTATTCTCTCTAAGGATCAAGATCTAAACGAATATCTTATCAATCACTATGCTTCGAATAAGAACACAAAAACTAAGAATAAATCAATTGAGCACTATAAAAACATTAAGAAACTTTATCAAGAATTCAAAGAGACTCTTGAAAATGAATCACGGAAAGCTATTGTCACCTCCTCAACAAATCTCATGCGCTACTTCAAAGTAAATATCGCAACACTTGCTAAAACTAATGCAGGAAAATATGTTATTTACAGTGCTACTCATCTTCAGCGAAAGGGGATCCTCGGACACTCGCTGAGCGTCTTGAGACAAGTTTATGAATTAGTTGAAAAAGACAATCTTAAAAGTGAAGCGAAATTCAGAATTCTTTGGACATCTATAAGTCAAAACAATTACAAAGCAGCTCTTAAAGATATAGAGAACTATCAAATTATTGAAGACTTTAATAAGCAATCATCTAAAATAAAATTTTGGACAGCATACGTTCTGAAAAATACAGATGAAGCCTCCATTGCAAATCATCTTTTTGATCAACTCATAAAGTCCGATCCACTCTCATATTATTCTATTCTTTCAAAAAGAGAGTATGCCAATTACGATTTATCTGTTTATAAAGACGATGACCAACTCTTTAGACATATCGATATTAACGAGAAAAACTTTTCTCAAAACTTTTTAACAGATGTTTCCGAGAGTAAAGTGTGGTCGAAGATTTCACATCATTATTTTGCAAGTAAACTTCTGAAAAATCTCGCAAGAACTGAAGCATATAAAGTTATTGTAAATAAGGATCTTCTTAATGACTTCAATAAGCAAGACCTCAACAAAGTACTCGCTGTTTCAATGCTAAATGAATTCAAGAAAACAGACGACTTTTTAAGTTCCTTTAGACTTCTTAACTCATACCTATCAAGGCATATTGTTAAATTAAATGAATTTGACTTACGTTATATTTTCCCAAAGAAGTACTACAGTATTATAAAGAAATATGCAGGTCCCGTGGATCCCTTATTTGTACTTTCGCTAATCAGACAAGAGTCTGCATTTGATAAAGATATTGTCTCTCACGCTAATGCTAGAGGACTCATGCAACTTCTTCCAAGCACGGCACGTTCAATGGAAAGGATAAGAAATAGTAGAGAACTCTTTAAACCAGACACTAACATTAGACTTGGCACAAAATATTTAAACAAACTCATGAAGCAGTTCGATGGTAATTTGATTTATACTCTCAGTGCCTATAACGCTGGTCCAACAAGAACAAAGTCATGGATTAAAAATGTTTTTGATAAAGAAGATCCTCTCAAACTAATAGAAGATATTCCCTACAAAGAAACGAGAATGTATGTGAAACTCATTTATAGAAATATTTACTTCTATCAATTCCTCTACGAAAAAAGAAGAAAGCCACAAAGCTTAGAAAAGTCTTTTATCGTAAGTCAGAATATCAAATAAACTACACGTTAAATCTAAAATGAATGATATCTCCATCCTTTACAAGATATTCCTTACCTTCCATTCTTAATTTTCCATTTTCTTTAACTTTCTGTTCTGAACCAAACTCAATAAGATCATCGTAGTGATAGATTTCAGCTTTAATAAAGCCTCTTTCAAAATCAGTATGAATAACACCTGCAGCTTGTGGCGCCTTGGCACCTTCTTTAAATGTCCACGCTCTTACTTCTTTAACACCTGCAGTGAAATATGTTCTTAGACCTAGCATCTTATAAGCTGCATGAGTAAGTAACTCTAGACCAGAGATTTCGATCCCCGCAGCTTCCATGAATTCTTTTTTCTCTTCTTCACTATCCAAAGAAGAAATTTCAGACTCAAGTTTACCGCAAATTTTAAGAACTTCAGATCCTTCGCCTTTAGCGATTTCCTTAACTTTTAGAACATGCGCATTGTCTTCTTCTAAAGATTCTTCATCAACATTACATAAATACAGAGTCTTTTTAAGGGTTATCAGATTCAGATCTCTAATAAGCTCAAGGTCATCATCATTTAATTCTAACATTCTTGCTGCTTTTCCCTCTTCAAGGTGTGCGGTTAAACGCTCAAGCACAGGAACTACCATCTTGGCCTTACTTGATATTTCTTTATTCTGATTCTTCATGAGCTTAGGTAAGTTTGCCTGCTTTCTTTGAACAACTTCTAGATCTGCAAGCGCTAATTCCATATTAATTGTTTCGATATCATCTAGTGGATTAACTTCTCCATGTACATGAATCACATTTGAGTCATCAAAGCATCTCACAACATGAACAATAGCATTTACCTGGCGAATATTTCCAAGGAATTGATTCCCTAGTCCCTCACCCTTTGATGCACCTTTAACAAGACCTGCAATATCAACAAACTCAACAACAGTTGGTATGATTTTATCTGGAGTTATCTTATCTGCAATATCTTGTAATCTCTTATCACCAACGTTTACGATTCCAACATTTGGCTCAATCGTACAAAATGGAAAGTTCGCGGCCTCAGCCGGTGCAGATGTGATCGCTTGAAATATTGTTGATTTCCCAACGTTTGGTAACCCTACAATTCCACAATTTAATGCCATAAATATCTCCTAAATAACTTTTTTCTTTTTATATCTTTGAATCGCAGTAGTAAAACCTTGTTTCATATAACAGTTCATAGCTACTGCAACTTTCTTTAAATATTCTTCATGAAAGTCTGCATCCTCACCAGCAAAGCGTGATAAAACCCAATTACTGACATCTCCATGCTGAGGTCTTCCAATCCCAATTCTTAATCTTTTAAAATCATTAGTTCCTAGCTGGGCCGCAATCGACTTAAGTCCATTATGTCCCGCTAGTCCACCACCATTCTTATAAGCAACTGTGCCAAAAGGAAGATCAAGCTCGTCATGACAAATTAACACATTCTCTTTTGGAACTTTAAAGTAATTCATAAAGGGTATTACTGATTCACCACTTAAGTTCATATAAGTTTGTGGCTTTAGAAAATAAAACTTTTCTTCATAAATATCTTTCGAAGCAAAGTGCCCCTTACTTTTTTCCTTCCAGATTAGGTCATCATAAAATGATAGTTTTTCAAAAACATCCCATCCAATGTTGTGCTTTGTATACTCATATTCTTTGCCAGGATTTCCCAGGCCTACTATTAAAAAAGACATATTTTACTCTTATTCAAATAATGAACTTACTGAATCATTATTAAACGTTCTGTGAATAGACTGTGCCAATACATCTGCAACAGATGCAACTTCTATTTTTTCACATTTACTAGCTTCCTCAGACAAAGGGATTGTATCCGTGACGACAACCCTATCTAGTGAATCAGATTTATTAATTCTCTCAATTGCTGGACCAGAAAATATTGGATGTGTCCCTACTGCAACTACACTCCTCGCACCATGGCTCTTTAGAGCATCACAAGCTTCGATAAGTGTCCCTGCCGTATCAATCATATCATCTACAATGATACAATCTTTCCCCTTAACTTCTCCAACAACATTCATTGCTTTAGCAATATTCTTTCCTGTGCGTCTCTTATCAATCATTGAAATATCAGCCTTACACTTCTTTGCGTAATGCCTAACTCTGTCAACGCCACCGGCATCTGGCGAAACAAAGATACTATTTTCAGTAATAAGGTTCTCTTTAATATATTTAGATAAAACTGGAGAGGCGTAGATATTATCAAATGGAATATCAAAAAAACCTTGAATCTGCCCCGCGTGTAAATCCATTGTCATCACTCGATTGGCACCGGCAACAGTCATCAGGTCAGCAACAAGCTTCGCAGTTATCCGAGTTCTTGGTGAAGCCTTCCTATCTTGTCTGGAATAACCATAGTGTGGAACAACAGCGATTATTGATTTTGCTGAAGCTCTTTTTAGAGCGTCAATTGTGATGAGCAGCTCCATAAGATTATCATTAACCGGCGTGCAAGTTGACTGGATGACGAAAACATCTGCTCCACGAACATTCTTTTCAATTTCACAAAAAGTTTCACCGTTAGCAAAGCGAACTATTTGTGGATCGATCAGAGGAACGTCTAATATACCTGCAATTTTTTTAGATAAGTGTGGGTTTGATGTACCTGAAACAAGAATGATTTTTTTCATATTGCCCCCATGAAAAGGTGGCAGGGGTGGCAGGACTCGAACCTGCGAATGGCAGAATCAAAATCTGCTGACTTAGCCACTTGTCGACACCCCTATAATAGATTCACCAATCTCAAAATATAAAATTATTAATTGTTTGACAAGAATATTTTTGCTCTTACTCAAATTTTGAAGTTATAAACATGGAAGAATAGCTAGACGTCTACCTGAATACAATACAGAATCTCTATAAATAAGAAACGCTGTGTTAGATCCATACGTTTTTGTATCTTTTATCCCAGATCTATCTCCATCTACACCAAACCAAATAACAAATAACTTCCTACCATCGTAACCAATAAACCAATTATCTAAGCCCTGATTAGATGTTCCTGTCTTACCAAAAAATCTCTGTCCTCCTAGCCTCTTTCCAACTCTATACTTAATCGTAGTAAGTTTTGGATTGGACAAAACTTCTGTGATAGAGCTTTTTCCTGCTATACAATCTCTCTCAAAGAAACCTTTATAGGCTTCAAATACTTCATCTACAGATAGCTCCAATGCACCAAGTAGCTGTGAAGGATATTGCGAAAGAGGAGTGAGGAGTCTTGGAAATTTCACTTTTAGCTTTTTCTCAACGACATCAAAGCCCTGAGACTGAGCAAGTCTAATCACAGGTATATTTAAAGACTCTCGTAAAGCTCGCGCTATAGATACCTCTGAAACTTTCATCTTATGTGATTCACGAGGTGTCCACTTACCACTTAAGAGATCAAGAGTTAAAGGCTCGACCGATACCTTCTGATCTAGTTCTGCGCCATTATTAACATATATTTCATAAACTAACGGCTTTAAAGTACTACCAACTTGTACATACTCGTTCTTAATTGCCTTTTCTATGTCTCGCTCAAACCTTGAATAATAGAATTCTTTCTCTGTTGAGTCGCCAATGACCATTTTTACGGAGTATGAGTTATCTTTCCAGTCTTTTTCTTCAAGGAGCTTCTTCGCTCTTAGGATCGAATTGAAGATTAAATATTGATCCGTACTCTCTTTTCTTTTCAATGTTAAATAAAGCGCTTCTTGGTATTTCATCTCTACGGAATACTCAAGGAAACTTACCCAATCAGCCCAATCTTCGTCATCCCACATTGATTTATCATTAGAGGCGATAAAGTCTAATTTTTTTAATTTTTTATAAATAAAGTCAGCTCGATCTCGTAAGCGTTGAGTTCTTCGTATAGGGTTATAATAATTTGGACCCTTAAGCATTGAAATGAGAATTGATACTTCATAGCTGGTTATATCTAAAATATTCTTATTAAAGTAATTTCTTGATGCTGATTCAATCCCCTTTATCAGAACTCCACCCAAACTACCCCAATAGACTTCATTAAAATAAGTCTGCAGTATAGTTGTCTTATCAAGAAAAGTTTCAAGATAGATAGCAACTATGGCCTCTTTAACCTTTCTCTGAACAGATTTTTCATTTGTATAGAAGAGATTTTTTACAACCTGTTGGGTTAATGTGGACCCACCTTGAACAAAGCTCCCCGCCTTGATGTCTTGAATTATAGCTCGAAAAATAGATTTTAAATCTATGCCAAAATGGTTTAGAAATCGATAATCCTCTATTCCAATTAGGCCCTTTGAAAAAATATGAGGAATGCTTGAAAATGGTAATCGGTACTGAAGACAGCGAGACCTGGAACAGTCGTTTGGAATAAGTGGTTCAAGGTCAACGTTTTTTATTACCTCGTAATTTTCATTACTTTCACTTAGACTTTTAGAAATAATATTAAAAAATCTCTTATCTGAGGTTTTGCTATAAAAGAACTTTAAATCCTCCTTCTTAAGCAATCCACCTTCTTCAAATTGAATTAACCTTACTTTATCAGCCCGAGGCTCCACTGCGGCTATCTTTGCTATATTTATATCAGAAATTACTTTGTAGGCATACGTAACGCACCCTAAGAAAATTATGAGCATAGATAATAAAAAAATATAAATAACGCGTCGCTTGTTAATTCCTGACTCTTTGACTAATAGATTAATAATTAGATATCATTTGAAAATTAATTATACTCGTAAGTTTAAAGATTTTAAACATATTATAAAGGATTATGTATGAAGAACTTTTTCAAAATATCTACCATCGCTTGTTTTGCGTCCAGCATAGTTGCTCTTCCAATTGATTGGCATGGTGAAGTTCATTTTGACACAAATAAGATTACTGACTTCAGAAGAATAGATAGCGTTGTAGATAACTCTGCCGTTAATAACGGAACTCAGGAATACGCACTTGCTGACGGTAAGATTGCGAATGCAAGTTTCCAGTCTTATATCTTCAAGCTTAGACCTGAAATTATTGTTAATGATTCAACAACTATCATAGCTGAACTTACAACAGGTAGTGGCTACGGTGGAACATTTGGTGATAGTACTACAAAGAAAGACGGTACAAACCCAAGACTTTCAACTGGTCTTTATACTTTTGATACTGTGAGATCAAATGCTCTTAACGTTACTCAAGCTTATGCTATCTTCTACGCAGACACTGCAACATATAAAGTTGGTAGACAAAATACACATTGGGGACTTGGCGCTCTTCACAATAATGGAGAGGCTCAGTTTTCAAGACATTCAACTATTAGAGATGGAATAACGGCAGATTTTAAAATCGGTAATTTTAATATCGACCTTTACTACTCTAAAATTTCTTCGGCTGGAAACTTAACAAAGTCTTCTAGAATTAAAGAAAGTGGTGTTTCGATTCTTTATAATAACCTTGATAGAGAATTTGGTTTTGGAATTTTATATGCCAAAAATAAAGCATCAAGTGAAGCTAATATACTTTCTGATGAGACTAGCGCTAAACTTGGTAAGACAGACGTAAAAATCACGGATATTTACCTAAGAAAAACTTATGGTAAATTCACAACTGAAGTAGAAGTACCTCTTTTAAGTGGTGAAATTGGAAATGCTTATACAACAACTACAAATTCAAACTATAAGGCCAGAGCAGTTCTTGTACACAATACTTTTAAACTTAATGAAAGACACCAATTTAGCCTAAATGGTGGTATGGTCAGTGGAGATGATGGAGTTAATAATTCTTTCAATGCTCTCTACCTGCACCCAAATTATCAAGTTGCAAACTTACTCTTTAAGTACAACTTAAATGCTGTAAGTGACTCTTCACAAAATATCTATGATTCATATGTAACCAATACTACATTTTTCAAAATCGCACACAGATACGATAGTGTTAATTGGTCTTGGACGAATAGCTTAATTTACGCAAAGGCAGATGAAGTTGCGAAGGCAGGAGAAAATGCTTTCAATCATAATAAAGGTAAGACTTTTGCTGCTAGCTTTGATCAAAAAGATGATCTTGGTATAGAGTTTGATTCTGACTTTAGCTATAACTGGAATGCATCAGTTACTTTTGGAGGAAGCTTAGGTTACCTCATGACTGGTGATTACTTTGCTTATAATAATACAGCAAATCCTAATGTTGTTAAAGATTCATATGTCTTACAGGCATTTGCTAACATTAAGTTTTAATATCTTAAAACATATATAAAAAAAAAGCCCGCTTCATATGCGGGCTTTTTTGTATCTAGTTTTTATCAGTAACTATCTTATCAATGGTAACGTTTGTGGACTATTCATCATATATGGATTACCCATCATAGATTGATTATTCATCATAAATGGATCATCAAATTGAGTTTCAAATTGAAACAAACTTGATCTCTGATTACTCCAAACACTATAGTCATCAGAGCCGTAATCACTAAACTCATCTCTAGCTTTTGCGGCTTCTTTTTGAGCCTCTATCATTTTATATTCATCATTTAACTTCTTATAACCTTGATATGCTGTATTCTCATACTGATATCTTTCTTGATATTTCTTATTCACAACTTCCATCCTCCTATAATACCATTTAGACAGATTATCCATTACCATTTGGCATGTTGGAGTAATACCGTCGCTACAGTATTTTTGGTATGATGTTTTCATAATCGTTTGAAATCTCTTTCCTAAGCTAGTTAACTCTTTGTACTTATCCGTTCTTACACTCTTAAGTGCATCATATCTTCTTTGAACGACAATATCGCCTTTTCCTTTTCTTACAAGAGCTAAGTCTTTCCACTCATTAAATATTTTCTGAGCTCCCTTCATTGCTCTCTTAGATCTTGCATTCGCCTGTTTAAGGGTTAGTTTATCGCCCCTATCTAGGTCATCCTCATCTTCAAAGTATACTCTTTTCATAAACTCAGCATTTTTAACCGCTTTGAATATTTTCTTACCAGAGGATTGTAAGTTGTACTCGGCCATAGCATCTACGACAAAGCTAAACTCGTCTTTGTTGTCCGAATGTTCTCTATCAAATCCAGCAACAAGCTCATTTAATTCTTTTACTTCTTTATCTATTTGTTTCAACAGCTTTTCGTTCTTCTCATCTTTGGCTACTTTTCTTTTTTTCTCAAGAAACTTAAGCCTCGATTCAATAGAAGGCATAATTTCTGTCGTGAATTTATCCATGATATCTGCATATTCTTCAATAGCTTCTTTTAGTTCAGTCTTACCTAAACCAAAATCGTCATCGCTATCATCACCTGGGGCAATACGCATTTCAAGTTCTTCAAGATCTTCGTGCATCTTCTCCATTTCTTTTACAAGCTCATCTTTTTGAATATTAGATACAAGCTCTACTAAAAACTTAAGATTTCCCGAACTATTTTGTAGCTTATCATGAAGCGCAGTCACGTCTGAAAGTTGTCTACTATCTTCTTGCTCACATAGCTTTACAGTTTCCGTATAGAGATCAAAAGCGTCAGTCGTATTTGCCATGATCATTTTATCTTTTACAGGTGTTTCAAAGAAACCACAGCCAGCATCAGGTTTTCCATAGACGTCCTCAGATAATTTATGCCCTGATTCTTCTTTGGCAACTATTGGGCTGTTAACAATTACCCTAGAAGTTTTGTCCTTATCTAAATTTAATTCACCAATATCAATTGCAATTTCTGGATAGCTAAGTAGTTTAGACTTATCACAATTAGAAACGTTACCTTGAGTACGAAAAGTTAATACAATATTATTTTTTTCATTTCTTTTATAGTTTATTTTTACATTATTCATACATTCAGATGCAGTTCGATAATTTATTCTAATTTTCCCATGTTTTACTTCAACGTCGAACTTTGGTGCAAGCTCCATCAAGTTTCCAACTGACATTTTCTTTTGAGTTTCAGCGTCGCATGCCTTTACCTCTTCTATTGTCTCTCCTTGAGCAGAAACGGTACCGCCATCAGCGCTACTAGAAGTTGATATCAATGTCGTGAGTAACATAAAAATAAATAGTTTTGTTCTTTTCATAACACTACCTTATATAAACACTTTATCGCATGTTCTTGATCGGTAGAATTTTACAGTTACTTGAGTTTTTTATTTTTTGCCAAATGATTATGGCTACTTAACTAGTAGATTATTGGAAGTTTCTCAACATTAAGAGTGGAGTCATCTATCGTAAGCTTTTTCCGTCTCTCTTGATTTTCGCCTTCTTTTTTCTTGTACTCTCTATATCTTGTTGAGATATCTTTAGAACTCTCTATTGCATAGTAATTATTTATTTCTATATTATAAACATTATTACCTGCCTTATACTTAAGACCAGACGGCAGGTGATATATTCCAGAAAAGGTGACATACTTACTAGGAATGATTTCAAAATCAATATTCTGGTGATTAATTTTCAAATATTCCAGTGCATGTGTCTGATTATTAAAAAGAGCATTTATATTTTCTAATTCAACTGACCATTGAAATGATCTACCTTTTTTGATGAGCTTTACTGACTGCGCATCTTTATACATAGATTTTGATATTATTTCGTTAACCTTTTCTTTGTCTTCCTCAATCTCTGGAACTAAAGGTGACTTTGGAGGCTCCGGAATATCATCTATGGCCGCGAGAGCTTCTTCATCTTTATTATCTTTTATTTTTTCGTCATACTCTTTCTTCTCTTTTAAAAACTTCATATAGCTTTCTAATAACTGTTTCTTTTCATTATTTAATACTTCATTATTTAACAAAAAGTTTGAATTAATATTCTTTAGTAATTTCGCAATAATCTCTGAAGTGTTGAGTGAGTACATTGAGAGTGCAGCTTTTAACAATTTTCTTTCGAAGTTTTGGTCTGATAGAACCATTTTCTTAAGTGAGTTAAATATCCTCGCATCAAGAAGATTATGGAAATCAAATGTATCTTCATACCTTGCGTAAATGAAATTATTTCTCTCGTTTTCTTCATTGTAAATAAGGTACTTTATGAGTTGCTTCTTTTTAGGAGGTAACGCTTCCTCATCACTAGGAATTTGCAACTCTTCCTTTTCGATAGTCATCTCAATCACAACTAAATTCTTTGTAATATCTTCACTCTTCGAATTTCTAAACAAACCTTCCATTGTAGGAATGGCATAACAATAATTTAATACTAGCATCAATATCAGAGAAT
>DDIK01000102.1:0-340 GCA_002338505.1 Bacteriovorax sp. UBA1852
CTTGGAGAGATTACTGAAGATCGTGTCTTAAAAGTTCAAAAAAGTGATCAGATTCTTTTTGAAGAACTTACAAATCAGAATCTCTATCAATCTACTTGGCAAGCGCTTACAGTTTTACTTCCGGTTAAGACAGTTGGGGTAAAAGGTGATGCGAGAGCTTATGAAGAAGTCATTTGTTTGAGAATGGTTAATTCTAGTGATGGGATGACAGCCGTGTGGACAGATATGCCTTATAAGTTTCTTACAAAAGTTTCAAATAGAATCACTAATGAAGTAAGTGGTATCACTAGAGTTGTTTACGACATTACTTCAAAGCCTCCTGGAACTATTGAGTGGGAAT
>DDIK01000102.1:490-40862 GCA_002338505.1 Bacteriovorax sp. UBA1852
ATAATTAATAACGTAAAGGGTATCAATAGAGTTACTTATGATATAACTTCAAAACCTCCTGGAACTATTGAGTGGGAATAGATTTCTTTTTTGAAGAATAATATATGAGGCCTACAAGTAGTATTAGTCCCCAGTACATCTGGCCATAATATGTAATTTGTTCGGCGGCGTATTTCCCGATAAGAAATTTCCCTAAGAAGTTTAAGAAGATAAATCTCAAGACATAGACGAATTTCCAATTCTTTGAGTTCGTGTTTTCAAGAAAAGACATATGAAGATACATAATGGGATAGAAGAGGATAATGAAGTATTCTATCCATACGACTGGAGAGACTAGTAAGATGGTCATGATGCAAAATGATATAAGCTTATTTTGGTCTCTTGTTCTGACAAAGAAATAGAGTAAGACCAAAGTTATGAGATAATGAGAGTTGAAAATAATTTTCGCAAGTGGCTCATCTCCAGTTATATGAAACCATACATTATAAGCTGATTGATTGGTCCATTTATAAAAAGGGAAATGATTCTTGTCTTTCAAACAATGAAACCATTCATTTAAAAGTGTTATATTTTCATCGTAACCAAAGTAAAAATACGGGATAATAAAAAAGAGAAGAGTAAATCCAAGTGTTGAAAATATTTCTTTAAATCTCTTATTAAATAAAAAGAAGCCACATAGAGTGATGGGGACAATTTTAATTGATACGCCAAGGCTCAAAATTAAGCCAGCTAGAACTTTCTTTCCTTTTAAAGAGTAGTAGATTGATGAATTTATAATCAATGCTAAGAACATATTAACATTGGCCTGCATGGCGTTGTTTAAGATTGGCCTGGCCAAAGAAATTAAAGTCAGAAGTAATAAGAGGGCGACTCTCTCAGGTCTTCCATTTAAGTGTATCAAGATTTTCCATGAAAGATAGAAAGTTAAAAGAAAAGCAAGTGCATTAAAAAAACACCAGACTTTTTGTGAAGTTTTTAAGTCAGTCAGTGCTAATGGTGTGAATACTAAGGCACTAAAGGGAGAGTATTTAAAAGAGAAGATACCATCTTTTTTAAAATTATAGAGATCAAGGTCTCCTTGCATTACTCTTTCACCCGCCTTGTAGTAAACTTTGAAGTCGAGATCTCTTTTAACACCTCTCGTATAAGAAGATATTGTTATATAAGCAGTCAGTGCAACACACAAGTATACAATAAACTTATTAATGATACTCAAGATAGGTAACCTTTAAAATAGTACTCTTGGTCTATTCTTTCTATGTGAACAAGTTCACAATTCTTTATTTTCTTTGGCTGATAATTAATGGTTTGCTCTAGGAAACGTGCCATGCTGCCACCGTGAGTAGAGATGAAAATCACCTCTTTATCGGTTTTAAGTATCTCTTCAATTGTCGAGTAGACTCTTTGACGATGCTCACCAATAGATTCACCGCCGGGAAAGCGATAACTTGGATCGGGATTTTGAAAACTAAAAGAGACACTATCTCTACTTTTCTCTTCCAGATCACCAACATCAATCTCTCTAAGTCCTTGATTCATTTTTATCTGTGTCTCAGGAAAAGAAGCTTTAGCTGTTTCCAAAGCTCTTGAGAGATCTGAAGAATGTATCTCATAAGTTAATAAGTCTTTAAGAATGAGATCAATTTTTTCTTTTAGTTGAGAGGCTTCTTTTATTCCTGTCTTATTGAGTGGAATATCTCTGTGACCTTGCATTTTTCCTGCAAGATTCCAGTCTGTTTGTCCATGACGAAATATGTATATTGTTTTATCCATCATAGAAATATAAAAGAGTGGCAAAAGTTTGTAAACGAACTATTGAGTGACTGTTTTTGGAAGCTTTACACCGTTTTTCATTGCTAAGTCCTTAGCTGTATTACCTGTGGAGTCTTTGATACTTGGATCAGCCCCTAATTTCAGGAGGGCCCTAATATTACCGTATTTTTTCTTTTCAATTGCATAGTGTAATGCCGTTTTTCCATCGCTATTATTGATCGAATTTACATCAATATTTTTCTTTTCGATTAAGTAACGTAGAGTTTCACCAACTGCATTCTTTGATGCAAAAAAGAGAGATCTTGGATTATATTTCTTCTTTGTTAGATTGGTATTTTCTTTGAGTCCTACAAGCTTATTAAAAGAAGCAGGTACCCGACTGACGGCTGCAACATTTCTAGCAATCCTCTTCTTATTTTTTCTCTCTTTAAGAAGTTTCTTGATTGCTATTGATTCTTTATCGGCCTTTGCAAAGCTTTGTGGCATAATGACTTCTTGTGGTTTCTTATAGCTCTTAACATGAGTTTTTGCTATTTTGTTCGCTTTTGGTGCTATTTGCTGTTGTTCTTTAACCCCTAAGAGTTCATTGAGATCACTATCTGTTAAGTTGAGATCATCCGTCTTCTTCTTGACCATGAGTCTTCCGTCTTCAAAGTATAGGTCTGAGCTAAGTTCTGGTGATTCTCCCGTTGTGAGATCCAGTATTGCCACCTCTTGAATTGGTGCACTTACTTCTTTATTTTCTATAACTTCATTACTTGGGTTTTGTGTATCTACTCCAAGTAGTGTCGCTAAGTTACTTTCTTTACTTGTTTTTCCAACAGGATCTTCAGCACCTAGTAATTCTGAGAGGTCTTCTGCTTGGAAGTTTTCTAGATCAATATCATTCTTGGCAACTTTCTCTTGCGGAGTAGCCTCTTGTTCTAGAGAGTTTTCCAACTCAGCAAAGATATCTTCTTGTGAAGCTTCACTGTTAGTACTCGCAATTTCTCTCGTTTCATTTTGCCCAGCTATACTTTCTTCTATTGATTTTTCATTTACACCTAAGAGTCCGGCCAGAGACTGGCTATCTTCAGCTTCTTCGAAAATGTTATCAGATTGTGTAACTGCTTCCTTCTTTAACTCGCTACTTGCCACAGAGGACTCGATAGCCTTAGGTTCTTCACCATCTTCTGTGAAGCCTAGTAGGTCTTTGAGATCAGATGGGCTTTCAAGAGGATTTATGTCTTCTGACTTTTTGGTTGTGTTTGTAGAAGTACAACTTGAAATAACTAAGAATGTAATAACCAATATTATCTTTTTCACATTCTCTTTATCGGCAAATTTTTCTGGTTCTTAAGGTTTGTTACATAAAGAGACTGATCTGATCAAGTTTTGACTCAGATTTAGAAATAATTGTCTTTACTTCATGTTCAAGGATCTCTCTTTTTTCAAAGCCATTTTCATAGGTTTGAATGACAAAGAAGCTCATTCGAGGGAACTTTGACTTAAGCTCAATCATAGAGTCGGTGATTAAATCGATATTTCCAGGATCATCATCACTCATACCAAATCGGTGAAAGTCAGAATAACCATATTGAGAAATAGCTTTTTCAACGGATTCTATAATTGCTCTGTACTTGAGCTCTGGAACAGAGTAGTTCTCGGTTTTTCCACCAAGTCTCTGCCTTATCATCGGGTTTGATACTGGGTAGATCGTGTGGAAATTTGGTGTATTTGGTAGATGACCATGCTCAACCATTTTATCAATACCCGCTTTAATTGTTTCTGCTTGATGGCCTCGGGCTGTGATAATTGACACCGGTCTTTGATTGTATGTCGCGTGATAGAAGTGATTCCAACTTGGAGCCTTCCAAATATGGTCAGCATTATCGAGTGCTTTCTCAATATCTTTTATAAATGATTGCCTCTTTCCAGTGATTCTTTGGCCAATACTGAGGTCCTGGTCACGAAAATTTCTAAATGAACCATCGTCATCATTAAAGTCCATATAGAAGTCTTTGTAAGGACCATCTTTTCCGATAAGCTTATTATTTTTTGCGAACTCTGAACTTGAAAGAAACAACTCACTTCCGTCATCTTTGTTGAAAATTACAATCGGGGTCGTGAGGTAGACCACATTATCGTCGAAATCAAAGAAATAAAAACTCTTTCCACCAAGATGAAAATTACGATCCTTCTCCTTCGCTCTTGGAAAGTCAAAGGCAAGCTGAGTGCTTGGAGCTATATTATTTTTCGTGAAAATGGCCATACTTCTTTATTCTACGAAATCTATAGTTCTAAGCAAATAAGGAAGGCTCAAAGAGTGTAATTATTATAGACTAAAGATAGAATTTACCTAGAGCTGACTTTGTTTTTCTTGATTATTTGGCTATAGTGCTTGAAACAAAAGGACTAAATTATGACTATGACATCTGTAAATCGTCGAGATTTCGTAAAATTCTTAGGTGGAACTCTGGCTCTTGTACCTCTTTCTTCCTGCTCATCACTTTTAAAGACAAATTCAATAAGTGTTAAAGAATTTAAAGATCTCTTTCCAAATAAAGCGGATGATCTCGTGTTAGCCCCTGGCTTAAAGTATGAAATGCTAGCTAGTTGGGGTGATAAAATAAACGATAAGGAGACTTTTGGTTTTAATAATGACTACACGGCATATTTTCCTATTGATGAAAATCGTGGTGTCCTTTGGGTTAATCATGAATATCCTGACCCTAAATTTGTTTCTGGTTATGAAGTAGGTATGGCCCGTACAAAAGCTCAGATGAAAAAAGAAATGGAATCTGTTGGTGGCTCATTAATTGAGATTCAAAAAGATACTTCTGGCAAATGGAGTCTTGTAAAGAATTCAAAGTATAATCGAAGACTAGATGGCTTTACAGAAATACCAATCATCGCTCCACGAAAAATTGAAGGCTCACAGACTGCAGTGGGAACCTTTGCAAATTGTGCGGGAGGAATCACTCCTTGGGGCACAGTTTTAACGTGTGAAGAAAATTACCATGATTTCTATGGTGAGAAGCTTCACGATGGAAAAGAAAAGAAGGGGCGATTTGGATGGGATGCTTATAAAAAGAGATCTCCTCATCATTATGGATGGGTTGTCGAAGTAAATCCTTTTACCGGTGAAGCGAAGAAGCTTACTTCTATAGGACGCTATGCTCATGAATGTTGTACTGTAACCAAAGCAAAGGACGGTACTATTGTTGCTTTTTCTGGAGATGATAAAAAAGATGAATTTATTTATAAGTTTGTCTCTTCTAAGAAAAACTCTCTAGAGGAGGGGGAGCTATTTGTTGGTGACTTCGTCAATGGAAAATGGCTTTCACTTGATATTAATAAAAGTGAAGTTTTAAAAAAGAATTTCAAAGATCAGACAGATATCTTGATTCATTGTCGAAAAGCTGGGCGTCTTTTAGGGGCAACTAAAATGGATCGTCCGGAAGACTTTGAAATACATCCAAAGACTGGAGATGTTTATCTCACGCTCACAAATAATTATTCAAATAAAAGACCAGACTCTTTAAATAATTACCACGGGAAGATTTTAAAAATCTCTCATCCAAATGGTGATTATCTTTCTGAAAGTTTTGAGAGTTCTGACTTTGTCGTCGGCGGTGTTGAAACAAAAATGTCATGTCCTGATAATCTTATCTTTGATAAGAATGGAAACCTTTGGATGACAAATGATATTTCTGGCTCAATGATGAATAAAGGACCTTATAAATCTTTTAAAAATAATGGACTTTTCTATATACCAACCAGTGGACCTCAAGCCGGAGAAGTTTTTCAAATTGCATCTGCTCCTATCGATGCAGAATTGACTGGATTAACGTTCACCCCTGATGAGAAGACATTATTTCTCTCTGTTCAACATCCTGGAGAGAAGTCTCCTTCTGCTAAGAAATTGTCGAGTCATTGGCCCACAAAGGATAATGGTACACCGCGTCCTTCTGTCGTACAGATTTCTGGTAGGTTACTAGATGAACTGGTTGGCAACGCACAGGGCTAAGTCTTGTTTTTCTTCTATATTTTAGTGTTTGGAAATTACAAAGCGCATGTTCTATGACATGATTAAGTAGCACAACACACTCATAGAACCAGAGGCATAAATGGAAAACAAGACTTCATTTAAAGAAACTCATCCCGACAGCTTTGTCCATCTCCATCTTCACACTCAATATTCTCTTCTTGATGGAGCGATTAGACTCAAAGACTTAATTCCTAGAGCAAAAGAGCTTGGTGTTCCGGCAATCGCTCAAACGGATCACGGAAATATGTTTGGTGCGATTGATTTCTATACAAGATGTAAAGCCGAGGGAATAAAGCCCATTCTTGGCTCAGAAATATACTTCACTCCTGGCTCAAGACATGACCGAAGGGCAGCGAAGAGAGTAAAAACTGTTGGCTCTCAAGATGCTGAAGAGTCTTCAAGACAAATTCACCATCTCATTCTACTTTGTAAAAATAACACCGGTTATAAGAACTTATGTAAACTTCTCTCAAAAGCATATCTTGAAGGTTTTTACTATAAGCCTAGAACAGACGTTGAGTTACTTCGTGAACACTCTGAGGGTCTAATCTGCACAACTGCATGCCTAAAAGGTGAGGTTGGCTATAACTTCTTTACTGGCCAAGATGAAAGGGCCATTAGTGCCATCGAAAAGCTTAGTGATATTTTTGGACCAGATGACTTCTATCTTGAGATTCAGGAAAATGGAATACCGGAACAAAAAATTGTTAATGAGAAGGTCATAGACTTTGCTCAAAAGAATAATATAAAACTTGTGGCAACAAATGACTCTCACTATATGACCCCTGAAGATGCGAGAGCTCAAGAAGTTCTTCTATGTATCCAGACAGGTAAGACATACGCAGATGAAAATAGAATGAGAATGACATCTCAGGAATTCTATTACAAAACTCCTGAGGAAATGAGAGAGGCCTTTCACTATATCCCTGAAGCCTGTGACAATACCCTCGAAATTGCAGATAAGTGTGATGTCGATCTGGTCTTTACTGATGAACAAGGTAATCAGATTTATCACCTACCAGATTATCCTATTGACACGGGTGAAACTCCCGCTGAATTTTTTGAAAGGGTCGCAAAAGAAGGGTTAGAAGAAAGATTTAAGGGCCCTCACTTTAAGAAACTTATCGTACAGGAGAATTGGGAAAGCGAGCTTAAGCCACAGTACTACGATCGTCTTCAGTATGAAATTGATATGATCAATCAAATGGGATTTCCGGGTTACTTTTTGATCGTTGCTGACTTTATTCAGTGGTCAAAAGATAATGGTATTCCCGTTGGTCCTGGGCGTGGTTCTGGTGCGGGATCATTAGTCGCTTACGCGATGTTGATTACCAATATTGATCCTCTTCCATACAATCTACTTTTTGAGAGATTTATCAATCCTGAGCGTATTTCCATGCCTGACTTTGATGTCGACTTTTGTCAAAGTGGTAGACAGCGAGTCATTGAATATGTGACCGAAAAATATGGTGAAGATAAGGTTGGTCAAATCATTACGTTTGGAAAACTTCAGGCAAAGGCCGTTGTAAAAGACGTCGCACGAGTCTTTGATTTAACATTTGCAGAAGCAAATATGATTTCTAAGCTTATTCCAGATGAAATTGGGATCACTCTTGATAAGGCCATTGATATGGAGCCTAAGCTTCAGGAGCTTATTGAAACCGATCAAAAGATTAATCAAATTTTTACAATTGCAAAGAGACTTGAAGGTCTTTATAGACATGCTGGTATTCACGCCGCTGGTGTTGTTATTACCAATGAGCCACTTGTTGAATATTGTCCATTATTTAAAGGGGCAAAGGGCGAGAAGGTTATTCAATTTGATAAAGACTTTGGAGAGCAAATTGGTCTTGTTAAGTTTGACTTCTTAGGTCTTAAAACTCTTACTGTTATTGATCATGCTTCAAAATTCATTCAAAGAGATCATGTTGAAGACTTTGATATTGAAGAAATCGATTATGAAGATAGTAATGTTTATAACTTCATCGGTGAAGGTCACTCAACAGGAGTCTTCCAATTAGAATCTTCTGGGATGATTGATCTTTGTAAGAGAATTAAACCAGACTCTATTGATGATATTACAGCAATTAACGCGCTCTACAGACCTGGACCTATGGGTTCTGGGATGCATGATGAGTTTGTTGAAATTAAGCATGGAAGAAAAGATGAGTCCTATCCTTTTGAAGAGTTAAAGCCACTTCTTAAAGATACTTACGGAATTATTATCTATCAAGAGCAGGTTATGAATATCGCCAGAGTGCTAGCAGGGTATTCTCTTGGGCAAGCAGATATTCTTCGTAAGGCCATGGGAAAGAAGAAGATCAAGCTTATTGAAGAGCACCGTGAGATATTTTTAAATGGTGCAAAAGAAAGAGGCTTTGATCAGAAAAAGGCAAATGATCTCTACTCATTGATGGCAAGCTTTGCTGAGTATGGATTCAATAAGTCCCACGCCGTTGCTTATTCATATATTTCATACCAAACTGCATTCTTAAAATACTACTATCCAGCGCAATTCTTTGCAGGTCTTCTAAGTACTGAACTTAACAATAGTGACAAGGTGACGATCTACATTAACGATGCAAAGAGATATGATGTTCAAGTCCTTCCTCCTTGTGTTAATGAGTCTCTCTGGATGTTTAACGTTGTTGACACAAACCTTCGCTTTGGAATGGGTGCAATTAAAGGTGTTGGTGAAAATGCAGTTGAATGTATTATTAAAGAGCGTACTGAGAATGGTCCATATGTAGGGTTTATAGACTTCTTAGAAAGAGTGGACTTAAAGTCTGTTAATAAGAGAGTTATAGAAGCTTTAATTAAAGTTGGGGCTTTTGATACGATTGAACATAAAATGAATCGAAAAACAATGTTCGATAATATGGAATTTGTCGTAAGTTATGCGCAGAAAAAGCAGCATGAAAAAGAGATGGGTCAATCAAATCTCTTTGATATGGGTGGAGAGTCTTCTGCTGAGCATGACGAAACGAGACTTTTAAATTTAGAAGTCTCACAAGACTATGACGATAGAGAGAAGCTCCTTTATGAAGCTGAGTTGATGGGGATTTATGTCTCAGGACATCCTCTGGATCGTTTTCAGGGAATCATGGAACAGATGGCATCAATGCCAATTTCTAAGGTTCATGAGATCGATGGGCAAAATAAGAGAGATATGGTTTTAACTGGGATGATTACTGAGAAAAAGGACATTATGACCAAAAAAGGTGATCGCATGTGCTTTGCCACTCTTGAAGACCTTACTGGAAAGATAGAGCTCATCGTCTTTCCTAAGACCTATGCAGAATTTAATGAAATTCTCTCTACCGATGATCCTCTCATTATTACTGGCCAATGTAACTTAGCAGAAGAGCCAAGAAAGTTTTTTCCAAATAAGATAAAGAAACTCAAAGATGAGGCTGAAGGGCGAGTGACATCGGTGAGAATAAATGTTGAAATGGAAAAGGCAAAAGATTTTCATATGAATAACTTAAAGCAAACACTTTTGAGTTACCGTGGAAGTGTTCCTATTCATATTGTGTTTGAACATAATGATGGCAAGGCGAGAATGCCGCTTGGTGAAGATTTTCTTGTCAATCCAACGCCTCAGCTCGCAGCAAAAGTGAATGAAATATTTGACTCAAATGCTGTGAAATTTATTGTTGATGGAAAAGTGGAAGACGCGCTAAGAGGATAGTATACTATAGACGTTTTTTTAATTGATTATTCTAAGGATGGATATGCAAAAAGTAGTTCTTACTTTATTTTTTACTTTATTTTTTAACTTAAGCTTCGCTGCTAAAAGTCTTCAAGCTGAGTCTAAGTTCTTATCAAAAGATGAAGACTCGTTATCTTTTGTGAAGAAACAGCTCATTAATAATGCTTTTAAGCTCGTTATTGATAAGAAGCTTAAAGAGATGAATTTAGATGCTCGTACATTTTGGCAAAACTATAATTCTAAATTTGAGGAGCATTTTAAAACAATAAGAGATGCTCTAAGACTTAAGTATCAAAAAGATCCTGAAAAGGATTTAGAAAGAGAGCAGATTGAAGAATATGAAAAGAAATTAAGAGTTAAGCGATTAAAGTCAAAGGCTAGCTTTGGAAGACTCTCTCGTGTTATTCAATCTTATTCGATAGAGAAGTTCTCAAAATCAATTGCAATTCCAAACTCTCATTTCATTAGACTAAGTGCTAGTGTAAATGAAGAGAAGCTTGCTGAAATTTATTATAAGTTTATAGGTGCTTCTGCTTTAAGAGCTTTTAATAAAGTATTCATCGATGCAAAAATTAATCTTAAAAATATTACTTGGGTTGAACTCGGTGTAAATATTGAGAGCGACTTCGTTAATGTTTTAAATGATAACTGGAGAAAGAAAATCATTGATCGCTCTGGCGATCTCTTTTCTGCAGGTGCAGAAATAGTTGATAATGTTAAAAGAGACGAGATTAAAGAACATATTAACACCAAATCAAAAGTCTCTTCAGATCTAAGCTCTCCTGACATTTTAAATGAACTGAGTGATTCTCTCTATGTGAAAACTCATGTCAATATTAAGAATATTGATTTTAATCCACAGACATCTGAGTATCTTCTTCAGTTTACTGGGGGACTTCTTATTTACGATCTTAAAGATGGTAGTATTGCAAAGCATTTAGATTTTGCTCCACGAGAAATTTCTTTTACAAAGGTAGATGATCATTCATTTAGTTCTAGTATTGCTAGTACAATGTTTGAGATGACATTGCCAGTTATGGATAACTTTAGAAAGGTTGTTGAAGAAAATGTAACACTTAAGCAGCAATTTATAATTGCGATTGAAAATACTAAGAATCTTGAAGAAGTTTACGCGATTCAAAAGCATTTAAAAGAGCAGGGTGTTGTTTATTTTTTCAAGCCAGACATTAAAGAAGTTCAACAATCAAGAGTTATTTTGACGGTAAGTTTCTCTGGAGTTAAAGAGAAGGCCTTGAAGGTTCTTGATGTAATAGCTCGGTTTAAACCAAGTGAAAATAGAGAAATAAGTAGAAAAAATGATCTGCCTTTTTCTTTTGTCATTAAAGACGTAAAATCTAGTAGTGATGATAAAAACTAACTTATTTGTTTTACTACTATTTATATTCAATTCTTGCGCCACCGGTGTCATTAATCGTAATCAAAGAGGTAAGCGTCCACTAAAGGCGCCGAGAACTTTCTTTAATGGAGTTAAGAAGAAGGTTGTTCTTCTAACATTCTTCAATGAATCTCCATATGGCGGAAAAGATCTAGGTATTGTGGCAACAGAGGAATTAAGAAAAGAGATGATCAAGTCTGGTCAATTCGTCATAGAGCCAAACCTCTCGACATTATTTGGTAGTTCTAAAGAAATTTACTCAGGAGGAGGCGTCAAGCTCGTCCAAATGACTCGAAAAGCGAAGTCTAGTGGTATTAACTTCGTTGTCTTTGGCCGTATTATCGACGCTCGAATTAGAGAGAAGACTGATGAAATTGGTGTTGTGAGACAAACAAAATCATACTCCGAGGCCAAGGTAGAACTTAGAGTTTTTGATATAAACTCAGGAAAAGAAATCTTCACTGAAACAATTCCATCATATGCAGATGATAGTTCATTTAAATTCTTTATTAGTGATCGAGAATCAAAACTTGAGTACCGCAGAAACCTTCTACGCTACGTTGTTAAAATAGCTGTAAGAAAATCTATTCCTAGACTTTTAAAGGTCTCAGAGAAATTAGACTGGGTAGGGCGAGTTGCTAAGATAATTGGAACAAAAATTTATATCAATTCAGGTCGACAGTCAGGATTAAATATTGGCGACATACTTAAGGTCCAAACAGAGGGAGTCGAAATATTTGACCCTGAAACTGGGGCCATGATTGGTACTTCTAAAGGTGAAATTAAAGGAACTGTCGAAGTTATAGACTTCGTTGGTCGAGATGCTAGCGTTGCTATTCTTCATTCTGGAGGTTCTGTACACGAGGGCGACTATGTACAGTTGTACTAATGAGCTATAGTCTTTTCAAAAATATCGCTTTTGCCCTAGATGCTGAAAAGGCACACGACCTAGCTCTTAGCTTCTTTCATCATTTTCCACATGCCTCATCTCTCATAAGAAATAAAACAAGTGACTATGATTTATCTTTGAAGGTTGGGAGATCTACTTGGAAGTTCCCTGTAGGACTTGCTGCTGGACTTGATAAGAATGCTACCTGTCTAAACTTCTTTGATTCCATCGGTTTTGGTGCTCTCGAAGTCGGAACAGTAACTCCTTTTGCACAAGAGGGGAACCATAAGCCTCGACTGTTTCGCTACCCTAAAGAGCTCTCAATTAGAAATTGTATGGGCTTCAATAATTTTGGAGCGAGTTTCTTAAAAGAGAGAATTCAAGAATATAAGACTCCTAAAGTTCCAATAGGAATAAATATAGGAAAGAATAAAGTTACTAAGAATAAAGATGCTTACAAAGACTACCTCTACCTCTACAACACATTTAAAGATACTTGTGATTATATGGTGATTAATGTTTCATCTCCTAATACTCCAGGGCTTAGAGAAAACCAGACTAAAGAAGCTCTCGAAGAAATCCTTCTTTCTCTAAATCATAAGGCATCAGAAATTGATCTCTATGTAAAGATTGCACCAGATATTGATTTAAATTCAGTTGATGATGTTCTTGAGCTAGTCAGTAAATATAATCTAAGAGGCGTAATAGCTACTAACACTACTATTATTCCAGAGATGGGATTAGGCGGAGTTTCAGGTAAGCTTCTATATTATAAAGCAAAGTCTATTAGAGACTATATATTAGAAAAGCTCAGTGAGCACCCAGAAGTAGAGCTTATCGGAGTAGGTGGTTTCAGTGATTATGAGCATATTGTCGACTTTTGGAAAAAAGGTGGACGTGCTCTACAAATTTATACAAGTTTTATCTATCAAGGCCCTGTGCTACTTGCCACGATCCAAGAGAATATCGAAGCTGATTTAAAGCACTTGAATCTTTCAAGTGTCGAAGAACTTATTAATCACTATCGAGGTCTTGTATGAAAGTTTCAGACGTCCCATTTAATATGAAAACTAATTTCAACTCTGCTTTTCATGAGCAACCAGTTGATATTGATGAGATGATCAAGGGCGTGGACTTCTTACTTTCAAAGATTGAATTAGAAAATGATCAATTGAGTCTTACTGTCTTGCACACTTTGACTGGTCATTTTTTAAGAGTCTTATCTCGTTCAGATGAAGCTCTTAAGCACTTTAAAATAGCCTATAAGTTTCATCATGATGCTGATGATAAGGTTCGAGAGATAGATCTTATGTACAGGATGGCGGTTGTTCACTACTACGACAGTGACTATAATAAGTGTGATAATTTATTTCTTAAGGTTCTTGATCTCTCATCTAAATATCCTCATCAAAGTTATGAGAAGTTCCTTCATAATGTTTATTTCTATCTTGGACTTAGTAAAAAGTCCCAGGGCTCTCGAAGTATGGCCGAAGGTTATTTTTCTAAGTGTCTTGAAGCGAGAATTGTTAGAGGTAACATTGAGCTTATTAATCAATGTCAGGAACTAATAAAGTCTATTCATCTTTAACTGGTGCCATTTCGGGGGCTATGCAAGTTAATTATTTCCTCATATAAACTTAAAAAATAGAAACTATGGAGGAGAAATTATGAAATTATTATTTATTGCACTAACAGTTTTTTTTAGTTTGAATTTACATGCTGACACTTATCTCGAAGTTGGAGAAAGCCGTTGGGTTAGTAGTGGTACTGTTCACTGTGGTGGAAGCCAGCCATCAGAGAAGCGCTTTAATTGTTCTTATGTGGCATGTTTTAAAAGCTCAAGTGTTCATCATACATCTCAACATAATTGTGAATTTTTTAAAGGTTACGAATCAAGTTCTGACTCTGTTTGGGCACTTTCGGGTAGCGAAGCTGAGAGCAAATTAGAGCGTGAAGTTTCATCTGATTCAGATATAGTTCATCTTAAAACAAGATCTATTAGTTGTTACTAAATTATGTACAATTGATCAGTCCAAAAAGCTAAGTATTTGAATACACATACTTTCATACCTAAAGTAATCTCTCCTAATTGACGATAATAGTTATGTATTAGGAGAGAATGTGTTTAATTTTAGAGTCCATCTTTTAAAGGGTCTTCTTTTTGGTGTTGTGCTTTTTGCCATAGCAGCGATTATTGAGTCTGGTGAGCTCTCACATATTGTTTCCGTTGAAAATCCGTACCAAGCAATCGAAGAGAGGAATGATTCATTTGCTCATTATAAGATGTATTCAGAAAAACAGTCCGAGATTAAATAATTACTTTTACAGACCTGTTAATCGCTATTTCTTTTTCTGAAAGAGAGCATTGATAGGCTAAAATCATGACACCACAATTATGGGCTTCTTTAACTAATCTTGCATATTCTGGATCGATGTCTTTTGCTGGGGAGAAACTATCTATATCTTCTCTTTGAATAATATAAAGCATGGCCGCATCGATACCAGACTTTTTCAAATCGATTAATTCTCTAAGATGTTTTTGTCCTCTCTCGCTTACTGAGTCCGGGAAAAGAGCAATTCTATTTTCACCTAACAAAGTAACATTCTTAACTTCAACATAGCACTTCTCTGTTGCTGATTTATGATCTGCTCCATTGTAGCAAAGAAGATCAATTCTACTATTTCCAATTTTTACTTCTGGCTTTACATTTTCAAAATGATTGAGTTCTTTAATCTCTTTATTTAAGACAGCGTCTTTTGCAATCTTATTTGGTAGGGAAGTGTTAATACCAATCCAAGTCTGTGAATTATGAGTCATCTCCAGAGAGAATTTGAGCTTTCTTTTTGGATTGTCGTGGTGACTTAATAGTACATTCCAGCCGGGCTCCCAGCATGTTTTCATACTACCTGTATTGGCCGTATGAGCAGTGATTACTTGAGCTTTTTTATAATCTAGGAAGTCTTCTTGTAATTCGACATCGGCCAAGAATCTCTTGTATCTCTTGATTATTGTCCCTTTAACTAACTTTTCTTTAAACTTCATAAACACTCTTCCTCTTCAACCTATAGTATTATCTGTCTTATCTTGAATATTTTTTTTAGATTGTCTAAAATCTATTAAAGGATTAAATACATGTCTACTCTTTTATTAATCTCTGATAATGAGGTACTTAACTCTCTCTATACAGTAAATCTTAAGGTTTACACTGAAAGCGATCTTGTCTGTTATGCAAAGATAGATGATGCAATCGATCACATAACTGACCCTGAAAATGAAGTAAGTGTTGTTGTTTGTCTTGATAAAATAGGAAGAGAAGATGCAGCATTGATAGCTTACAGTAGCCTACTTGAAAGTGGACTATTTGATATACCTTTCTATGTTGTTGGAAATCGAGGTGAGCTTACGGAAGAGATGGATATCTTACAAGATCCATTTGACCTTAAAAATGTTATTGGTACTATTGCAAAGAGACTTGGAATTACAGCTAAAGATATGGCAAGCAAGAGTGTTCCTGATTATTATCCTATGCCTATTCGTATGTTTTTTTCTCTTCAGAATGTCCCATGTCAAACATATATAGTTCACGAAGGTCACTTTAATTTGATTTTCGAATCGGGCTCACCAGTGTGGCCTAAGATTAAGTCTTATCTTGATCAAAAAGTTACAACTCTATATGTTCCATCTTCTATGAGATTTGAATTTACCAAAATTGTCACGAAGGCCCTAAGAGAAAAAACAAATACAATTACAAGGAAGAGTCCGCAAGAAGAGAAACTTGAAATTGTTCAGCAGGGTATCGAAACTGTTGCTGAGAGGCTCTTTGAAGATGAGCAAATCACTCAAGAAGTCATTCAACTTTCATCGAAGTGTATGAATATAATGATGGACGTCATCGATAAGGTTCCTGATTTAAAAGATCTCATACGTGATCTTACAAGAAATAAGTCAGGCTTTCTCTATTCCCATTCCATTATAGCAGGTTATGTTGCTAATCATGTGCTAGATAATATTGAGTGGGGCGGAGAGAGTCACAAAGAAAAACTAAAGTTTGTTCTCTTTTTTCATGATATGCATCTGACTAGCGTCTACAAGAATCACTCAGATCTAGAATATGAAGAGAGTCTTGTGTTTGATGAGAGACTTTCTGAAGAAGAGAAAGAGGTTGTTATTTCTCATGCGGCTAAAGCTGCTGAGGCGATAAAGACTTATCCAAAGTGTCCTTTAGGAGTTGATTCGATTATCCGACAACACCATGGAACTACAAACGGGATGGGATTTGCGACAACTTATAAAGATGATATCTCCCCACTTGCTAAAGTGCTTATTATTTCGGAAGCATTTACTGAAAAGTTACTAGAGTGCCTTTATTCTGGAGAAGAAGTTGAGGTCTCAACTATTTGTTCTGACTTGAAAGAAAAGTATTCTAAACATACTTATGTGAAAATAATCAAAACTTTACTAACGATTAAATTATAGATTTTTGAAGTGCTATGAGAGGGTCTTTAAAGTTTCCTTGATTGTATATTGCCTTCATATCTCTGAATATTTCAAGAGTTGCGCCTTTTGTAGACTGCTTATCAGCGTATCTAATCACAAAGTTATTTGCAAGTATGAAAATACAAGAGTGAGCGGACAATTTATTTGTCGTTAGGCCATTAGGAAAGCCTTCACCTTTTGGCTTTTCATGGTGTTGAGCAATAATAAAGTCTGCCTCCGGATATCCTGTAAAGTTTGCTGCAATCTCTGCGGCCTTTGTGGGATGCTCTCGATAACTTTGCTGTTGTTCCTCCGTAAACATCTCTATATTAGGATCTTCAAGTGAGTGGATCTTATAAAGCTCATCATCTTCAAGCATGCTATCGTAAACAAGAGAAGCTAGTCCTAGCTTCTTTCTTGAGGTCTCACTCGCCCAACTAAGAACTGTTAACATACTCTCAGCTAAATACATTGTTAAAATAGCTTGTTCAGCGATATCTAGTTTTTCACTTGGGAAAACTTTTAAGATCGATTTAAATCTCTTGTGTTCAAGCATTATATTTCTTGATGATAGAATTGTTCGGTCTACTAGTTTTGTAATATTCTCTGTCACACCAACAGACCTGATGTACTGCTGTATGACAAGGGCTGACTTTATTTGATTGGCAATGACTTTATTAGAGCTCTGTTTAATCGAATCATATTGAATCATTAATGCCTCGATGGAGTCCTCTAAGAACTGAAGGTATTCATTCTTCCTAAGATAGAGATGCTTTATTCTCTTCTTTGCATAAGCATTGATCTCCGAGTGAAGATATTTTTTATTAGCGGAAATAATCTTCACATACTTTGTCGAAGTGAGTTCTATAAAGACATCATAGGGAAGTTTGTTAAAGAGATAAAAACCTCTTAGCTTCATAGGTAGAAGCTCTTCCTTACTTAACTCTTCAATAGATTTCTCAAACTCTTCATCTTTTGCCCAGTCGACACATTTTTGAACTTTTTGGATGAGAGTATTTGTATCAATCGGTCGCAGAATGATCTCATTCATCTCACTTCTTATGTAGAGTTGCTCATCAATTCTGTCATTAATATGAACTTTCGCACCGAGGAAAATATATGGCTTTTCACCAGTGAGTGGTAACAGCTTCTTTGTCAGCTCAGATGGATGCTCGCTTCTTAAAGAAGCTTCCATTAAGATCATAAAAAATGGGCCTTCATAACTTAAATAATCTATCGCGTCGCTACCATTTAAGACGCATATTAATTCTATGCGAGGGAAGAAGCGATTAAATATACTTCTTATATGTTCCCACTCTTCTTTTTCGTCGCAAATATATAATGCCTTCATAAAAGTACCAAGTTTATAAGTACTTACATAGTATAACCCATCTCGGCATCAGTCTGGTATATTTTAGAAGCATTTTAAGAGTTTTATAGTGGAAAATTATTGATGTACTTTATTTAAACAAGTATAAGTTAATGAGAATAGGAGTAATTTTGACGACTGACGATTTACTTGAAATTCAAAGAGTTCTTGATGGCCATCATTTTCCAAAGCTTGCAATAAGGAATCTGAGTGAGATTATTGCCAAGGTATTTGATATCCATAGAATTGTCGTTTTTAAAAAGGATGTTGAACCTTGTACCCAAGGTGGCACTATCGACTTCTTTGATGAGTGGTGCGCTAGTGGTGTTCCCTCCCGCTATGATGGAACGAATGTCCCAAGACGTCTGAATATTGCAAATATCTTTAAAGATTACATGTCTATTGTTGCTGAAAAAGAAGTATATGTTCTCGATAGAGATTCAAAGTCTATCAAAGAGCAAAGCGTAAGAGAGTTTTATCGAAATACAGATATTAAGTCTCTCATGGTTATTCCTATTTATTCACGTAATGACTTATGGGGAACGATTGCTTTGCATGATGTTACCAGAGAAAGAAGTTTCGCAGCAGAGGGTCTTGTAAAGTCAGCCAAAGTTTTAAGTTTTTATCTCAGTGAGTTTATAAAAAATATTATGTACCAAGATACTCTTGAGCTTGTGAAAGGAAATGATCATGCTCAGAAAATGTTTTCACTAGGTAAGCTTGCTTCTAGTATTGCTCATGAAATAAATAGCCCCGTATTTATCATTGGTGGCTTTGCCAATAAACTAGAGTCTCTCATAGATTCAGGACAGGTTACTAATACCGAGCTCAAGTCATATACTTCAATGATCCAGTCAAATTGTGTCAAAATATCTAATATTGTCGAAGGGCTAAGGCTCATGTCAAGAAGTGCTGATCGAGAAGATCTTGAAGTCGTGGATTTAAATATTCTTATTAGGAGAGTTTTAGATATAAGTGGTGAGAGTTTACAGTTTTCTGGAATTAATGTTTCACTTGATCTCTGTGAAGAGGAAGCGCTTATAGAGTGTAAGCCTGGTGAATTGGTTCAGGTCTTTTCTAATCTTATTAATAACTCTAAAGACTCACTTGAAAGCTTAGAGCTTAATACAAAGTTTATTAGTATTAACACTGAGGTTGAAAAAAAACACTGCTTAATTACGTTCTCCGACTCCGGTCCCATTCCTAGTATGGATATTCTAGAGAGTATGATGGAGCCATTCTTCAGTACAAAAATGGCCTCAGCTGGAACAGGACTTGGACTCTCTATAAGTAAAGAAATTGTTAATCGCTACAATGGTTCCATAAATATTGATAAGGAATGTGAGCATGTTAAGTTCGATCTCATATTTCCAATTATAGAAGTTGATGAGGATTAGTTTATTAAATGAAAGAATTGATAAGAGAAATGATTGATATTGGATGCCTATCAATATCACCTAAGAAACCTTTTACATATGCATCAGGTTTAAAAGGTCCAATCTATTGTGATTGTCGCTTGCTCGCTACTCATCAGAAAGTTAGAGAGATGATTGCGCAAGCCTTCAGCGACTTAATTAATGCAAAAGAACTTTCATATGATTATATTACGGGTGTTGCCACCGCAGGTATTCCCCATGCTGCTTTCTTAGCAGCACATAGAAAAGAGAGCTTTTGCTACTCTCGCAGCAAGCCTAAGGCCCATGGTCAAGGTAGAATGGTTGAGGGAGACGTCGCTGATGGAAGCAAGCTTCTTCTTATTGAAGATCTGGTAAATCAGGGCTCTAGCATCGCGACAGTTATTGAAAATCTTAGACAAAGAGAATTTGTTGTTGATTCTGCACTGTGCATAGTCGATTACCAAACTCCTAAGTCTCTAGAGTTACTCAATAATTTAAAAGTTGAGTCTTTTTCTCTAATTAACTTTCGAACTCTTGCCGATGTGGCTCATGAATTAAAAGTAATTGATGATGATGACCTGGAGATCCTAGATAACTGGAACAAAAGCCCTGAGACATTTGTTGGTTAGTTCCTATTATTATAGTTATTTAGACGCACTTCGTGTCGACATATCAATAATTTAGCAGTAGTTAATATTTATAAAAGATTTATTCATAATATGTCCAACTAAGTTATTTAAAATAATGAGGTAAATTACCTACGGGAGGTTTAAATGTCAGATAATGCAAAACTTGATGTGCGCGGTAACACTATAGAGCTACCTGTGATTACCGGAACAGAAGGAGAAATTGCTTTAGATATCTCAAAGCTTAGAGCGCAAGCCGGAATTATCACACTTGATAATGGTTTTGTTAATACAGGCTCTTGTTCTTCGGCCGTTACTTTCTTAAATGGTGAGAAGGGAATCTTACGCTATAGAGGTTATCCTATAGAGCAACTTGCCGAGCAATCTAATTTTTCTGAAGTTGCTTATCTTCTTTATAATAAAGAGCTACCAAATAGTGATCAGTCTAAGAAGTTCTATGATGATATCGCAAAACATGCAGCACTACCTGGTGGTGTAAGTAATATTCTTGATCAATTTCCAGCGACAGCTCACCCAATGGGTGTTGTATCTGCAACGGTTTCAGCTCTAAGCTGTTTCTACCCAGAATACTTAAACCCTGAAGCGACAGATGAAATTAAGAGTAGAGCGCTGCCACAACTTATGGCCCAGATAAAAATTATCATGGCCGATTTCTACAGAAAGACTATTGGAAAAGACTCTATTGAATCTAATCCTTCACTTGGATATTCAAAAGACTTTTTAACAATGATGTTTGGTGGAGATGTTGATGAAGAGGTTGCAAAAGCCTTAGATGTCCTTCTTATTCTACATGCAGATCATGAGCAAAATTGTTCAGCTTCAACGGTAAGAGTTGTTGGATCAAGTCATGCAAATATCTTTGCTTCTATCTCTGCTGGTATTGATGCTTTATGGGGCCAATTACATGGTGGAGCAAATCAAGCCGTTTTAGAAATGCTTGAAGCTATTAAAAATGACGGTGGTGATTATAAGAAGTTTATCGATAAAGCAAAAGATAAGAATGATCCATTTAGACTTATGGGATTTGGACATCGTGTTTATAAGAACTTTGATCCACGAGCAAAAATTATAAAAGTTGCTTGTGATACAGTTCTTGAGAAACTAAATATCAATGATCCGCTTTTAGACATTGCTAAAGGTCTTGAAGAAGTTGCTCTTAAAGATGAGTACTTTGTACAAAGAAATCTTTATCCAAATGTTGATTTCTACTCAGGGATTATCTATAAGGCCCTAGGAATTCCAACAAATATGTTTACTGCTATGTTTGTTCTTGGAAGATTACCAGGATGGATGTCTCAGTGGAGAGAGCTAAGAGAAGATCCAGCAGCAAAGATTGCTAGACCTCGCCAGATTTACGTTGGTGAGAATGAAAGAAATTACGTAGATTTAAAAAAGAGATAATAAGAAAATATCTTTAAAGCCTATGGCCCTCTCTTTGAGGGCCATTTTTTTTGAGTGATTATGATAAGTAGTAAACTTCTTAAAGAAAGCCTTCTTGTTAATATTTCTGAAGATGAAATCGTTAGTCGTCTCGCTCAAATTTCAAATACCTTCAATATTGATCGCGCAAAAATTGAGAAAATGTATTCTGAGCCTAAGAATATTTCAAGTTATACATATTTCTACTTACCTACAAATATGTATAAGATGCGCTATCTCTTCGATCATCTTAATCAAAATGTGATTGAGAGAATTTCAAACACATCCGTTATTGATATTGGATGTGGCCCAGGGACCTATGTCTTTGCACTTATTGAAATTTTAAAAAATGAAGCGATGAACTTCTTCGGAGTAGATCAGAATAAGTTTATGCTTGAGCAAGCAAGAAAGATTCATGAGTCTCACTATTCTAATTTTAATATTTCATGGTCTAAAGAACTCCCTGTAACTAAAGATGACAAGACTTTAGTTTTTGGAAATTCAATCAATGAAATGGGTGCAGATCAAGCGCTGAAAATTATCAAGAAACTTGATCCTAAGATTGTTATTTGTATAGAGCCTGGTACAAAATCCACATTTTCTGAGATTAAAAAGTTAAGAGATGCCCTTATTAAGGATGATCTTAGACCCATCTTCCCATGTCCAAGTTCTTCTTCTTGTCCCATGAGAAATGATAATTGGTGCCATCAGACAATTCGAGTTAGTTTAGATAAAGATATCGAGAGACTGGGGCAAAAGATAAAGAAAGATAGAACAAAGATGCCTGCCATCGTTCATGTCTACTGTCGTGACGTTGAGGATACTCATAAGAAACGTGTTATACGCTTAGAGAAAAAGGCCAAGCATGCATTTATTTGGAATACGTGTGAAAGTGCAATAGAAGAAAATAAATTCATGAGAATTGAAGTTTTAAAAAAACCTCTTTCAAAGTCATGGCAAAAATCAGTCGAGAAATTATCTAGTGGTTTTAGTATTGAGTACGAAGTACAAAAAGAATTAGGTGAAAATTCACGTAAAGTAGTTTTAACACAGGTTGAAGATGAAGAAATTAGCTAATTCACAGAGTGAGTTATTAAGCGTTTATGACTACATTATTATAGGCTCTGGCTTCGGTGGATCAGTATCCGCCCTTCGCTTAACTGAAAAGGGTTACAAAGTACTCGTTGTCGAAAAAGGTAAGGAGTTTAAAAGCTCAGACTTTCCAAAAACAAATTGGGACTTAAGAAGGTGGATGTGGCTTCCAAGTCTTAAGTTCTTTGGTATTCAAAAAATTACCTTCTTTAGACATATCTCTGTTCTAAGTGGGGTAGGTCTCGGTGGAGGATCTCTCGTCTACGCCAATACACTTCCTAAACCTAAGAGTGGTTTTTTCAATCATGGTCCTTGGAAGAATCTCGATAATTGGGAAGAGAAACTCTCTCCCTTTTACGATCTTGCTTGGAAAATGCTTGGTGCTAAGGAAAACCCAGTTCTAGGAGATAATGATCTTACTTTAAAGAAAGTTGCCAAAGACCTAGGTGTGGAAAAGTCATTTTCGCCAACAAAAGTTGCTGTCTTCTTTGGTGAAGAGGGAAAGAAAGTGCCTGATCCTTATTTTAATGGTGAGGGCCCAGATCGCAAGGGTTGCATCTTCTGTGGTGCATGTATGACTGGTTGTCGTCATGATGCCAAGAATACTCTGGATAGGAATTATTTGTACTTAGCGAAAATGAAAGGTGCTCACATTATTTGTGAGACTGAAGTTACTAATATTCTACCAATGAGTGAAGCAGGTGAAGATGGCTATGAAGTCGAAATGAAAAGTTCGACAAAATTCTTTTCAAAGAAAAAAAAGCTTAAGTCTAATGGTCTTATACTCGCAGGTGGTGTTCTTGGAACTCTACCACTTTTACTTAAATTAAAAGAAACAACACTTCCAAATTTAAGTCCTAAACTTGGAGAAACTGTACGAACCAATAACGAGTCCTTAATTCTCAATGTTACAGATCGAACCGACCTTGATATGTCGCGAGGGGTAGCAATAGGCTCTATTGTTGAGCTTGATGAAGATAGTCATATGGAAGTTTGTCGTTATGGTGAAGGAAGCGGCTTTTGGAAAACAATTCTCTTTCCTTTTATCTATGAGAAAAACTTCTTTAAGAGAATTGGAAAGCTTCTTTATACTCTCATAACTTCTCCTTCATCACTTTTGAGGGCCTTTAGTGTAGACGACTTTGCAAAGAGATCATCAATCATTCTCTTTATGCAACATCTTGATAGTACACTGAAGTTTAAACGAAACTTTAGAGGCATTGGAACTTCTATGAGCTCTGGTCCCACACCCTCTGCTTTTATAGAGAAGTCAGCCCAGGCCGCAAATTCATTTTCAAAGATCATAAACTCTAAACCCCTTGTCCTATCACTTGAGACTATTACCGGTATACCATCCACGGCACATATTCTTGGTGGTGCTTGCATGGGTGAGAATTCAAGCGAAGGTGTTATCGATAAGAATAATAAGGTTTTTGGTTATGAGAATATGTATGTCTTTGATGGCTCGATGATTTCTGCAAATCCCGGCGTGAATCCGTCACTTTCTATAACTGCTATTACTGAATATGGTATGAGTAAGTTTGCTAAATCATAGCGTCGCGTTTAGCTAAAATGTATCAGTATTATTGCATTTTCAAGTTCTCAAATTTGTAAATAATATATCATCTAAACTTCTTTTCTTGTGCTCTCTGCGCTTGTGTACTAAGTTCCCACAAAACAGAGGAGTAAATAATGAGATTATCTTTAATGAGTGTTATATTAGTGTTTGGAAGTCTCTCTACATTCGCTGGATCTAGTATAGATGTTAATAAGATCACTGGTAGTTATTCACTATTATCAGGTAGTGAGCAGTGTCCATCACAACTCGAAATATATACAGATAATGGTTATATTAGTTTTAATGTTTCTCATAGATCAATTTTATTAGATAGTATTAATGATGGTTACAAGTCGCGCTTAGAATACGATTTACTGACCAAATATTGCTATAAGGCAAAGCTTACGAAAGGCGATACGAAGTTATCTGTTTTTAGAGGTGATGGCTTTTCAGGAGTTCCTTGCATGCTACTTTCGAAAAAAGAACATGTTATTGAATTGAATGAAAAGACTAAGACTATGAAATATTACTATGATGGTGTTGGTATATACGGAGATATAGTAATCAATTGCCAATATAGTAAACTCGATTGAACGTAAAAAGTTTAAAGACTGCATATTGAACAGGTTCTACTTTCAATACCGTTTAATAAGTAACATTATGGAATATTTTAAAACGTGGTTGAATAGAAATGATTAAAATATTATGTCTTCTCTTTCTAAGTGTGAAATCATTCGCCACTAGTATTTATCACCCGCATGTTACCATTGCTGCAAAGACAGTAAATAAAGGCTCTTTCTCTTATCAATTAGCACCAGGCGCAAGCGTAACTCATAATGTTTTTATTAATAGTCTTAGTTATGGTGTTTTTGAGAGTCTTGAAATAGGAACAATACCTATTTTTTACTTTGATAAAATTCATAGATATAACTACAATTTTAAATATAACTTTTATAAATCAAATAACTTATCCCTCTCCGTAGGTTTTTCAAGTATAAGTTTTGATTTATCAAAAGAGTATTCAATCGTTGATAATCCTCCAACTGATTACAAAATTAACTTCATTTCTTTTTCTATGAATTACGATATACCAAAGACTACTTACTACACAGGCTTTACTTTCAATAGAGTGTCTTCATATGCTAATAAATCAGCATTCTTGAATACTTATGAAGTGAACGACGAATGGGCGATTGATATAGGAAAGAAGATAAATAATAAGTATAGCTTAACACTGGGGGTTGGCGAACATAAGATAGGCATTACCCGGCCAAAAAACTCTTTTGGTGTTGGAGCTAGCTTAATCTTAACAAAGAAGTTTAGTTACTTCTCAAATTTAGCCATTGGAATTCAATATTTAACTGATGAGAAATCAGCTCTGTATTTGTTCTCAGCAGACCTCTAGAAATCTAATTATAAAACTCAAACTGCCAAAAAAAGAATCCATTAAGTCATAATTAGTTCCATTTCTAATATCGCACTTGCACAATGTGATAAATTCAAAACGTTTTCCGATAAATGGATGAATTACAGAGAGAAAGTTGATAAGAAAATTCATCAATGCATGCAAGAAAAAGATATGAATGTGCGCTACACATGTGTTCGCGATGTTGCTGATAAGCTTATATTTCTTGAAGTAAAGGCGACAAGTTTTTACTCGGTAATAAGACTTATACGCTACCTTAACATTTATTTATTTAAACTATAGTTTAAAGCCTCTCATCCATCCATGCTAGTACATCATCTTTAAGTCGATAGATCTGAACGGCAGCAGGTCTATGTCCCATTTGAAAAGTATAGAGCTTGGGCTCATGACCTGTTTGATAAATCATACTCCATAGCTTCCACTGATTTATTGTAGGAACAGAAGTATCTTTATTCGCAATAATCATCGCTACATTATTAAGATGCTTTGAATTGGCCACGATACTAGAATCTAAGTGAATATTCTTTCGAAGAATCTCTTCATATTCCTTTTGCGTTTCAAGGCCTAAAAACTCCATATGCCTCTCTCTTATATCGATAATAATTCGATGTTCAGAGTAAGCATAAATGGAGGGCATATCACTTCCAGCAACCGCAATAAACATAACCTTAAACCTATCATCAGATCCTAATAGCATTGAAGAACGAATCCCTCCAAGACTTACACCTACAAGGCCGATTCTATCTCTATCAAACTCGAAGAACTGATGGGTATAGTCAATTAATAAATTGGTTAACTTCAAACTAGAGCGATTTATATCTTCTATTCTCCCAAATGAGTTTTCATCAACAATATCAAGCCTAACCTCAGTTATTGGAATAAGAACATGATAACCACTTTCTTGAAGAAACTGTGCCATTGCTCTTTCTAAAATGGTTTCACCAAGAATATTCGGAGTTAAAACTATTAATTTGTTTTTTACATTTTGAGTGGCCTTATGAAACTTGAATTGAAAATTAATAACAGATTCTAAGCTTTCATTTTGATAACGAAGAACTCCATTACCTTCATAATCACCCTCATTGCTAAGATTATTCGGATCAATCTGATCAATCGAATCAAATTTAGCCTGTGAATCAAGCTGGTTTTGAACTGTATCTACAGAGTAGACATTAAAGAAAAGCGTTAACAATATAAAAGCCCGTGCGAAAGACTTCATATTACCTCCAATATTTTTAAGTGCGCGAATAGTACTCTTATTATGTCCGTTGGTGACATATTTGTCACCTTGTGCGAGGTGAGTCTTTCTTTTTTACACGGATGAAAAGAGACTGAAAAAATGGAACACTAAACAGAGCAATAATACGGACCTTTTCTATTTAAGTGCACTCATGCAATTCTTAGACTGACTAGATACGAGAGATCATCTTTAAATTAATCCCTTAAAACAAAAATAGCTAAATGAGTGGGATATCTACCTAAATACTTGTTTTCGTCACTTCACTTAGTATGTAAAAAGTATCTTTTTGTGATAGTGGTATTGCGTATTGTGACACGATGCAATATGTTCGATGAACTATGAATTAAAACATAACGGACACACGAGAACTAATCAGATAAAAATACGGAGAATCATAATGAAAAAAATATTACTTATCGCCTCTATTTTAGCATCCACTCTATCTCCGGCATTTGCGCAGGATTCTCTACATAACCAGATCATAGATCAAATTTCTGGAGTAAGCGGTTATGGATCTATAAATAGTGGAACCTGTAAGATTAGAAAACCTTGTATAAATGTCTATCTTGAAAGTGACAAGGACTTAGAAAATATCGAATTAGTGTTTCCAAATGGTATTAAAGTAGATGGAGTCTTTTATGAGTTCTCCGTTATTGGTACATTCTTCGCCCATTAAAAAATCACAAGACCTACTCATAAAGTAGTTTTTTGTATTAGAATACACCAAAGTGTAATCTCACTTCTTAAAAACAACACACTTACTCAAAAAACGACGAGTAGAATTAATAACCTTAACGTCTTTATTTTGAAGAATATCTTCAATTGGATTTTTAATATAACTAGTATAAAAAGGCTCATGATATCTCTTTGGAAATTCCAAAAGCACTTCTTCAAATTGTGGAGTATCACATAGCTGAACACTATCGAGTATAGCGCCATACCTTCCAGGCCTAAGCTTTTTAATCATAGTGTTAATACGAAAAATTAAAGTAACTCAACGGTTGGAACATTTTGTAAAAAATTATAGACACGCTCTTTCAAAGAATTGCACTCTTGTAAATATTTAAAATTAAACGTTGCTGCTAAATTACTATACAGTCATTTGTAATGATTTCAGCCGAGATCTATTTAGTCATTATTACTGGCATAATATAATTATAATTTTAATGTATTTATAAATGGAGAATTAACATGAAAACACTAATTGTTTTTTTAAGTATCTTAGGATCGCTATCAGTATTTGCTGACTCAAATTGTTCAAGCATTAACGAAGAGATTTTCAAAGGTGAGCATAACTTTCATTATTTAGAGAAAGGCGAGTTCTACACTGAAGACGAAGTAAGAAAAATCGCGAAAGAGATGATGCCCAATGCAAGATTGTGCTATACCATTTCTGATGTAGACGGTATGCTAATACTAGATAGCTATTTCACAGATTTCAGTTCTAAACATGTTAAAATAAGGACCTTTTTTAAAAACTAGAATGAAAACTATATAATAATCAAACGAAGGGCTGATCATATAATCAGCCCTTTTTTTTTAAAGAAATTCAATGCAATTTCTTTCGCAATTGGACAGTGTAAGACGATCTTTGAAGTAGATACGCTGTTTGACATCAAAGTAAACCAACGTTGGGACTTATTTACATTAACTATATTTTGTTTTATAAGTTTTACTGACAGTAATTTAAAAGGTTTTATATGAAGTTTTTAGTAGTTATAGTTTTCTCTTTTTTTTCTTGGGGAAATAATAAAGGTGTTCCAAAAGATAAAATAAAAGATTTTAATTCAGAGTTTCTCAGTTTTGCTTTTTCGGATAAGAGCCTAGAGAATACAAGGAAGTTTTATAAGAAATATCCGAAATCCGATGTCGCTATAGCTATGTATCTTGGTTCCTTAACAGAGAGAAAGAAGCATAGTGAAGTTGTTAAAATAAGTGAAGAATGCATTTCTCTTTATTCACAATCTCAACCATGTTTTAGCTTTCTGATTGTAAGTTCAAAAGAACTTGATGGACTAGGTGGAATGAAAAATGCAATTGATTTCTGTTTTAAAAATATTCCTACTGGAGTGATTTGTCTAAATAGCTTGGCAGAATATCATGAGAAAAAAGGGAATTATGAACAATCTATAAAATATTACAAGGAAGCTGTTAAGCACAATGGAGATGTCGAAGGTATAAAAGTTAGTGTCGCTATGGTGGATTACAAGATTGGAAATTCTTATGAAAAGATGGGGAATAAGTCAAAGGCTAAAGAGTATTTTTCACGATCATGTGATCACGGCTATACTGAGTCTTGTAAAAAAACTAGTAAGTAGTCACTAATAGCAACACTGTTTGACTTTTCTTTCATATAAACATGTAAAATCTTAATCAGTAAAACTCTTGAAAAGATTCGACAATCTTTCAAGCTTTTAAGGACCGGTCTTGCAGATCCAAGTTATAAATAGACTAAAGTGTAATCTCACTTCTTAAAAACAACACACTTACTCAAAAAACGACGAGTAGAATTAATAACCTTAACGTCTTTATTATGAAGAATATCTTCAATCGGATTTTTAATATAACTAGTATAAAAAGGCTCATGATATCTCTTTGGAAATTCCAAAAGCACTTCTTTAAATTGTGGAGTATCACATAGCTGAACACTATCGAGTATAGCGCTATACCCTCCAGGTCTAAGCTTTTTAATGATAGTATCAATGCGGGAAATCCGCAGATGAATTACAGTATGAAAAAGTAAATAGAATCCTTCAAAGAGTCTGCGTGGCATAAAGCTAATCGTACTGATAACCCAGTAGGAAAGTATATTTCGGAGCTTTCTATACAAAGAGAAGAAGTATTAAAGCGTTGTCCTTTTGAAGTATATAAATTCGATATAAGCATATTATCTTATACTGATATATTGAATGAGGCTTGTGAAATAATCACAAGACAAAAACATTTTACTCAAATAGATCGATTGGACATCATTTGGTGTTCTTTGGACTAATTTAAAGCCTTGAAATCAAATTAATTCAACGGTTGGGACATCTTTCAGTTTTTAATCATTTGTCTATTTTATTTAAAGAATGTACAAACTTTTTAAAAGAATAGTTTTAGATAAGCGAGAAGCATGGATATACTAGATAAAATCCCAAAAGAGTTTTTTAGAGTTGAATATAACTATGATTCATACCCCGGAAATGCAGATAAATTTCAAGATGGAGCGAACTGTCAGCACTTCATCTATGAAGTTTTAAGATTATTTGATTACAAAATTGAGGATTTAAGATCTTCTGAATTAATGGAAGATACAGTATCTACCAAGCTTGTAGAAGAGATGATCCCTTTAGATATTGTATTGCTACATTCTAAAGAAGAGTCATACGGAGCCCATGTCGGTTTATGTATTTCTGAAAAACAAGAGATACTACATTTATCGAAGTCTAATAATATACCAAAAATTGAGTTTATAAATGTCTTGATGGAGAATCCAAAATATAAATATTTAATCGGTATCAAAAGACTTATTAGAAAGAAAAGTCATTTGTAGTTATTAAATATAAAAGTTACTCCTCTAAATGCTTTTGTTACTATGAAAGACTGGACATCATTTGGTGTTCTTTGGACTAATTTATGGCCCTGAAATCAAGTTAATTCAGCGGTTGGGACTTATTTCAAGTTAATGTATTCGTGAAACTTTTTGAAAGAACATCTTTTAATTTATGATTCGTAAAAGAAGTAGCCAAGCTCTTTTTTCATTAAAATATGGTAAATAATAAATACGACATACGCTGGTCCAGCTGCAATACAATATAAAGTCCATGCTTCAATTTCTGGATATATGCAAATAGTTACAAGAGGAATCATAAAAACGCCTAAACCATGATCAATTATTCTACCTTTCCACTTAAGTACAATACTTTTTTCACGCTCATCAAATTCTTTAATTGGTTTTAATTGCCATAAAAATATCAAGCCTATAATAATAACTTCAAAGCCTATCCATAATCCAACATTTTTTAGGATAGAGACATGATCAGCAACCATTAGGAATGGAAAAATTTGTAAAATTAAGAATAAACTTATTGCTCTTTTTTTACTTAGATATATAAATTTTGAATTCATTTTTTCCCCTTTAGCTGAAATACTTCTTCAACAGCTAATTCTAAATTTTGAGCTATCTTTAAGGCTAACTCTACTGAAGGCGTGTATTTAGAGACTTCAACAGCATGTATAGTTTGCCTTGAAACTTCACACATTTCAGCGAATTCTTTTTGACTTAAGCCAACTTCGAGTCTTATTTTTTTTAGATTATTAGTAATGTTCATGTGTAAAGTATACTTTACTTATAGTCTGTGTCAAGTGTACTTTACATGGGAAATTTAAGAATTAATCTTATTTCATATAGATGATTGCAATTCTTGAGGTGCATTTCTTATAAGTATTGGACATCATTTGGTGTTCTTTGGACTAATTTATGGCCCTGAAATCAAATTAATTCAACGGTTGGGACTTATTCATAAGAAGACTATATTAACTAATCATGTTCTTTCAAATATAATTACACTTGTTTATGGAGAGGTTATAGAATGGAACATGGCTTTAGAATAATTAGAAATTTTTTAAATAATAGGACTATCGAAGAACTTGAGGAAGTCCTTTTGCGTATTCACAAAAGATGGTGCGAAGAAAATATCGGTTTTTATCATGAAAAAGCAGTAAATAGCGCTTATCTTACTAAAAAAGAATCTTGCTCAGATGAAGATCGTTATTTTTTATTTAAGCTAATAAGTTCTGATAAAGTCTATAAAGAGTTGGGTGGTATTTTTTCTAATAAAGAACCTTGTTTTTTGAATACACAGCTATTTTTTGATCCCTTTAATACTAATCAAAAGAACTACTGGCATAGAGATATTCAATATACTGGATTACCGTTAACAGAACAAAAGAAATCGGTAGAAGAAGATACAAATAATGTTGTCCATTTTAGGTTCGCAATTAGAGATGAAAATGGTATTGAGTTGATTCCTAATACAAATAAAAGATGGGATACTTCATTAGAGTACGATACTAGGCTTGGCCTTAACGATAGAGTTCCAAGCGACGATCTTCCTGATGGAAAGCCTATAGCCCTTAATAAAGGGGACTTGTTAATATTTTCTGCAAACATGATTCATCGAGGCCTGTATGGAAAAGATCGACTATCTTTTGATGTTCTTTTTTGCAAACCTGATCCTGAAGTGCTCCGTTATGCTGACTTAAATTGCTATCCAGAAAAAGAAAAATTTAAGAACTTAGAGAATAAATCTGGTTTTAAAAAACTTTATGAAATAAAATCATCAGACCCTATATAATAGATTGAACATCATTTGGTGTTCTTTGGACTAATTTAAGGCCTTGAAATCAAATTAATTCAACGGTTGGGACTTCTTTCACCTACACATATCCATGTAATTATTTGAAATAACATCAATGATTCCGACATATCTTTATACAGTTGTCTAAAAGTTTAAAATTGTATCACTTCTATGTCTCTGTTATTACGGAGTTTGATTAGGCATAGTAATTGCTACTTTTTTTAGCATGAGAACAATTATCTTTATATTTCTTACTCTGTGTTCAACACTTACGCTTGCAAGCATAAAGAGCTTTAAGTGTTATGATGTTAAACACTTTAATTATGTATCAATTAATAATTCTGAAATTGAGGCATTTCCAGATTATCAATGCGACGATGCTAGAAGATTTGATCAACTCATGGAACAAGTCAAAAGCGTTTCGCCTATTAATCTATATGGAGTAAATCTATTTCTTTCAAAAAGGAAACCTAAAAAAGGAAAAAATAATCTTGACTTTAATCATGTTAGGATGGGCTTTAATAAAGATTTGCCAGAAGTTAGTAAACATGTCGATGCAATATTTATTCATGAAGTTGGGCATAGTATTTTTCATCAATATTTACTTAAAGAGATAAGTTATTTCTCTAGCCTTTATGATTTAGATAGGAAGAAAGACTCGCTATTTAATACACTTCTAGAGAGAAATAGCCTGCTTTCAGATACAGGAAAGTGTGAAAGTCCGGAATGTATAAAATGGAATGTTGAAAACTCGAATATTTTTTCTGAGATTAGAAAGACAAAATTAGAGATGGAAGATTGGTCCAAAAATAATAAAAAGAAGGTATTTATTCTGACAAGGCTAGCAGCGCCTTATCACGAGCTGTTTGCTGATATTGTGGCTGCAGCAGTTTTAAATGACCCAGAAGCTACAAGTAATGCATTATACGATCTGCTTAAAGTAGCTATACCATGCCGTAGTATGAAATATAGTAGTGAATGCCTAAATGATACACAGGGAGTCCATTGTCTTTATTCAGGAGTAAGAGAGGCAATTTGGAACTCACTGATATCCCCAGCATTGAGTAATGGAGATGTGAAAAATGCAATTGAGGCAGTTTTACTCATTATAAAAGGTGAAATTGAGAGTGAGCTTGATAATGCACTAGAAAACGATGATTGGATTTATAATCCTGATTTATACTTTAAATCTTTCAAGAGTAAAATTCATTAATCACGTTCTTTCAAATGAAAATAAGGATGATTTTATTTTATCGATTGGACATTCTTTCAAGCTTTTAAGAACCGATCTTGCAGATCCAAGTTATAAATACACCAAAGTGTAATCTCACTTCTTAAAAACAACACACTTACTCAAAAAACGACGAGTAGAATTAATAACCTTAACGTCTTTATTATGAAGAATATCTTCAATCGGATTTTTAATATAACTAGTATAAAAAGGCTCATGATATCTCTTTGGAAATTCCAAAAGCACCTCTTCAAATTGCGGAGTATCACATAGCTGAACACTATCGAGTATAGCGCCATACCCTCCAGGTTTCAGCTTCTTAATCATAGAATCAATCGCAAGCTCTCTTTCTTTGGTTGGTAATTCATGGTGAAGAAAGACACTAAAGACTACATCATAAGATTCGTCCTGTACTTCTACCATATTGGTTGCATCGCTCTTTAAGAAATTTATATTTTTGAATTTATTATTTTCTTGAGCGAACTCGATATATTCCTGACTAAGATCTGTTGAATCAAATGTAGAACTTTTGAAGGCCTTGGCCATCATGAATGAGCTTGTTCCTGTTCCGCAAGCTTGCTCTAAGATTTTCGAATTTGGTAAAATAATATTCGATAGCTCTTTAACAAGTAAGCGTCTCATAACATTGGCGGAGCCTGTAAAGAGTATTTCTACTTGTTGGTCATAGAGCCTTGCGGAGTCAAGAGAGGTGTAGCCATCTGTTTGGAAATGAAATGTACGAGAGAAGTATTCAGGGTACTCAGAGTCGACCTTTGTATTGTTCTCTTTCTTTCTCTTAATGACTTTTGGATAATCCATAAGGATGTCTTTAAAGCCTGTTATTTGCTTTTTAAAATCGAAATTTTCTCTAAGGTCTCGTGGGTATATACCACTGGCCAAATCTCTTGAATCATCAGAGAAAGCATCATTTAAGTCTTTTAAAAGCTTTGGTGCGTACTTTTTAAAATGTTCGGGATTTCTAAGGGGAAACCCTGAGATACTGGATATCGTATTAAGTATACGAAATTGCATGATGTAGGGGATTGATTGTCCCCATAATTGAGCTGTATTGAATTTTTCAATTAATGTTTTCATAGGATACTTATACCAGATTCTTTGAGCAAGCGAGTCGTTGTCTAAATAAGGTCGAAAATTGTATTTTTAGACAAGTTGTAATGTAGTCATATGAAATACATTACATTATTTTTAACTTTTCTACTGCTGTCATGTTCAACAACCTATAAGAATCAAGATTTAGAGGGAGAGGAGATTATTACCTTTTCTGGAAAAGCACTTTCAGACAAGCCTTGGATTATCCCAGATGACTTTGATAGTGAGAGTGTTATTTTACTCATAGGCTACAAACAAAATAGTCAATTTGATATCGATCGGTGGCTTATTGGCTTAGATATGAAAGAGGTTGATACACCTGTGTTTGAGGTACCAGCTATTCAAGGTCTGATTCCAAGACTTATTAAATCTAAAATTGATAATGGAATGAAGAAGGGCATCCCAAAAAAGTTATGGGCCTCAGTTATTACAGTCTATGAAGACGGTGAAAGATTGCAGGAGTTCACTGGTAATGTTAATCCGAATAATGCAAGAGTGATATTTCTAAAAAAGAATCAGATTATCTTTTTTGAGGATGAGGGTTTTTCTGTTGAGTCTCTTAATAGATTAATTAAGACCATAAATAAGTAAGGCCCAAGAAGTCTTGGGCCATACTTTTATTATTAAATAAGAATCTTAAAATATTACTTCTTAAGTTTAGCAGCGAAACCACTTCCAAATTTCTTTTGGAATTTCTCAATTCTACCTTCAGTATCAACGATTTTCGTATTACCTGTGTAGAATGGGTGTGAAGCAGAAGAAATATCAAGTTTTACCATTGGATACTCTTTACCTTCATAAGTTTCTTTTAAGTCAGTCTTGATTGTTGATCTTGTAACGATTTTGTAATCACTAGAAACATCTACAAATAGAACTTCTCTGTAATCTGGGTGGATACCTTTTCTCATATAAACCTCTTTTATACATTGCTTGATACAATGATTATTTACCAAAAATTAGAGCGTTAATTTCTCTAATTTTCATATATTTGTCAAGCCTAACGTGAAATTAATGTGCTTCGCAACTACCACAGCCACTTGAACTTGGCTTTTCCATAAAGTCCCAATGGGAGTAGGTGGAGTTCATAAATTTAATGGCCTTATCAAGTGACTCAAACTCAGTTTGAAATAACTCGTGATTTTCATCGTTAAGCACTGTTGGACAGTAGAGATAGCTAACCTCATTAGTTTCAGCATCAACAGAGACGCCGACTAGTGAGATGAGCGCCTTTTGCTTTTCTGTAGCATAGAAAGCATAATTCCAGTTACTTAAGTCAAACTTTTGCGCGTTCACGGTTAACCTCTTGTCTAAATTATTAATTTTTCTAACAGTTTTAACTTGCCATGGCAATTTATATTTAGTAACTTCTCTTTCTGAATTTGATTAAAATTGAATCTGGAGGATATTGTGGCTAAGGGTCCAAGAGTTATTATTACATTAGAATGTACAGAAGCTAGAAAAATCGGAAAGTCTCCTTCTCGTTATACAACAACGAAGAATAAGAAGACTCACCCAGAAAGAATTGAGCTTAAAAAGTATAATCCTTTCTTAAGAAAGCATACTGTTCATAAAGAAATTAAATAATTTAGTTTTATACCATATTATTTAAAAGCCCGATCTGTCGATCGGGCTTTTCTTTTTTTGTAAGTGTCTGTTATCACGTCTTGTTAATTTCTTAACTTTTCTTTATTTATTAAAATTTATGACCAAAAAAGCCGATAAGAACTATAATATGAACTCATAGGAGTTTTCTTGGCACTAAAAGTATTATTGGTAGATTCTGATGAAGAGTGGCTCTCTAGCGCGAGTACTTTTTTTAAAGAGAACTTTTACGAAGTAAAGGCAGTTACCAATGGTAAGGATGCTCAACTTGCGCTTTATAACGACAAGTACTTTGCAGTTGTTCTTAATTATTCTGTTAAAAATCATAATGGTGCGCAAGTTCTTAAATTCATCAGAACAAATCATCCAAGTCAAAAAGTTATTCTTATTTTTGATAGTGAAGACATCATGGGTGGCCTTGATAAAGAAGATAAGTTTAAGAAGATGGGGGCAACTGAAGTCGCCGTTAAGCCTTTTGAGATTTCTCACTTAGCTGATCTCCTTGAGGGACATCAATCTCTTGGTGATCTCATGAGTACATTACCAAAGAAAGACGGGGTATCTGAGGAAGAAGAAGTTGATGGTGAGGATGTCGAGTTCACTGGTGTCAAAATTGATGAGTTCTTTTCTTCTGCATCTGTTCTCTTTGATGTCTATGTGAAATTAAAAAGTGGAAAGTATATTAAGATTCTACATGCAGGGGACAGTTTTACTCCGGAGAGAATTGATAAGTATAAAAATGATAAAGGTGTGGACTATCTCTATTTTCATAAGAGAGACCGACGAAAGTATATTCAGTATAATAATTTTATAGCTCGTAAACTTATTGGTAATAAGCAAATTACTGGTAAGACGAAGATGGTACAGTTAAAGAATGTGGCCGATAAATATCTTGAAGAAGTTTATACCGAAGGAATGAAGCCACAGGTAATTGAGCAAGGTAAAGAGATTGTTAGTAATGTTTTTACATTTGTAGAAAGACAAGATGATCTTCACCAAGTCCTCAAAGAATTCGAACTATTTGATCCAAAAGCATATGAGCATAGTTTTATGGTAAGTGTATTTGCTACATCAATTATTAAACAATTTGAGTGGCAGTCACAGATTACAATTGAAGCAACAGCTCTAGCTTGTTTATTTCATGATATTGGTAAAATGAAACTCCCGCCTGAACTTTCTGGAATGAGACCTATTGATATGAATGATGAACAACTTGCTCAATATCATGAGCATCCAGCTCTTGGTGTTGAAATCATCGATAATAACCGCCAGATTCCAAACTCAGTTAAGCAAATTATTATGCAACATCACGAGTCTTATAATGGGACAGGTTTTCCCTTGGGAGTTAAGTCTAGTAAGATACTTACCCTTGCAAATATTGTCGCGTGTGCAGATGACTTTGTTCATATAATGATTGACGAGAAAGTGTCGCCTGTAGAAGCTCTCAAAAAGATGCTGACTAATAGAGATCAAATTGCAAAGTATAATTCAATGATTGTTGAAAACTTCATTAAAGTTTTCACTGATCCAGAAAAAATTATAAAAGATGAAAAGAAAGTCTCTTAGAAAACCTAGTAAATAAACTTCTTAAAATTTCTTGATTTAAAGTTCTTCGATGAGCGATAGAAGAATTTATAATTTGATTTACTTACAAGAAAAGGATGCTGTCGATTAGATGCGATGATTAAGAAGTTCTGTCTCTCCTCCATCTTGACATCTTTGATCGATCTAACAAGAGATGAGATTTTATATGTGATGTTATCGCCATTTTTAAGGGTCGTACTGATCTCATAAAGAGGTCTTTTCATATAGCGCTCAATGTCTTTATTAATTTCTTCATCTCTCTTATCTAGAATAATGTTGGAATTAATACTTAAGAGGTCTGTAAGATATTTAAGAACTTTCTGTTCATCAAGAACATTTTTCTTTGATTGCCATTGATCATTCTTTAATTCAAAGTTGATTTTATCTCTGTTGTTTCTGTCTTTTACATTGAACTTAACAATTTCATTTGAGTTAAAATTAAATATTCTTGAATCGATAAGGTTTGTAATATTAACTTTTTCAAAATTGAAGTCATATAAAGTAACGTGATAGATAACATTTTCGTTTTTAAAAGTAACATAAGTAGACTTATCTATCGGGTTAACGAGGCCAAAAGAGAGCTCTTTAGCCTTGTCTTTAATAGGTGAGAGTGAAAGTTCTACAAGTGGCTTATTAAGTGAGAAGTTTATGAGATTTATCTGATCTTTTGGAAAGATGCGTTTGATTTTAATTTCTTTAAGTGATTCAAGCATGTTTGTTATAATGTCATTATTCGCATCAATGACTCTGGGTTCTTTGAGAATCCAGTGATTATCACTCTTGTTGACAACAAATTCTCCAATTTCTGTTTTTAGTCTGACATTTGTAACCTTATCAATATTTTCAGATGAGAATAGGAATTGGTACTTTGATAGCTGTCTAGAGCTAATTATTGGAGCTTGAAAAAACTCGCTGACAGTTGCTGAGACTAAGAGTGCAACTGTAAAAAGGGTCAAAAGAATATTTGAAAAATTTCTCGTAATTAAAACCATGATTAATGGTATTTATATTATTCTAGATCGTCAAAGATATCGAAGTCATCCCCACCACCATCATCGCTTGCTTCTTTCTTCTCTGGTACTGCAATTTCTTCTACTTCAGGCTCAATTGACTCAACAAAGTTTCTTAGAATTGTTCTCTCGCCTGGCTTGAGATAGCTAAACTGTACGCAGACCCTAAAAGGATGCTTATTCTTAGAGATAATACGACTTTTCATATTGTAAGATCGACAGTACCTCACGACAGCGTTCATAAGAAACCTTCTTGGTACTAAGAAGTCGATAACGATTGACTGACCTTCTAAGAATTGCTCGTTAGAAAAAAAGTACATTTCATTCATATATATTTCTGAAAGAATGGCGCGACCTGAATGTGTTTTATCATCAGACATTCTAGGTCTTCTTTGCTTTAAAAGCATTTTACCTTCAAATTCTTCCGGAGCTATTTCTAGCTTCTTTTCGACTTCGGGTATTTCTACTGTCTCTTCTACTGATTCTTCGATCTCTCCGCCACTTTCCATTAGCGCATCAATAGCATCTTGTGACTGAGCAGCGTCATCGGCTTCAGCTTCCTCTTCTTCATTGTCTTCTCCAGCTTCCGCTGCAGCAATGGCCTTTGCCATTTCGTCTTCACCAAAGTCATCAAGTTCTGATGCATCTTTAACTCCCGCTTCATCTGCGGCGGAGTCTCCTAGAATAGTTCCGGTTTCTTGATATTCCCTAATGAGATCTTTAAGAGGAGGGATATTATTTGGATCACTAAATCTCTCTTTAACGACAGTTTCAATTTCATCTCTTAGTCTCCATACTTTAAGAGAGATTTTTTTGACGAAAACTGGATCTGCACTTCCACCATGAATCATTTTTGATACTTCCTGTAAGAACTTGTTAATCTCTAACATTTTCTCACAACCACGCTAACTTTGCATAAATATTACGCTTGGCAAAAATTACCTCATGACGCAAAACAAAAAAAGACTATAGCATTAATACAAATCTAACAGAATTTTAAAATATTTTTGATTGGTCAGGATGACTATTAAAAATGATTTGCACAAGATTAGGAGGATCGCATGCAGAAAACTGCTCTAGGACTAGGACTTTTAGGAGCTCTAGCGATGAACGCGCAAGCCGAGCTTGCACAACATGTACCAGGTGAAGTAATTGTTAAACTTAAAGATGGTGCTAATAAATCACTTTTCAGTGAGAAGAACAGTGGATTATCTTTAAAGAAGTCTATCAGAAATGACTTATTTGTTGTTAATTTTGATAGCGCTCTTAAAGGTGGAATTGAATCAACTCTTGCAGAGTTAAACTCGATGCCAGAGGTTGAGTATGCGGAACCTAACTTTATTTACAAAATTGTTAAGCCAATTGTTCATAAAGATATAATTTCTGAATTATTAAAGACAGATACGAATACTTACTCAACACCAGTTGATGCGAAGTTTGGTCAACTTTGGGGACTTAAGAATACTGGTAATAACACTCCAGGTGGTGGTTCAGGTGTTGAGGGTGCAGACATTGATGCACTAAGAGCTTGGGAAATTACAAAAGGTGACAGAGCAGTTAAAATTGCAGTTATTGATACAGGTATCGACTATAGACACCCTGATCTTATTGATCAAATGTGGGTTAACGAAGCTGAAGCTAATGGTGAAGCTGGAGTTGATGATGATGGAAATGGTTATGTTGATGATATTCATGGATATGACTTTGCAAATAATGACGGTGATCCAATTGATGGTCACTCACACGGAACTCACTGTGCAGGAACAATTGGAGCTTCACACAACGCTATTGGTGTAGCAGGTGTTATGGCAGATGTTGAATTTGTTGCGGTTAAGTTTTTAACGGATAGAGGATCAGGAACAACTGCTGATGCAATTGAGTCTGTTGATTATGCTACTACTGTTGGAGTAGATCTTATGTCAAACTCTTGGGGTGGAGGCGGAGCTTCTCAAGCGCTTCAAGAAGCAATTGAAAGAGCAAACGATGCTGGAATTATTTTTACAGCAGTAGCAGGTAACTCGGCTTCAAATAACGACTCAAGACCTCTCTATCCATCTAACTATGCATT
>DDIK01000142.1 GCA_002338505.1 Bacteriovorax sp. UBA1852
AACGTGATTAAACATTGACTAGAACAAACCGGAATCTGATTTTAGGCAAAAAAAAAGCCTGAACGGGTTGTGAACAGGCTTTAGTTATCTTTTTCTCCGAAGAGATCAAAATTTAAATGGCGGGAGTGAAGGGACTCGATTCTCCCATTTTAAAGACTTTTAATATTAACAAGATAGGAATAATTACATATACTTAACCCTCTTTGATTTTCATGTCTTCTCATCACTTTTCACGTTTTTTCACTATCGACCGGAACAAACCGGAACCTGTTTGATGTATTATAGGTATCAATTGATGTCTAAAAGTAATCGTTGTGCCACTTTTGCTATTGATGTATAATAGATATCAAATGATGTTAAAAAGGAATCAATGTGGATTTGCTAGAAAATATCTTCTTATCTAAAGCCAGAGCAGGAATCTTAAAGAAGCTCTTTTTAGAAAGAGATAAGGAATACTATTTAAGAGAGCTTGAAAGAGAAACTGGGGTTACTTATAAGGCCTTACATACTGATATTCATAGAATGCAAGAGCTAGATCTCATTTCTATGCGAGTAGATGGAAATAGAAATTACTTTAAGGCAAATACAAAGCATCCGCTATTTGAAGACTTTCACTCAATTGCGAATAAGGTTTATGGCCCTGTCCCAAAACTAGAGGAGCTTTTTCAGAAGCAAAAGGGGATAGAGTATGCTTTTATCTTTGGCTCCTATGCAAAAGGTGAGACTTACGCAGGAAGTGATCTTGATCTTTTTATTATTGGAGATATCTCTGTAAGAAAACTAAGTAATCTCTTGTGGGAAGCGCAAAAAGAAATAACTTACGAGATAAATGATCACATCTATACTAAGAAGGACTTTAAAGCTAAAAGAAATAAAGATCACTTTTTAAAGTCTTTAAAAGATACAGAAAAGATTTTTCTAAAAGGTAATGAAGATGAGTTTAAAGAAATACTTAGCTGAGAAAGATTCAAGGCTTCAGGTATTGATAAAAGAAGAGAAGACCTCTAAAAAAGAAATAGATGATCTATTTGCGATCGTCCATAGGGATATTAAAAGTAGCGAAGAGGCATCTAACTTAAATTTAGATTGGCAATTTGGAATTGCTTACAATGCTGCATTAAAACTCTGTGTAATACCAATTAGGGCCTCTGGAGTTAGAGTAACTGGTGGCCCTCATCACTATATATCAATTCTATGTCTTCCTTATTATCTAGGAGATAAGTTTGAAAAAGATGCCATTTATCTTAACCGCTGTCGTCGAGTAAGAAACAGAGTTGAATATCATTCCGTAGGTGGTGTAAGTGAGAGTGATGTCAAAGAGCTAATTGAGTTTTGTAAGGAGTTACTTGATAGTGTAAATGAATGGATTTACGCAAATCATACTGAGCTTATGAAGTAGTTTTCTTGCAAGGATGTCCAATCTATCTATCTAAAAAGAAACTTAAGTTGTATTGAATAAGGCTCTGGCGCTAAAGACTATCTCTTGAAGCCTTTAAGTTCAAAATATTTCAAGGTATGTTCTCTAAGCTCTGAGTATGTAAAGTTAAATGATAACTTATTTTCCTTAAAGAACTCTTTTATTATTTCGTATCCATAAAAATAACCAGCCCTTTTTTTTGAGAGATTATTCATTTCAAGCACATAGAAAAGGTCTTGAATAAGTTCTTTATCAGATTTATCTTTAAACAAATAATCATTAATTCTTTTGGAAAACTCCCTCTTATTTTCTTTTGAATATTGAAGCCAGTTTTTATATTCAGTCTGGCTAAGAATATCTCCCCAAAAAACTAAAGGCTCTGATTCTTCAGTTATAACTTGTGAAGCAAAAGTAGCAAAGCCTTCAGTCAGCATATACTTTAAAAGTTTATCCTCTTTACTCTTGTATTTCATCGGATCAAATTCAGATGAGAGCCTCAAATGATAACCATGAATAAGTTCATGAGCAACAAAGCTATCAGGAATAGAGTTTAGACGCCCTTGTTTTAGTAGGGTATTGAGATCGAAAAAAACATAATTCATTTCTCCGGAAAGTGCGAAAGCATCGGTTTTCCCACATCCTTTCAGTAAAACAACTTGAAGTTTTTTAGGGGATAAATTTAACTTATTATCAATTAATTCTGATATTTTAATGATTTTCGCTTCCAATTCGTAACTAGCTGTAAGTAATTGGTCGTTTTCTTCATCAGTAAGTTGTTTTTGCGACTCGTTTATTTCTTCAATGCTGCAAAAACGAGAGAATTTATTAAAAAAATCTTTATGGTTGCTATAATAGTCACCTTCTAGGTTAGTTAAATTTATAATATGTTCAGGCATAAATTTTCCCATAGTAGAACATGAGTTAAGATATATTAAAGATAAGACGAATGCTATTTTTTCTAAAGTTTTCATAATAATTTAAATCTATCAAACTAGATTAATTGGGTCGAGGATAATGTCATTTCATTTTAAACTGCCAGATTCTCAATATGAAAAAATCCCATTCTTCCCATACATTTCCCACAAAAGAAAAAGTACCAAGTCTCATTTGTATGAAGTCAGAGATTGAGATTAAATTTTTAAGAATTAGGCGATTGGCTTATTAAAAAGTACTTGAACGTGATTAAACATTGACTAGAAC
>DDIK01000201.1 GCA_002338505.1 Bacteriovorax sp. UBA1852
ATTATATTTTTATTTGCTGCTTTTAGCGCTCAAGCACTTGAGTATGAGGTTTGGTGTCAAAATTCGAGCTCTTGTGTTGACTATAGGTCTAGTCTTGAGAGTAAATTGAGTGAGGTTAGCTCCAGTGATGACCTTTATAAACTTCTTCAGTTTGAATTAAGAGACCCTCTTGTAGATAAGCTTGCTTTTACCTACAAAGATGAATTGCTCTATATTGAGGTTTCTCTTAACAAGAAAATCAAATCTGTACAGGTCATCCATCCAAATCCTGAATTAGCAAGTAAGATGAAGGAAAGGTTAAATCTGTCAGCGGGTGATATCTATGATGAAGCTGTATTGGCAAATAACTTTGAGAGATTAAAGAAAGATCCTGAAGTATTGTTACTTGGTGATCTTAATCTTAATCTCTTTGAAAATAGTGAAAATGAAATCTCAATTGTTATAGACACACAGATATCAAAGCAAAACAAGATAGGTAATGTCAAAATTACGGGAGTTTCAGACTCAGAAAGAAGTAAATTGTTTAAAGTGTTTTCTGATTTTACTGGCGTCTATTATTCTAATTCTGAACTTAAGAGAAGAGTCGATATTGTTAGAAATTTTTATATGAATAGGGGATTTTGGAATATTACTGTTAAGCATAAGCTTATCAGCGATGATGATAAGCTTCAAAGCCTTGTGCTAGCAATTGATAAGGGAAAGAGGTTTGGATTCATAATAACAGGGTCTAAAAAAATTATTAGTCATGAGGTACTTCGTGCCAGACTTATTAGGGAGGTTACTTCTATTGGGAGACCTCTGTCTAAGTCAATAATAGTGAAGTCTTTAACTGAGATGTACAAGAATCAAGGCATTTTTAATTCAAGATTCTTCGTACGGGAAGAGATTGGTCGCGATCGCTTAGGGGCATATAATATGTTCTTTATAGAGATACAGGAAGGGGAAAAAGTAGAGTTAGCAGAGATAGAGTTTCAGGGTAACTTTAAAAGAGAGATAGAAGAACTTAAGAGCCTCTTTTATGAAAAATCTAGTGTCTTAATTCAAAGAGGTTTTCTCGATCTTATCTATATAAATAAGTTTCAAGATGTATTAAATCAATATTACGTTGAAAGAGGTTTCGTCTTTTCTAAAGTCGAAAAACCAATAATCTCATTTACAAGTGATGGAAAAAAAGCCTTTGTTACATTTCAGTTGAGTGAGGGGGATGGTTATGCTGTCGGTGACATTGTTTTTGATGGTGTCCCATTTGATATTGAGCATAGTGAGCTTGAGAAGATAATGGTTAATTCAAAAGGAAATCCACTGAATGTAACTATGTTGGATAAGGACCTTACTTCATTATTAGAGTTGCTAAGAGATAGAGGTTATTATTTTGCTGAACTTAAAAATAAGAATACAAAAAAAATAGTCCGCCTTGATAAGAGCTCAAACATTGCAAATATCTATATTTCAATAAAGTCTGGCCTAAAGATGTTTATGGGCAATATTATTGTGTCTGGTAATGTTCACACAAAATCAGAAGTCATTTACAGAGAGCAGCAGCTGAAATATTTAGACCTTGTTAAGCCGTCAAAAATGAATCAGTACTTAGATCGATTACGGTCATTAGGTTTGTTTTCGCGTGTTTCTCTAACTCCAGTCGTTGGCAAACTTATTGGTGACAATAAGGCGTTATTAAATTTTATCGTTAAAGTTAAAGAGTTAAGCTTTGGCCGAGGTGAACTTACTCCCGGCTATCGAACAGATTTAGGTTATAAGCTTGGTCTCTCTTTGGGCTGGAATAATATTGATGGTCTAAACAGAAGTGTAATATGGAGAACAAGAGCTAACTTGCGAACTAGCTATTCCTACTTGGATACTAGAAGGAGAGATGAGCAAGCTGATAGAATTGAAGGTTTAACAGAAGTTCAGTTAGTTGAGCCGTATATTTTTAAAATACCATTAGAATTTAGAATGCTATTTAGAGCCGAGAGAAAACGCTATGAAGAATTTGACGCTGATGTCTTTAGCTTCTCGCCTTCTTTGTCTAAAAGACTTGGAGAAAATGTAACTCTTTCTTTAAAGTATGAGTTCGATGATATTAGACAGTTTGATGCTACAAAAGCAGAGGATTCTGAGAGGTATATAATTGGTGCGATCACGCCATCTGTCACTTGGGATCTTAGGGATAATTCTAGGGCCCCAAGAAGTGGGGCTTGGTTTAATTTGGCATGGGAGTTTGCAAATCCATTTTTTCTATCTCAGGAAGAGGAGAATTTGACGGTCAATTATACTCGCGCTGTACTGAGAAATTATTTTTATGTACCTGCTGGTGATCTGACCTTGGCTACATCATTAACGCTTGGCTACGAAGAGAACTTTGCTACAGACTTAAGAACTAATGTGAATGGTGACCTTGTTACTAAGGGCGTGATCCCTCAATTACGAGTATTTAGATTAACTGGAAGTGATTTTCTAAGAGGATATTCTGATTCCGAAAGCAATCGTTTACTCACTGGAGAGAGGATTGCTGATGTTGTTGTGCGTGATAAAGCGTACTTAGTTAATTTTAAATTTGAGCCTAGGTATTATATTGGGGACTCAAGTGTTGTGTCAGTTTTTTATGACGCGGGTAGAATCTTTGTGGAATCATTTAAGCCCTTTGATTTGAGAGGGGCTGTCGGATTGTCATTCAAATTTTTGACGCCGGTGGGTTCTTTGGACTTTGACTATGGTGTCAAAACGAGAAGGCACTATATTGGCGGAAAAAGAGAGTCCTTTGGTCGTTTTCACTTGAG
>DDIK01000051.1 GCA_002338505.1 Bacteriovorax sp. UBA1852
AGGTTCTTTGCAAAGGTGTTGGCAAGGTTTTCTACACTGTATTGCTCAATAGACTTATTTCTTGTTCCCCTTACAGGTGCGGATGTTGTGTTATCGCCAATAGTATTGTCTACAGAGAAGTCTGCATTTAAGTCGAAAGTTCGACTAAATACACTTCTGGGGAACATCTCTTTTTTGAAGTCAAAGTAGTTTATTAGAAAATCAATCTCTTCTTTCTTAGGCTTCTTTAAAACAAGTACACGGACTCTAATGCTTAATCTCTTAATTGTTTCTAACGTAAATGCACTTCTTGCTCCGATGGCCTCGACTCTGTTCTTACTAAGCAAGTCAGTTTCTTTTGTTTTAATTGCTTCATGGGCCTGGCCAATTGGCTCAATAATTCCAATTAAGACCGCATCGTCAGAGTAAATGTTAGTCGAACTAACCTTAAGGCCTCGGTACTTGCTAAGCATTGAAATAACTGCTTGGGAATATGTATTGGAAACTGACTGGAGATTAGTTTTATTGATAAACATGGGTACTGCAATTGAGTTAATCCCCTCTTGCTTAAAGGGATTTGACTGGTTTTGAATTTTGTAACCAGAGCATGATATGAGCAATAAAAAAACAAGACTTAATATACGCACAATGAGTATCCTTATTGAGTAATTATGCCCTATTAAAGGCCTATCGTCCATGCTATAGTTTGGCTTCAATTCTTTGAAAGAGTAATAACTGTGAAAAAAATCAAAGACTTATTAGACTCTCAGTATAGTGACAAAAAGAAATATAGTTTTCAAAAGAAAAGCTATAACAAGATTAGTCAAAAAACTGATATCTTCGATTTTTTTGAACTAATTAATAATTGGGGAGATGTCGTTGGGGAGAGACTCGTCAAGCACACGATCCCTCTAAAGCTTTCTAATAAGTATTTAACGATTTTGACTGATCACCCCGTTTACTCTCAGCAACTTTCTTTTATGGAATTGCAACTTATAAAAAAAATAGAAGATCGCTTTCCAAAGATTCAAGGCGAAATTAAAAAGATCTACTTTAAAGCAGATAATAATCATTTTCAAAAGTCTGTGGCAAATAAGCTAAAAAAAGAAAAAGTAAAAGAGATTGCTCAAAAGAAGTGGCATCCGCATTCGCCAGAATATAAGGAAGCAGTCAAAAAAGCTGATGAGCTTCTTCAAGATATAAATGATGAAGAAGTGAAAAAAACTCTTAGATCAATTTATCTTCAGTTAAAGTAATATCAAAAATAGTTAGTTTCTTTAAAGTTACCATCTTTATTTCTAATGATTCTAACTCTCTTAAAAACTCCAACTCACTTCGGTTATGCTCATCAAGCTTAATGCACAGAAAAAACTTTACGCCTTTAGCTCCCTGACTTAAAGCACTCCTGACAATTGCCTCAAGTTCTCCTCTCTTATAAAAACGAGCAATTTTTCTCTTAGTACTTTCAGGTAGCCTAGAGGCACTTTCAAGGAAGTAAGGTGGGTTAATGACGATAGCATCAAAACTTCTATCAAGTGAATAAAGATCATCCAAACTCGAAACGAAAACTGAATCTTTTTGATAATCTAGCAAGTTGATATTCTTTTTTATAAACTCTTCATACTCACTCTGAATATCAAAGAAAACTATGTCTTGTATCTCAAAGTATTCACTCAACTCGAGAGCAACTACCCCGACTCCGCAACAAAAATCAAGAACACGCCCTATCATCTGACTTGGATAGTTAGATTTTATATAATCGACAAGCATAATTGAATCAGAGTTAAAATGATAAAAGTCTGGCTGATGATAATCAGTTTTTACGATAGCCATAGTTCTCGATAATCTTGACGATCTCTTGTAGATTGTCCCCCTCTCTAACAACTTTATATGTGTTTTCATTAAACAGCACAATAGAAGAAGCTTTACCGCTTAAATTTTTGGCCGTTTGTGCCTCTATAAACTTTGCATCAGGTACATATTTCTGCCAAAAGTCTTTAGCCTCTTCTAGAGAAGTAATGGGATTTTGCCCAGAAACATTTAAACTCGTTGTTGTAATTGGAAAATCTATAACCTCATCAAGCCCTTGAAATAATCCGCTATTGAGAAGTCTAAAGCATACATACTTTGTATTACTAAAGGGTGAATGAGGCAGACTATTTACCAGCAGCTCCTTTGGGACTCCAGCTGAAAAACCAAGATGATATAAATCTTCAAACAACTCAGTAAATTTATCACTGAGATTTATATGACTTTTTAATTGATCCATCGTAGAAAAAAGAAGAGATAGAGGCTTTTTATTTCCCGTCTTTTTTATTAATGAGATCTTCTCATAAGAATCTGGATTGTAAGCACTACCACCAATTCCCCAGACTGTATCAGTAGGATAAATATAAAGATTAGAGTTCATATAGCCACCATAGGTTTTTAGTATCATAAGCACCGATATTCAATAATTCTATCATCATATATGGTCCATGAAAGTCAGTATATAAACGACTCTCATAAAAGTTTTTTTTAAGCAGATAAAGAGGTTTTGAAAACGTGGGATTATACTTCTCTAACTCTTGCTTAAACCTCAGGTTTTGACTGCTTTCTAAGAGTGGAAATAGATAAAAAAATTCAATCTTCTCTATATCAATGGTTGAGATAGCCCTCATCTTATTTTCACTTAAAGAGTCTGTATTGTAGTAGTACTTTAGTAATAATAAGTCTAAATAATTCATTAACTCAGATTGTGGCGACTCTAAATACTTACGACTCATCTCAATCCTATTAAAGTTAAAATAGTCTGAATCTAGCCAAGTTACTAAGTATCTTAAAAAGTATCTATAGCTAAGTTTTGAAAATTCGTACTGAGAACTACTATTTCTAGACCTAAAGTCTATAAGAAGTCTTTTTAAATCTCTATCATCTAATTTATTCAGAGCTAATAAGAATATATAGCGCTCCTTTATAGGGAGTTTTTTATTTTCAACAACTGTTTTGATGATCTTTAATATATCGTTTTTGATAATCATCTTCTCTTCTTTATTTTCTATAAGTGATAATTCAACAGATAGAAAAACTGGATTAATTTTAATGAGATCATTGAGACTTCGGAGCGCTTTACTTGTAAGATTCTTTTTTAAAAGATAATCGATATATCGGAGTTGATAATAATATGAATTCATATTTTCTTTTGAATCATTAGAGAACTTATGATTGATGATATTCTTTTTATATTTATTTTTAGTTTGCTCGATTAGCTTCTTGATTTTTTTTCTATTTAACTTCTCTTGTTCATTTAGTTCAATACTGAACTCACTCTTTTTACAAATTCTAGTTCTATTTGTTATTTTACCTTTTGGTTTTCTTTTATCATATAAATTTAGATATATTCGATCGAGTGGATTGTCGAGAGTAACACATTCATTGCTTAGGCCGAGTTGATCCTTAAACTCAGTAGATATTCCGAGTAGAGAGTGATTTAAGCTAACTTCTCCAAATCTGGTCTTTTTTTTTAAGCTTTCTGACGCATTTGCATTCTGAATTAATACATTGAGAGTATCAAGTGTCTTATTGGCAAAGACTTTACTGTATTGAGTATAAAAAATGAAAATAATAGCAAAGAGAATTAAGGCAATGACGCTTAAAAGTAGAACATCATTTCTATTATGTTCAGTCTTTGTTACTCGACCTTTTTTCTTTTTCTTTTTCTTTTTCTTTCTCTTATTCTCACTATTCTTATGAATTACTTTTTTTTTAGGTATGTTATCTACAGGATAATCAAGGTCATTATTAGAAGGTAAAACCACATCTTCACTATCCTCAACATCCTCGTTATCCAACTCAACACTAATATCTATTGAAGTCTCATTTTCTTTTGGTTCAATCTTGAGAGATCGCTTTTCCTCATACAGAGGCTTTTCAGATTTCTTAATGCTTTGAACTTCTTTTTCTACACTGGTCTTGACCTGCTCAATGAAGTCTTCATCAGGATATTCGAAGTCATCATCTTGATTCTCTTTTAATTTGCTTTTTTTTTTATCGAAGGGATTTTTTATAACTTTTGTATCATCAGTACTGCTTTCAACACTCTGGCCTAGAACACTTCCACTCTCAGACTTATTACATAAGACGGTTTTCGCTTCTGAAACTGGATTAAATGACTGATGATTATCATCAAGAAGATATTTTTTTACTAGGTCTTCCTCTTTTATCCAAAACCAATAACCGTTACCTGAACAAACCTCATCAAGATCTTTAAGATCACCGGCATTATAAAGATCAACCACCTTCTCTTTTGAAAGTGGTCCTAAAATCTTATTGTTTTTTGTTCGTATTAGCCAATTTCTCATATATATCTTTTATAGAAAGAATCCTATTAGACCTTTAAGGTCTTCATCATTAAACTTCAATCCTGCGGTAAATATATAATTAGGAGTGTTGAAAACATCTTCAACTTGAACTTGTCCATAAACAATATTCCAAACTCTAACATCTCCAGAGAATCTCCAATTTAATCCTAAATCATCTCGATAATCAAATGCTTCGATAGAAGCTGTAGTTCCTATTCTATTAAAATGGTAATCAACTGCAAAACCACCAGTTGATTCAATCAAACCACCTCTAAAGGTCCAATCCTGAACTTTTCGTCCAATCTGAATATTAAATCGATATGTGTCTTTCTGTCTGATTTTCTTATTTGTAACTGTCTCGGCGCCACCATTAACCGTTACCGTTTTTATTTCTTCTGACTCTGGTCCTAATTCTGATGTTCGAAGACCTAACAAATAGAATCTCTCAGGAGCAGGAAAAATCTTGAGGCCAAACTCAGTTTCACTCTCACCCTTCGTGGTATTTGCACCTGTGTATACAGATAGTTCGGTGCGAATATTATCAACCTTTGTGACCATCTTCTTTACACCAGCAAGTGTCTCTCTTACTTCATCAGCAATTTCTTCTTCGACAAGTAGTTTCCCAACTGTTCCCTTACCATTTCTTATATCTCTGACAATCGAATTTAGATCCATCATCATATTATCTGTCTTTTTGAGAATTGCTTTTACATCACTCATAGCACTTTCAGGTTCTTGGCGATCCATGTGATAAGCAAGGTCAGTCGAAAAGGTTTCAAGACTATCAATCATATTATTGAATTTTTCTTCGTTTCCACTGATGACTCTCTTAAGACTTGCCGTAACTTCTTTTGTATTACCTACAAGATCTTTTACGTCTTCAAGAATAACTTTAATTGGTGGCTCTTCTCCTTCTGGTGCAAGAGAAGACTTAAGGCTTTTCACTATTGATTTAACGTCTTTCATGACTTCACTCGCATCTTTAACAAGTGCTTCAACTCCTCCACCTTCTTCTGACTCTAAGAAAGAATCAACGGCAAGTCTCTGAGGAGAATCTCCAACATATATTTCAAGGTATTTATCACCGAGAAAACCAACGGCTTTAATTTTTAGTACAGAATTTTGAGTGATCTTTACTCTTTCAAGAACCTCAAAAGTAATAAGAGCCTTGTTACCTTGCAGCTCGATACTTTTGATTCTACCTGCATTAATACCGGCAACCTTGATAGGAGTCTTTGGAAAAATACCAGATGCATCATTAATAATAGTTCTATAGGTTACGTAATCACCGAAACCAGACTGGTTAGAAGTCACAACAAGTGACATAACAACAACAGCGATCATAGAAGCCAAGGCCATTAAGCCGACTTTAAATTCGTTCATTTTTCCTCTCTCCTTAGAGGTTTATAAATTCCTGAACCAATGGATGGTCAGACTTTGCAAACTCTTTAGCAGGTAAGTATTCAACAATATTACCACGGTTCAAAAAAGCCACATAGTCGGAAATTTTAAGCGTGGCCTGAACATCGTGAGAAATAATTATTGAAGACATCTGTTGTTCTTTATGTACTTCGCCTGTTTTTACAATCAGGTCGTTTACCATTTTTGTTGTAATAGGATCAAGGCCAGTAGTTGGCTCATCATAGAGCATTATATCTGGACTTAGCGCCAAGGCCCTAGCCAGCCCAACCCTCTTTCTCATACCACCAGAGAGTTCACTAGGAAGTTTATCGTGAGATATTTCTTCGAGTCCTACTGATTCGAGGAGATTTGTTCCTTTTTCATCAATTTCTTCTGGGCTGAGTTTTGTGAATTCTTTAAGAGGAAATAAAACATTCTCTTTTGCTGTCATCGAGTCAAAGAGTGCAGCATATTGAAAGAGCATTCCAAAGTTCTGCCTAAACTCTCTAAGACTTACTTCATCCATTTTAGACAAGTTTTTATCAAGTACTTTAATTTCACCACTAGTGGGTTTATGTAGTCCTAGAATATGCTTAAGAAGAGTAGATTTCCCCGCACCAGAAAATCCAAGAATAGTTGTGATCTTTCCTCTTGGAATATCAAAGCTCAAGTCATTTAATACAGTATGCTTACCAAATACTTTGGTTAAATTATTGATTTCTACTGCTGAGTTTTCAAAGTGCAACATCGAATTCCTACTTTATAAAATCTGAACAAGAAAACTTGTGAGGAAGTAATCTAAAACGAGAACAGATATCATTCCCCAAACAACGGCTAAATTAGTTCCTTTCCCAACACCTTCAGCGCCCTTCGTTACAGAGAAGCCAAAGTAAGTGCCAATAACAGAAACAACGAAACCAAAGAATATAGCTTTTATGATTCCTTGATAGATATCACTCACAAACATAAAGTTACCTAACTTAGAAAAATAGAGCGCCTCATCTATGAGAAGTGCCTTTGTTCCCACTATATAAGAGCCGACATTACCAATAAATAAGAAGAAGATACTTAACATTGGAACAGCAATTGTACCTGCGATGATCCTAGGAACAGCTAAGTATTGAACACTATTTATACCCATGACCTCAAGAGCATCAACCTGCTCTGTCACTTTCATTGTACCAATTTGCGCTGCCATTGCCGCACCAGCTCTTCCCGCAACAATCAAACCTGTCAACACAGGAGCAAGCTCTCTTGAAAGAGATATTGCAGTTACAGGTCCCACGAGAGAGTCGACGTTGATTAGCTGAAAACCAAAATAAGTTTGATATGCCATGACCATTCCAGTAAATGATCCTGCGAGCGTAATGATAAAAATACTTTTATTACCGATGAAATCAAGTTGTTCAAGAATGAGCTTTAGTCTTAATGGAGGCTTTAACATCCAATAAAAGAAAGACATCATAAAGGCAAAGACCTTACCAAGTCCCCCTACATTTTGAATGATAACTTTTCCGAGGCCTGAAACAAAACTTTCAAAGTTTTTTTGAATAATTTCCATAGAAAAATTCTAATAGAAACTTAAGCTATTGAAAATGTTTTATATTTTAGAGACTTAATTGCCCGGCTTGATCTCTTTTAGAGTTTAATTTCTCACTTGAAGACTCATTAATAAGCTCAGCTAGATCGATCAATACTTGCGAACCTATTTTTTCACCACCAATATCATAAATATCAGTTACATTATTAAGCTCACTTGGAGTCGTGTATGCGCCGAAAATTCCCGAGTCATCCAGTTGGGTTTTTGCGTATAACTTTGGTCTGTCAGCTGTTCCTTTAATCTCAAGTGATAGCTTTTTGCTACCCTCTAAATTTTTAGTCCCTAGATTCAGATCAATAAAGAACTTTTCAATGGACTTGATATTGGAAAAGAAACTTGCGTTTACACTGATGTCATTCTCATCCATTTCAAGCTTATAATCTTCTACCAGCCCTTTAAGACTAAGATGTGATATCAACTCTCCGATAGCATCAGAGCTTGAGATCAGAGCTTCTTTTTCTTCAACAACTTCTTCAATTGAAGTTTCTTGAATATTTAAACCCTTTAAAAGTGACGTGACCTTATCTTCGATTTTTTCTAGCTGTACTTCTACATTGTAATTAACCCCAAGTCTCATTGTCTCAACCTCAAGGTTCTCCATTCTTCCAAGCATCTGATCGATTGAACGCTCAAGCTTTCCAAATTCTTCTTTATCAATAGAGTTATTTTGAGACTTTAAATAAACTTGATTCATCATCGCCTTAATACCATGAACAGACTCTTCAAGATCAGCTCGAACAGTACGATCAATTGATCTTTGACCTTCACTTCTATGAAAAGAGATATTTTCTAAATCTCTTAATCTATTATGAAGATTCATAGCAAGTTCATAATTTCCTGATAACTTTAATTCAGAAATGAGTCCCTCAATCGTCTTGATTCCCTCTTTAAGACCTCTTTTACTTTCTTCTTTTTGCTTTTGCTTTCTTACAAAGAATCTTACTTGCTTCTGCTTCTTAAAGAATATTCCGTAGAGTGAAATACAACTAAATGTGAAAAATGAGAATACTAAGTATGAAAACTTCTGATTGTAGCTCAATGAGTTTGGCGCATTATACACATCAATTAACAGTAAACCTGTCGTAAGAAGTGTCGCTAAAGCAAAGAAGTTCATAAATTTAAATTGTTTTTTCATTAGTCACCATAATTTAGTTATGAGTTATATACTCATACTAACTAACATGGCGAGTTAAAACAAAGTCGGAAAATTTAGCACTATGCCGAGATTACTTGATCGGTTTGATCTTTAACTCTTCAAACTGCTCTGGACCAGGCACCGATGGAGCACCGGCCATAAGATCAGAAGCTGTTGTAGTTTTAGGAAAAGCTATGACGTCTCTAATATTATCTGTTTTGGCAAGAATCATAACAAGTCGATCTAATCCAAATGCAAGGCCTCCATGTGGAGGTGTTCCATATTTTAGGGCCTCAACAAAGAAGCCAAATTGATGCTTCACTTCTTCTTCACTCATACCAAGAATTTCAAACATTCTTTCTTGAACTTTTCCATTATGAATTCTGATCGAACCTCCACCTATCTCATATCCATTACAGACAAGGTCATAAGCTTGAGCTTTGAGGTTTTTAAGATCATCACTGTAGTATTTATCAAGTTGGTCTTCTTTGACCATTGTAAACGGGTGGTGACAAGCGTAGTAACGTCCATCATCATACTCAAGAAGTGGAAAGTCATTAACCCAAAGAAACTCATAACCGTCTCCAATAAGATTAAGCTCTTTACCAAGATGTCTTCTTAGGGCATCAGCACTAGCATGTACAACTTCTTCCTTATCTGCAAAGAATAGCCAAGTTCCATCTTCTCTCTTTTCAACTTGTTCATATAGTGAAGCGAGATTATCTTCAGAGACAAATTTAGAAACTCCACCAGTTGCTTGATCTTTCTCTACTTTAAAGAAGGCAACACCTTTACCACCATATGGCTTAACAACTTCAGCAAACCCATCTAGGATTTTACGTGAGAAAGTTCCATTCGTAGCAGGAACGAAAATTGCCTTAATCATTCCACCACTTTCAATAGCATTTTTAAATACACCAAAGTCTGTATCTTTAAATAGGTCTGTTACAATAAGGTGCTTGAGACCAAAGCGAACATCAGGCTTATCGCATCCATAGATATTCATAGCATCATCATAGCTCATAACAGGAATATTAAAATTATCATCTAATGGCAGGAGATCCTTTAGCATCTTTGTAACGAGATTCTTTATATATTCTTCTGTTGCAAAAGAAACCTCAATATCAATTTGAGTAAACTCAGGCTGCCTATCAGCTCTTAAGTCCTCATCTCTAAAACACTTTGCAATTTGAAAGTACTTATCAGTTCCACCAATCATTAATAACTGCTTAAGAGTCTGCGGTGATTGAGGAAGAGCATAAACACTTCCAGGATGTACCCTACTTGGAACAATATAGTCTCTTGCCCCTTCTGGAGTAGACTTATAAAGAATTGGAGTCTCTATTTCAGAGAAGCCTTCTGCATGAAGAACTTGTCTCACCTTTAAAGATGTTTCAGACCTCAACTTTAAAATATCTTGAAGTCTCTTAGTTCTTAAATCAAGGTATCTATATTTTAATTTATTATCTTCAGTTGCCTCTGTTGCTCCATATGGAAGAAAGGGAATGCTATTTACATCACACTCAGAAAGAAGCTCAAGTTCTTCAACTGAAAGCTCAACTTCACCTGTTGCCATATTCTTATTTAGGGCCTCTTCAGGTCTGGCCTGAACTTTTCCCTTAACCCTTACAACAGACTCGAGCTGACATCTCTTTAAAATAGAAATATCACCTTTAAAATTTGAAAAACTTAACTGAGTGAGACCGTACTTATCTCTAAGATCAACGAAGTGTAGTCCACCAAGGTCTCTGTTCTTATTTACCCAACCTGCTAGAACAACATCTGAGCCTATGTCGCTATTTCTTAGTTCTCCACAATTATGAGTTCTCATTAAACCTTTAATACCTGACACAATGACTCCTTAGATCTTAGCTTCTTGCACAAAAAGCTAAACACAGTATAATAATTAAATGACAAATTTAACAAAAATCACACTACTCCTTCAATTCTTTTTATCATTATATTTTCAAAGTTTTGCGAATGCGCAATTTGTAAATAAACATTGGGGTAAAGACGCTTTCATTTCACCGAATGGGAAGAAGATTGACGTATCTTTTGCAGTGGGTCTTAAAGAGAAGACAAAAGGACTAAGCGGCCTTGATGAAAGTAAAATGAAAGATAATGAAGGACTCTTCTTTTATTACAATACGATGGGACCTATGGCTTTCTGGATGCCAAATACCCATTTCAATCTCGATATAATTTTCTTAGATAAGAACTTACGGATTGTAGCCGTTGAGGAAAACGTTAAACACTTTAAAGAAAGTGGACCTCCAGAAGCCGTTCCTACAACAAAGGAATACTTTGCTCAGTACGTGCTTGAACTCAAAGCTGGACAAGCAAAGAAATATGGTATCTGGCCCGGAAAGTATATAAAATGGGAAAATAAAGATAAATATATAAAGAGATTTTCTAAATAGTCTTAGTTCTCTGTCGAAAATAAGATAAGATATTCATTCTTATCTATATAACCTAAATGATCTCTCACAAGCTTCTTTTGAAAGATTGAATCATCTCTCATCTGATCAAGTTCGACCATAAGGTTTTCATTTTCGAGCTTAAGCTCTTTTAATTCCTTTTGCATATTTTGATAGGAAGACTTTGTTTGTTGAAACTCTAATATTCCACCTTCAGAAAAAATTAGTCTAAGAATTAGAAATCCACAAAAGAGCCATGCGCCTTTAACAAACCATGAAGCCAATTCAAAAGTCTTTTTCTTTCTTTTCTTAGTTGAGCGAGAAGAAGCAATTCTCTTTGTTTCATAATTCACATTGGCAGAAGATGACTCACTTCTTCTTACCGGTGCTTGTATTTCAATTGAATCATTTGAAGTTACAGGCTTCCTTGCTGGACCTGCATGAGAAGCCGATGTGGTCATACTTCTCTTTGGTAGCTCTCTTGAAGTGACTTCAGGAGGATTTGAGGATCCTCTTAGTTTTTGAGCAAGACTAGCTGAAGGTCCTTGGACACTAGAAGAACTTGGCTTAGGAGCAGAAGCATTCATAGACTTATTAGCTCTCATCTTTTGCAATAAAGAACTTGAAGAGCTCGATTTCCTTACCTGTTCAGGTGAAGATGCATTTTGCCTCAGTCTACTTGCCATTGAATTTGCAGGAGCTGCAGATGACTTTTGCGACATTCTCGCTTGTCTCTGGGCCATCTTCTTTTTATTGCGATCAATTGCTCTTTGTAATTTTTCATCGGTCGCAGATGACTTAGAAGGTGATACTGGATCTTTTTTTCCAAATGAAAATTGCACAATTACTTCCTATAATTATAAAGACATCCTGTCTTGCTCATATACTATTTTAACTTCAGATAGAATTTTATTCAAATATTAATTTAAAACTTTTTGTCCCGTTCCTGTTATTTCTTCTAAATTAATCCAAAATCGTCGAATCGTAGCCAACTCAAATAAGAATAATTTTTCAGTTAAAGGAAGCTCACAAATAATAGCGGAGTCTTCCTCTACTAATCCATTCTCCAAAATATTTTTAAACTCTTCTATAATTGGATGAATCACTTCATCAGATTCAAGAACAAAAGACTTTTCACTAATTTTCACGTCCTTAATGGGCAAGTAGTCTCTGATATGATCAACTATTTTTTGAAATCTTACTGATGAAACAACAACGTCACCAATAGGACCTAGCTTGATTCGATGTGCACTGCTTTCTGTTTTATGAGACTTAAAATTTACTCTAAAACCATTTTCAGTTCTTAAATACCACCAGCTAAAGCCAGGGTCAGAAATATTACAAACCATTTCTTCTTCCATAGGATATCTCTTAAAAAAGAGCTGATCCACTAAGACCTGTGCTTGTTCTATGTACTCACACTCAAAAAAGAAAAGAGTTTCAATTTGTTCCTCTGTAATTTTAAATCGCTTTAAGAGAACATTATCTCCTGTTTCAAGTTGCTCAAATGTCTCTCGAATATCTTCTGTCGCAACACCTCTCAATGATACAGTGTTACCAGCCCATAGAATGTTGTAAACAACGCCTACGGTATCAGGATAAAACTTAGCAGTTTCAATTTCATCATCTTTGATGTCTTCAAATAATGGATTCTCTAAGAAGAACTCTCGTTCAAATTCTGTGTCATCCAAGTTTTCAGTAAGACGCACAGTTTCTTGAGCCAAGAAGTCAAACTCTCTCATTTACAGATCTCCCTTCCCTAGGAAATTTAGTTACTTATTAATTCTATAGAAATTTAATGCGTTTTGGCAACACTAGTTTTGATCGTTGATAATCTCTTTGACGTCTTTAATCCTCTCACTAGGAACGTCAAGGTTATCTTCAGATTCGAGAGCCTCTTTTGCGAGTGATTCCTGCATGGCCCTTTCTAGTTCTTGTTCTTTTATAATATCTATCCCTGTTTGATCTTCGACCTCTTGAAGAGCGGCCTCGACTGATTGGTAACCAAAGTACCCAGCAGTATATAAGAAAGCCAGATCAGCAATAAATCTAATGCCCATGTTTTGATCTGGAAGATGTGTATTCATAAACATCGTTAAGTTCTTTGCATCTTCACGGGCTTCATCCATGAGATTGGCAATCCTAGTATAGTGAATATTTTCAGGCTGAGTTTTATAGTAATTATATATTCTATTTCGAGCTTCAAAAGTATCAATTCTTCTCTCCAAAGTGAGAAGTAATCTTGTATCATTACTTTTTGAAAACTCATTTAAAAAGGCTTCTGCTAAGTTCTTATCACTCTCTTTAGAGAGCGTGATCGCATCAATAATTGGAAAATACTTTATTGTCTCTAAATTATCTAAGAGCAAAGCTCGTAATTCCTTTCTAAAGTATGCATTCTTAGTAAAGTCACGTCTCTTGAGTACTGAGTCCACTACTTCTGCAATAAGAGTGCTAGGTGCACGAGCAATGAGACCCATAAATATTTCAAAGCGCTTTTGTTTTTGCAGACTCTTTATTTGTACAACTTTAAGAGAGTTTACATAATTCTCAAGATCTTCAATGCTAGGTCTCTTCAAAGAGTCTGTAATTCCACATGACAGACAATCTCTTAGAAGTTTTGATGTTTCAACTCTTTCAAGTACACTAATCGCCTTAGATGACATAGAACTATCTTGTCCCACTGAAGCTTTCTCTAGAAACTGACGAGTCACTCTGTACATCTCTAAATATTTTTGAAGCTTCATCCCCCACTCTATAATAAGATCTTCTTTATAAGTAATTTCACTTTCAATGCGACTAATTATTTTAGATTTTGAGAGTCCTTTTATTGATTGACTGTTTAAGAACTTGTAATCATCAAGACCATGAATCTCTTTCAACTTTTTGATTATCTGATCAACATCCAAAAGACTTGCAGTTTCTTTTACTTGCATCAAATCAATTTTATTATCGAAAGATTTTTTTGAAATAAAATAGGACGTTTCAACTTCTTCAAATAGAGTTCTAATGCTTCTAGATACATTAAATGCACTTTCTAAATGCATGAGCTTTCTAATCTTTGAATATGCATAGTTGTCTTGGATATGTTTTTGAGAATATTGCCTATTACCGAAATCAAGCCACCAGCGAATATCGTCATCAAGGCGTCTTAATCTCTTAGTAAACTCCAAGTCATTCTTATACACACTATACTTTTTCTTTGTACCAACAACACTATAGTATCGATAGTCCTTAAATGATGACATTGCACTTGAACAATCTGTATTGTTACTGATGCTGGCAATAGATCTTCTTTTGGAGAAATTTTGAGTCGAACAAGAAGAAGTTAATAGAAATATCGATATAAGAAATATGTTTTTCACAATACTCTTATCGGAATATTTTTAAAAAGTTAGAGCTTTTATTACCAGATTGCCTCAAAGACCTTTAAGCTAGCAATTACTATAATTGGCGATATATCAAAAGGTATTTGATGTGGAGGTAAAATACGTCGAATTGGATTACAAGAGAGGTCAGCAAATTGCTTAATCTTTATTGCAAAAGGATGGTGCTTGTATTGTGGTAGATAGCTAATAATAACATCAACAATCAATACTAAAATATATAAGTCAATTAAAACTCTAATCACTTTAAATACCTCGAATGTGTAATATAGGCCCTAAATAATTAAAACTCAAGAAATCTTCTTAAATTTCATCAATTCGAGAGAAATGATAATACTTGAGTAAAACAGCACCATAATTAGGAAGACCCAAATATACATAAGTACAATAATATAGGAAGCTCCATAACTACTTAAAAGACCAGATGTGACCATATCGGCATAGAGATAAAATGTTACTCTGACTAAACTCAAAGAGCTTGTAAAGAGGAAGGCCCCAATTGCAGCCCGCTTTGTATCAACTTTATCGAAGAGAATAAATTTGTAAAATAAAGTCGCAAATACAACAGTTAAAAAATATGAAATATATTCTGCACTATTAAGGTACTCAAGTAAACTTTGATAGATTTCAGAGAGACTAAAGTAATCTAAAATATTAAGAATGAAAGGAACTTTTAACATCGTAAAAATAAAACTTAAAAAAGTCGGTAAAAAGAAAACACAAAGAAAGAATGTTATTCCAATTGCTAAAAAGACAAATCCTTTTAGATATTTCTTTAAAGAATTATAACTAGTATCATGAGTAATAATTGAGAGATTTCTCCAAATTGAATTAATAAATCCCATAGAAGAGCCAGCTAAAATTACGAGATTGAATATTGTATATGAACCCTTTGCGTATAGGGCCTTACTAAGAATCTTTCCTATTATCTCAATGGCCCCTTGTAAATTCGAGGGGATAATTAAACCTAAATACTTAGTAATAATTCGAGTACTCTCACCATCTTCAGGGAGAAAAACCCCTATAATACGAGTGAGAAGTAGCATCGTCGGAATAAATGTTAGTATAAGATAAAAACTGGAGCTTGATGCCAAAGTAACAAGGTTAACCCTAGAGCACTCATTAAATATATTTCTTAAATATTGATAGTAGTTTTTATTTTTTAATTTCATTTTTTAACTTCTTAATCTCATCACAAGCCAAGGTGTATTTCATAGAGCATGATGTATCGAGATATCTTCTTGATTTTGACTTATCTGATTCTTTATATTCTAAATAAAGTAAGTAGCAGCCAGGCCCATTGCTCTCAGTTAAGCAAACATAATCTAGAATTGATGTTTTATAATGAAAGTAAAGACTCGAAGTAACGAGAACAGTTGCCAAAATCAAAATCCAATTTCTTTTTATCTTAGACAAGGTTATCCTTAAAAGAGAGTCATTTGACTGCCGCTAATTATATCATCAAAATCTTTATGGAAAAATTTTAGCACATCATTAGCTATTGGAGCTATTTGTTTATCAATATAATGTGAATAATCAATATCTTTGACATCTAACTCAATTGGAACGGGTCCAAACTTAGTCATGATATATTCAATTTCTTTGATAAACTTCTTGGGCTCCTTCTCTTGAAGAAGCTTCGCAGCACGTACATGTGGCGGTGATGATTTTGTATATTCAGCGAGAGACTTGCTAAGACGTTTCTTGTAGACAATATCGCCATCAAACTTGCCGTCTTTAAAGTCTTTAACAAAGTCCTTTATATAATCCTCTAAACTATGACCTTCAAAGAATATTTTAAAAAGCTCAAACTGAAAATTCTTCGCTAACTTAGTCCAATCACTTCTGACATACTCCATGCCTGAGAAATGAAGCTCTTCTCCATTTAAAAGGCCCACATAGCGCTTCTTCGTTCCCTGCTCAGTATTTCTTGCAAACGGTAAGAATAGCTTTGAAAAATATTTTTCATATTCCATTTCTAAAAAAGACTCGACACCAAATTGCCTCTCAATTTTTTGAGAAAGATAGTCATTAATTTTATCTGCTAATTGCTTTGCAACCTTGTCTCTACTTCCAACCTCTAAAAAATTTAATTTAATAAATAAAGAATCAGTATCTCCATATACAACTTGATGACCGTTCTCTTCAATATACTGGATACTCTGCTTTAGTATCCACTGACCTGTTTCTGTGATTGAGCGAGCAAGGTCGGCATGATAGAAACGACAGCCTGCAGAACCTAGCACACCATAAAATGAGTTCATCAGTATTTTTACTGCTTGCGATAAGTTCTTGTCATTAAGCCTCTTCGCTTCTTCTCTCTTTGTTAAAAGATCCTCTATTATTCCAGGTAAAATATGATCAGTTTTTGAAAACTGAACCCCAGACACAGCCGTAACAGGCGCAACTCCACCATTAAGTCTTCCCACTGGATCAATCTTGAATGTCTTTATAATTGTCGGATAGAGACTCTTAAAGTCTAATACAACGACGTGCTCATGAAGACCTGGCTTTGCCTCCATAACATAACCACCAAGACTTGCCTTTTCTTTGGTTATATCAAGAGTATTATTTGCCACAAGTCCTTTTCGATGAACTTTAGGCAAGTATATATGATCGAATGCTCTGGTCGACATTCCAAGTTTATCTAGCAAGAGACCACTGTACAGCACTCTCTTTGTGAGATGATCAATGAGATTTAACTTCTTAAATATATCGATAACAAGTGTACAATCTAGAAGATTATATTTAGCGAGAGACATTTTATCTTCATGAAATCTTCTTTCTATTTCCTCAACTTTGTCAGCACCTTCACTTTCAATATCTTTATTACCGCCTAATACTTCTTTTGAAACAGTTGCTAGCTTATAATTTTCAAATTGATAAAAAGCTAGTTTAACAACTCGAGGCCCATCAAGGACAACTCGTCCTTCAATGTTAGCAAACCACATTCCCCCAGCTCTTTGATCAATTCGTACTTCTCTTCCATTTCTTCCAAGCTTAAGTTTTAATCCAAGTTTTAAACACTTCTTTTCTAAGAAGTTTAAATCAAAGCCGATAACATGCCATCCAAGGATTAAATCAGGGTTAAAGAAGTGAAAGTCCTCCATAAACTTTATAAGTAAAGACTTCTCGTTTTTAAAAAATAGTACATCTTCGGTATCATCAAGATCCCCGACCATATATACTTTCTTAATCTCTTGCTTACCTATTTGATGAATTGCAATTGAATATAAGTCATCACCAAGAGATGTTTCGATATCAAGAGACATAATCTCAAAGGACGGGATATAGTGAGAGGGCTTAATCTGCGGATTAATATATGTCTTATAGCCAGCAACTTCTTCAAAGTTTCCAGCAAACTCTAGAGAGCCATTAATAAAACGCTCCATCAAGAATCTGTCGTTAGGCCAAATATCTGATTCATAAGTACGAATACTCTTTTCTTCAAATTCTTTTTTTACTTGTAAGTAGTCTTTTTGAAGATTGAGATAGATACCATCAACCTTTCTGCCATTGAATGCTTTTAAATTAAGGGATCTACGTTCAAAACGATTATCAGGAGAAAGTTCAACGTCCTGCTCTGTAAAGAAAATTGCCTTTTCACCTCTGAAGATGAGTTTCACAACATCATCTTGAACTTTCACCCAGTAGTGAAACTCTATACCATTTGATCCATCTATTATAGAATCGTTTAAGATTAAGCCCTTATTCATAGAGGGAATCATACAACATTTTTTTAAGAAGGATAATAATGAAAACACTCTACCCAGAAATTAATCCACTCACGCAAGACTATTTAAAGGTATCTGATATTCATGAAATCTTCTTCGAAGAATGCGGAACGAGAGGAAAGCAAGCCGTCGTCTTTCTCCACGGTGGACCGGGAGGTGGAATTCAGCCAAATTATCGACGTTACTTTGATCCAGAAAATTATCATATTATTCTCTTTGATCAGAGAGGATGCGGACAGTCAAAGCCTTTTGCTGAAATTAAAGATAATACGACCTGGGATCTTGTCGAAGACATTGAAAAACTTAGAAAACATCTTGGAATAAATAGCTGGGCCGTCTTTGGTGGAAGCTGGGGCTCAACTTTGGCACTTACCTATTCGCAGGCTCATCCAAAAGCTGTGGATGCTTTATTTCTAAGAGGCATATTTATGCTCAGACAAAAAGAGATTGACTGGTTTTACCAAGAAGGCGCCTCAAAAATTTTCCCTGATGCTTGGGAAAAGTATCTTGATCCAATACCACATGAAGAAAGGGGTAATTTAGTAGAAGCATTTTATAAGAGACTTACCTCTGATGATATTGAAATCAGAAAATCTGCCGCTAAAGCTTGGTCTGTTTGGGAAGCTTCAACTAGTAAACTTATTCAAAGTAGAGAATTAATGGAGAGCTTTAACGGTGATGAATTTGCTGACGCCTTTGCTCGCATTGAATGTCATTACTTTACAAATAAAGGCTTCTTTGAAGATGAAAACCAATTACTAAAAAACGTAGACAAAATTAGAGACATTCCTGCTATTATAGTACAAGGAAGATATGATGTGGTATGTCCTATGGAATCGGCATGGGAATTACACAAAGCTTGGCCTGAGGCAAAGTTTAAAGTTATTGATGATGCTGGCCACTCGCTGAGTGAGGAAGGTATTACTTCTGCATTAATAGAAGCAACTGACAGCTTCTGTAGAACACAGAAAATTTAAAGGAAAGTTTATGTCTAAAGAATTTAAATCAACAAAGAACTTCTATGGTTTTCCATGTACCCATAGACAATGGAAAGCTGAAAGTCACTGTAGATTTGTTCATGGGTATAGCCGCTCTTTTCATTTTGAGTTTGCTGCTAGTGAATTAACGAAGGAAATGTGGGTCATGGACTTTGGGGATCTTAAAGATGTGAAGGCATGGCTTGAAGATATGTTTGACCATACATTTCTCGTATCAGAGGATGACCCTCATAAAGAAAAGTTTAAGCAATTAGACGATGAGGGTATTATTCAAATGAGAGTACTTCCTAATGCAGGAATGGAAGGAACTGCGCAATTTGTTTATGAGAAAGTAAATGAGATGATTAAATCAAAAACAAATAATAGAGTTTGGATTACAAGAGTAGAAGTTAAAGAAAATGAGAAGAACTCCGCTCTCTTTATCCCGCATTCTTAAAAGTTGGCATGTCATAACTTGGGAATGACAACTTTAGTAGGCAGTGAAAATCAGCTTTTTTTAGGTCCTCTCAAGTTTTTTTTTCAAAAATAAAGAGACTATTCGCCTCAAAAAACCAAGAATTGTTTAATTATCTAACACGTTGGGGTTCTTTTCCTAAAAAATTGTTTTAAATATGTACAATTATCTACGATTTATTCTAAATATTATTTCCTTACAAAAATTCATTACTTTATCCGGAAAAAGTTAAACACATCTACGATCATATTTGTTGTATAATTCCTTGATAGTTAATGACAAGAGTGAGGTTAGCATGAAAATTGATAAATTAAAGACATGGCCAAAGATTGATGAGCAAAAACCACTAGTAATTGCTGGACCATGTTCAGCTGAAAGCGAAGAGCAAATGCTAGCTATCGCCCATCAAGTTAAGGAACTAGATAAAGTACAAGTTTTCAGAGCAGGTATCTGGAAGCCAAGAACGAGACCAAATACTTTTGAAGGTGTTGGTATGATTGGTCTTCCATGGCTACAAAGGGTTAAACAAGAGACAGGTCTTCTTGTAACAACAGAGGTAGCAAATGCCTCTCATGTTGAATTAGCTCTTAAGCACGACATCGATATCCTCTGGATTGGGGCTAGAACAACTGTTTCTCCCTTTGCGGTCCAAGAGATTGCAGAGGCGCTAAAGGGTGTCGATATTCCTGTAATGGTAAAGAATCCTATCAACGCTGACCTGGCATTATGGATGGGAGCAATTGAAAGGTTTTATACTGTTGGACTTACTAAGTTAGCCGCCATTCACAGAGGATTCTCGTCTGCCGAAAAAACAAAGTATCGAAATCTTCCAATTTGGTCTATTCCGATTGAATTAAAAAGAAATTTACCAGATCTACCAATTATTTGTGATCCAAGCCACATCGCAGGTAATAGATCATTAATTGCAGAAACTTGCCAAAAAGCAATGGATGTAAACATGGATGGGCTCATGATAGAGACTCATATTAATCCAGACAAGGCATTGAGTGATGCTAAACAACAAATTACTCCTACAAGATTGACCGATATTATTAACAATCTCTCTCTTCGAAATGAATTTAGCGAAGACAAGAACTTTGAAGAAACGCTTGTGAAATTACGAATGGGAATTGATAAAGTTGACCGTGAGATTATTGAATTACTAAAAATGAGAATGAATGCAGTCTATGAAATTGGACAAACAAAGAAAGATAGTAATATTACTCCACTTCAGATTGGTCGTATGGATCATGTCATGAGAGAGCGTTGTCAACTAGCGAGCAAAATAGGTCTTGAAGAAAAATATATTGAAGATCTTTTTCATGTGATTCATACTGAATCAGTAAGGCAACAAACAAAAATAATGAATAATTTTACTCCAGTAAAAGATGACAACGAAGAATAAGCCCTACAAATTGGACTAAGATGAAATTATCCTCAAGAGTAGAAGGAATTACTCCCTCAGGTAGTATTAAGATCGCTGAAAAAATCACCCATTTAAGAAATAATGGAAAGTCTATTATTGGTCTTAACGTTGGTGAGCCAGATTTCTCATCACATGAAAATATTATTCAAGAGACAAAAGAAGCTCTTAATAATGGAAAGACCAGATATTCTCTTGTCAGTGGTGAAACAGATTTAAGAAAAGAAATTATTTCATATTATAATGATAAGTTTTCCACAAACTTTAGTTATGAAAACGTTCTCGTTGGTAATGGATCAAAGCAAGTCATCTATAATGCTTTTCAAGCACTTCTCAACGAAGGCGATGAAGTTATTATTCCAATCCCTTATTGGGTGACAATTCCTGAGTCAGTTAAATTGGCCGGTGGAAAAAATGTCTTTGTAGCAGTAAAAGATAACTTTCACCTTGATATTGATGCGATTAAAGCAGCTATCACAACTAAAACGAAAGTCATTTATATTAATACTCCCAATAATCCTTCTGGAATTTGCTACTCAAAAGAAGAAATTCTCGAGCTTGAGAAGATACTCATAGATAATGATATCTATCTTCTATCTGACGAGGCATACGAAGCACTTGTCTATGAAGATGAATTTGTATCACCATCAGCGGTCAGTCAAGAACTAGCAAAGCGAACTATTTGTATTCAAAGCTTCTCAAAAACCTTTTGTATGACGGGCTTTCGTCTGGGTTACATGATTGCCCCTAAAGAATTTATTAATAACGTTTCATCTTTTCAAGGTCACCTCTGTGGAAATGTATCCCCTTTTAGTCAATATGGTGCCATTGGTGCTCTAAAAGCAAAGGACTTAATTTTATCTCCACTTGTTCAGACAATGCGAAAAAGAAGAGATTTAAGCGTTGAGCTCTTTAAAGAACTTTTTGATTTTACAAAGCCTTCTGGTGCCTTTTATTTATTTTTAAATATTGATAAATATATTGAATCAGGAAAAGTAAAAGACAGTACGGAGATGGTTGAATTACTCATCGAGGAAGCTGGTGTTGCGCTTGTTCCTGGAAAATTCTTTGGTATGGATAATTATATAAGACTTGCCTACACAGCTCATAGCGATGAAATAAAAAGAGCTTTTAACAATATCAAAAAGGTGCTTTCATGAAAGTCGGAATTATTGGCTTTGGTCGACTTGGTAAGCTCTGCGCTTCACACATGGTCAAAGATTTTGATCTCTATATTTATGATAAAGTAGATAAAAAAGAAGAAATCAAAAAGATAAAAGCTAAGCCTACTCAAATTAAAGAATTCGGTATCTGTGATATTGTTATTCCTTTCGTTCCAATCAGTGAGTTTGAAAATACAGTTCTAGAGCTAAAGAAGTATTTAAAACCTGGAACTCTTGTTATTGATGTATGCTCTGTAAAAGAACACCCTGTTAAGGTCATGAAAGAACATTTCAGTGAGGAAATCCAGATACTCGCCACTCACCCCATGTTTGGTCCAGACTCTGCTAAAGACACTCTATTTGGAACGAAAGTAGCAATTCACCCAGAAAGAATTAATATCGATCTTTATAATAGTATAAAATCTTATCTGCAAAGAAATGGTGTAAAGACGATTGAAACAACTCCTGAAAAGCATGATAAAGAGATTGCCAATACTCTTGTTTTAACTCATGTCATTGGAAGAACCTTAGTTGATATGAATGTAGAAGATCACGAAATTGATACAAAAGGTTATCGAAGATTACTTAAAATATTACAAACTGTTGAAAATGATAGTTGGCAATTATTTGATGATATGAACTCTTATAATCAATACGCTGAACCGATAAGAGAAAGCTTCAAGAAATCTCTTAACAATATTTTAAAAAGGCTTGAACATTGAAAGTTGGCTTTCAAGGAACACTAGGATCATATTCTGAAGAAGCACTATATAAGTTCTTTGGAAAAAAAGATATCGAGGCCATCGGCTATCCTTTGAGCGAAGATGTATGTCTTGCATTAGATAAAAGTGAAGTAGCAGCCATTATACTCCCCGTAGAAAATAGTATCGTCGGTAATGTGGATATCAACATGGATCTTCTATATAAGCATAGTTTCTATGCTATAGCAGAGGTCTATTTACCAATTAATCACTGTCTTCTCGCAAATAAAGGTACAAAACTCGAAGACATAGAGCTCGTCCACTCTCATCCTATTGCACTTGCGCAATGCCACGACTTCTGTGTGAAGCATAAAATAAAAGCTGTCCCTGAATTTGATACAGCTGGCGCTTCAAAGCTATTAAGTCTTAAAGATGTTAATAATGAAGCTACAATTGCATCAAAACTCTGCAGTGAATACTATGGACTGAATATTGTCTCTGAATCAATACAGAAAGTTAGTAATAATATTACAAGGTTTCTTGTTATGGTTCTTGAAAAAGATATACCCGAGGCCATCAAGCTAGAAAAAACAAGTATGGCCTTTTCTACTAATCATAAACCAGGAGCACTTCTTGAATGCCTTGGTATTTTTGCTGATTTTGGAGTGAATTTAACCAAACTTCAGTCTAGGCCTATTCCAGAAAACCCTTTTATGTATGTCTTTTATACTGACTTTCTTGGATCTATCAATGATGAAAGCATTATAAATTGCCTTAAAAGCCTAAAAGAACATACTGAAACCATTAAAATCTTAGGATCTTATCCAAGAGGGATCATTTGATTCAACATAAATAAGTTAGTTTTTCTCATTTGTTTAATTTTTAAAACTCACTTATGATATTCATATGTCTAATAACGAAATGATCGAAATTTTCATAGATGAAATCAAAGCCTTAAAGGGTGAGATGAGTCTAACTATTTCTAAGCTTATTCAATCTAAGCTCGAAGAGCGAGCGCACTTTGAAAAGTTCGGTCAGCTAGTTGATCGTATTTATGGCACGGCAATGACTCTTGGTCATATAGAAATTGGTGAATATACAAAATCTATGAAGGATGTAGCATACATGGCCTCAGCTAGTGAAAATGAAAAAGGTCATCAGAAAACTGTAAGAGCAATGATAAAATATATCGAATTAAATGACGAAATATGTGATTGCTTACTACAACCTGAAAAAATGGCTCCACTTAATTTTAAATTAAGTCAGGAGAAGTCTAAAGTTGAAATTCTCAACAAACGTGAATTCTTCAGTGTTCAAAAGAAAAGTTGTGACTAAGCGGCTTTCTTAAAATTTACGACAAAGTCATTAAACTCTGAAATAATCACCGATGGGTCTAAAATCTCAACATTTTCTTTTATTGAATACAGCCACTCAAAAAGATATTGGGACTTCTCTACACTTGCCGCCCAAATAATATCGCCGTATTGATTGGTCGTTGTATATGGATGTCCAAGGAATAGAAGATCACTTGGCATGGAAATACTTTTTCCATGATGAATCTTTAATACTAGCCTTTCGTCAGATCCTTCAACAACTCTCATCGCATGAATAAATTCTTCAATCTCTAGCCTTGCATACATTGAGACATAATCATCACCTAAGAGTTCTATATCGTGAACTTGATTAAGTTCAATAGAGACAATTTTCTTAGATTCTATATCTTCACCTATAATACCAAGACTCTCATTCATAAAGAGAATTCTCCAAGGAAAGACGGTCATCTTTGAATTATCAACAAATTCAAGATTCACCGTGCGTGAGTTTGTCACAGCGACTTGTATGTCATTGGCCAACTCTTTATATTGACTATTTTCTAGAAGAATATCTCCAAAGTCTTTGTGCCAAACGAGAGGCGAAATAACAAAGGAGTCGTGGTCTTTTTCATCAAAGTTCAATGTCAAACCATAGCTCGTTGCTTTTTCAATAAAGAGATAGAATTGATCTTTAGAGATCTCGTTGTTTCCAAGAAAATCCACAAGCTTTAAGGGACTCTTTAATTCTTCCAAATAAAATAAAATTTTCCAAAAATCATCACAATTTGATGCTGCGTTTTCGCTCATGCATACTCCCGAATATCGTAGTAAGCTAGTCGGATATATCCATATTTTCCTTTAGTGTTTTTTTTAAGATATAAATGCGATAATAAACATATGGTATTGAAATCATTAATGAAAAACCCCATTCTAATGGTTGGCTTTCTTTTCTTAGCTATCTTTCTCTTTCAATTAAGAGACCAAGGCTACTTTGCACAAAGATCAGCCAAGCTTATCCCTACTTCATGTAAGGCAGTAAAAGTACGTCTTGATAAATACATGCACACTTCTTGGGAGATGAATTGCAATGAAAATAACCTAGAGGTCATTGTTCCTACAGAACAGAAGCTAATTGATAATATTAATAAGTCCTTTACTAATAAAGAAGAGAGAACAACTAAGAATGATCTCTACAAAAAGACACTCAGAGAAACTCTCTTTAAGCTCATGGCCAATAGTTATATAAGTATCGCCAAGTACTCGCCTGCTGATAGTCTTGAGCGCACTGACATCATAAGCCTCAAGGTCACTCATCCCGAACTCACAATCAATTCAGTATCTGAAGGTAAGCACGTCGTTAACCTTAAAACTTTGAATAATTTTAAATTAATTGTGAGACATTTAAGATCAACAGTTCAAATTCAAGAGATCTTTAAATAGTCCATCTGGAATACTTTTAAAATTATACTCCTCAGCATTAAGACTTAGAGAATAATAGTGAGCATGCAAATAAACTCGATTAGCCTCAAGTCCACCGTATAGAGAATCCCCTAAAATAGGAAACCCCAAGAATGACAGCTGTGCTCTGATCTGATGCCGAAAGCCTGTCTTAAGATCAATATTCACAAGAGAAATATCCCTTTCTCTATCGTATTTTAAACATTTAAATTTTGCGCAAACCTCTACCCCATCATCGCTCTCTATAATTTTGTGACCATCTCTTTGACTACCTTTTAAGAAGTGAGTGATCTCTCCATTTTTATCAAACTCTCCATTAACAATAGCGTAATATGATTTCTTATTTACTAGTGTCTGAAAGTTTTCTCTTAAAGTCTTCCATGAAGATAGATTTTTGCAATAGATGAGAACTCCACTCGTGACATAGTCGAGACGATAGAGAAGTCCTTTTTCAACCTGTTCGACACTTGTAAGAGTTGAGATCTTATAGCGATTTCGTAAAAAGTTAAGAATAGATTCAGTCTCACTATATTTTAGAGCGTGGCCGTGCTTATTATAAGGCTTATCAAGAACGATAAACTCATTAGATTCAGAGATAATCTCTATCTCTTCACCTGTATAAACGGGATTAATAATATTGAGATTTAAAAAGTCTAGAGGAAGATCTACTACATCTCTCTTTCTTAAGCCTTTACGAAGATACTTCTTTGAGAAATAATTCTTCATTCGATTCTTCGAATGGCCACACTCTAAAAGAAATTTTTCTAAAGACTCATACTCATCAAGAATACAAACCATAGAATTAATAGGATTCGACTTTGTGACCATTACTATCAAGATCTGTCTTGCGAAGAATAAACTCAACTCTTCGACTTAATTTTTCAATTCTATCTTGTGACACATTTGGGATTTTCTCAGGACGAGTGTCTCCATGAAAAACAGTTGAGATTTTCTCAGGTGGTACACCTCGTTTAATCAAAGATCTTGCAACTGCAGCTGCTCTTGCTGATGAAATATCAAAGGCATCTTTCTTTCCATCAAGAGAAACTTCTCCTCTAGAGGCATGACCAACAACAAAGACTGTCCACTTCCCTTCGCTGAGAAGCTTAACAAGTCGAGCGTAGACCTCAATAGGAATTTCATCGATCTCTGTAGAGCCCTTCTTAAAGTAGATCTTATCTTTAATACGTACTTTTATTCCTTCTGGTTGTTCATAGATATCTGCAGACTCTGCAAGACTATTTTCTTTTAAATCAAATTTCATTGATTTTAAACTCTCGTCAGACTCTCTATTAATTTCATGCTTATCAAGAATTCCTTCCATTGTGAGAAATTCAATTGGAAAAGGTTTAATTGGAGACTGAGATTCCATCATCGTTGGAAAATTATCTGGAGACTTACCTCTTTGAATTACTTCACCTTGCTTTAAAACATTTCCACCAAATGCATTTCTAATTGAACCAAGAGCGGCTTCGTACTTTGCAGTTTCAGTCTTTGCAAATGAAAGTAGTAAAACGAAAAATGTTAAAAGAAGCGTAACGAGATCCGAAAATGTCGCCATCCATCCGGGCAGGCCGGGAGGACATTCTGGACACTTGGTCTCTTCGCATTCGGGAGCATCTTCAGATACTACCGGAGCTGTATTTTCACCTTCTTCTGCCATAACTCCTCCTTGAGCTTTAGTGGCCTAAAAAAATTACTCTGCGCCGCCTTCTTCACCAAGATCTCTTTGGGCTGGTGGTAAGAAAGAGCTAATTTTCTCAATGATCATTCTAGGGTTTTCACCGGCGACAATTCCTAGCGTACCAGCGACAACAATATTCATCGTTGTAAGCTCTAGTTTTGATCTATATGCAATTTTATTTTTAACTGGGTTACAAATAACGTTGGCGATAATCGCACCATAAAATGTTGTAAGAAGTGCAACGGCCATGGCAGGACCAATGGCAGATGGATCTGAAAGGTTCTGAAGCATCTGAACCAGTCCAATAAGCGTTCCAATCATCCCCATGGCAGGACCATCATCGGCCATCCCCTGAAAGATATCCACACCTGTCTTATGTCTTCCTTCCATTGAGTCTATATCCATCTGTAAGATAGCTGAGATGACCTCTGGTGGCCTATTATCTGCGGCCAAGGTCATCGCCTTTTTCATGAACATATCATCAACCTCAGCCTTCTCAAGTGCGAAAACTGATTCTCTTCTAGCAAGTTCTGCTAATTCTTTAATTTTTAAAATTGTTGATTTTGGATCTGCTGGAGTAAAAAAGACTGCCTTCATTCCAACCGGTACAATTGTTTTAATAACTTCCATAGGCCACTTGAAGAACGTAACCCCAATAAGACCGAGCCCAACAACTAGCGTCGAAGGCACATCAATAAAGATGACTAACGATCCACCGGCTAAAATCG
>DDIK01000065.1 GCA_002338505.1 Bacteriovorax sp. UBA1852
TTTATAGGTTATGACGATTTCGAGGAAGCTGTAGAGATCGCCAACAGTACGGAGTATGGGCTGGCGGCTTCTGTTTTTACTAGCACTAAGAGTAATTTTGATTACGCTCTAAAAAATATTGATGCTGGCCTTGTTAACCTCAATAGATCGACTGTTGGAGCTAGCTCAAAGCTTCCATTTGGTGGCGTTAAAAATTCCGGTAACTATAAACCTGCAGCAGTTGCAACTATTGACAGCTGTGTTTACCAGCTTTCAAGTCTTGAATTTAATGAACCAAAAGCAACGGGAAGCATCACCGGCGTTGAAGACTAAAACTGTTTTTTATTAACAAGAACTCCTGAACGCGATGACTTTGCCATGTCATCCTTCAGGGTTTTTTCTTGTTCGATATCCACATTTGCATTCTTCATATACAAACTCATAACTTCTTTTTTCTTTAATTTCGCCTGCACATATTGAAATCTTTCTTTTTCTTTTATAATGAATGTCGAAGTCTCTACAGATTTACCATCAGAACTCTTAGAAGTGTCACCTAAGCTCTTCTTGTGATAGAAATGATTGATATACTCCGTTACTTTAGGGCCTGCCTTATAAGTAATTTCCTCTTCTACCTGTTCTGATTTTTTAAACGGAAGGATTTTCGCGCTATATTCTTCAATATCATTAATAACTTCACCATCTTCAAACGAATTTAGTAAATCTGTTAACTCTACTCTAGAGTTACCTGATGAAGTAGAAGTTAACTCCGAAATTTCTTCAGGAGTTAAAATTCTCATTAAATCGTTTAGCAAAGACGCTGCGGCCATATGTTCCTCTATGTCTGACTCTTTTTATCGGACTACACATTCAACTTCTTGAGCTTTTTAATCAAGAAAACCATAAGCACCTATAATCACGTAAGGCAAATTTGCAAACTATAGAAAATTCAATTTAAATCTGGACAAAGACTGACTTATTATTTATAAATTTCCTTACTTTGACTAATGGGGTGTGGCGCAGCGGTAGCGCAGTAGACTGTTAATCTATTGGTCGTCGGTTCGAATCCGACCACCCCAGCCATTTTTATGAAAATCAATTACTTCGACAAAAATTTTCAAAATCATTATTTAGAACAAACTCATGAGCTTTATCAAGAAATTCTTGAGAGCTTTCGCGAGTCTGTCCAAAGTCCTGACAATTATGACACAATTCTTAGTAAAGAGTTTCAAGACTTTTTCAAGAAGGCGATTCATTCTGACGAATTAGATAAATTCAATACTCAAAATTGGTATTGGTTTTCACTGATCCAGGATCTCGTACATCTTATATCAATGCACGGTGATCTAGAAATAAGTGACTCTCTAGAGCTTAGTCCAACCGAAGATGAGCTGTTTAACTTTTGGCATGATAGCGACTATGCAAAGATATTTCTTATTGAGCTAAATGAAACGAAGGATCTCGCAAAGACCTCCTTAACTTTCAAATCACATATAGAAAGTCAGATCATAAGCTTCTTTTACATTCATATTGATTCTAGTTTAGAAAATATTACAAAAATCCAATACAATATAATTCCAGAGATTGGCGATAGTGAAACTCGCATCTATTCTCTAAAAGGTCTTAAGTATTCTGAAATAGATCAAATCGATGGAATTCTATATGATGGTGAATTAAATAAACTTAACTTTAATAAAGAGAATCTGAAAAACTCCTTCATCGAGATAAATAGCTCAAGTCCAGAAATAGATAATGAACTTACAAATATCTCTCAAAGAGTTGAAGATGCTATCAAAATAATTCACAAACTTTCTCCTCCTCTCTTTGAGGTTCTATCTCGTTTTACTAGAGTTATCGTTCCGATTAATGAAAAAGGGGTAGTAAGTTATTCAATGCAATCACTGCCTTATTTCTCATCAATTAATATGTACGACAGAGACTTTACTGACCTTTTAGACGACCTGCTACATGAGAATGGCCATCACTATATGAACTTTATCTTAAATGCTGAAGAGCTTATATATGAAGATGATGAAAAGATATATTATAGCCCATGGAGAAAAGCGCTTCGACCTGTCAGAGGTATTTACCATGCTTATTTCACATTCTACTGGGCATTTCGTCTATTTCACGACCTCTTTGAGCACATCGACGATGTCGACTTCCCTATAAGTATATCAAAGCCCAAAGTAATATCTCGACTACTAGAGGAGTCGTTAATGCTTGATATTGTTTGGGATGAAATTATGAAAGCTAAAGAACATGGTAAAGTTTCTGAATCTGGTCTTGAAATAATACAACCTATTAAAGATGAAATTGATGTCTTCATAAGCACAAAAAAGAGCGTCGCCCTAAAGAAGTTAAAATCTAACTTTAGTTCTGAGTATAATGAATATTTAGAATTTGAGAAAATTATTACTCAGAAAGAGTTTCTGAATTAAAGAGAGTTTAGTCTTTCTTGCATCTCATTAGCTGGCATCATGTCGCCATTCTTGCTAGCGATTTCGATTCCTTTTTGATAAACACTTTTTGCTCTTTGTTTATCATCCTGCTTTTCATATATTTTTCCCATTAAGACATAGGCAACGGAATACTTTTCATTGTTATCCACAACTTTACTAACATGTGTGAGCGCTTTCTCATATTCTTCATAATAATAATAGTAATCAGCAATCCCATAATTTGCTAGCTCATCATCAGCATCTAGCTCTAACACTTGTATGAACATTTCTTTCTTTCGTTTAAGGTCGGCTTCTTTTTGCTTCTGAGCTTCTTCTAATTCTTTTTTCTTTTTCGACTCACTACCTAGCTTTTTAAAAGAAGCTAAAGTCGCTAGTGATTTTTCTTCCTCGGCCTCTTCTATTTTTCCCATTTTCATTAAGTAGAGAGACTTATTAGTGTGCGCCATAACCGAGTCGGGATCAACACTTAAAAGCTCATCCATTTCTTCAATAGCTTTTTCAAACTCACCCACTTGCCCAAGAATTACACCTTTTGTTTCATAGGCATCACTATAGCCTGGGTCAATCTCTATTGAGAGGTCTAGTAGTTTTAGCGCCTGGTCTATCTTCTCATTATGAAACTCAGAAATTGCTTCATGAAATATCTCTTCTGCCCTCTCTCTCTTATCTAAAAGATTAAGAGCAGGAAGTAGCTTCACTGTGACATTTTCACTTATTTTCTTTTTCTCAACTCTAAACTCTCTAGCCAGATTTACATAATGATAAAACTTATTATCATACTCAAAAGATACGGAAGGATTTAAGTTAAGATTACTAACTTCTATATTTTTTTCACTACTGCAAAGAATTGCAGGAAACTTAGCAGCGCCTCTTCTTGTTTCAATCTTAGCTGCTGTTTCTTGACCAAGAAAGCAACCTTTAGAATACGAGACCGCTAATTCATTTAGCCGCGTATTATTAATAAGCTCTCCAACCTTTTGAGTCTTATTAAGAATTGGCCAACCAGTTAGGTAGATAAACTTATCACACTCTGATTCTTGGAGCTGATCGTAATCACTTAACTTATCTTGTGAAAAGCAGGCATCCATATCACACCACAGTGAAGAATAAACCTTTGAATCACTCTTTTGAACACTAGGACCTACATATAAATTAAAAGGATCGGCACTTGATACTATGACATCTTCAGCAAAAAGAAACTTTTCCAGCTCATCTCTAATTTCATTTTCTAAAGAGTCATTTACAAGTAAGTAAAAAGACTTTTCATCTTTCAATAAATAGAAGAACGAATGAACACGACCTGATTTATCTAAACGTGCAGATAGCTGAGACTCACCGACTCTAAGACTATGGATATCTGAGGTGAGCTGTCTTTGAAGATAGTCCTGTGCGTCTGAACCTGAAAGTATAAGTGTCTTGTTAAAGGAGTTATTTACCTTAAAGTTTCGAAATAAAGGGCTCTCAAAATTTATCATTAGACTGAGAAAGATTCACCGCAGCCACAAGTATTTGTAGCATTGGGGTTTGTAAAAACGAAACCTTTCCCATTTAGTCCATCTTTGAAGTCTAGGACAACCCCTTTTAGATATATCGAGGACTTAGGGTCGATTAGCACCTTAAATTTGCCAAATTCTCTAACGTTATCTTTTTCTTTGGCCTCAGAGAAATCGATTTTATATGAAAAGCCTGAACAGCCGCCGCCAATAACGCTGAGCCTTAGCCCTATCTCATTGTAAGACTTTCCCTCAGTTTCGAATATATTTTCAACATGTTGGACTGCTTTTTCTGTCAAATTTACAATTTCCATAACAACCTCACGATGACATTTTAACATATTTTGATCAAATTGGCTAAATGCCATGATGTACATTTATTTCTAATTAAAAAAATCATTACATTCTGATGATATACTTAATTAAAGGAATTATGTCTAATGAGTATAGTTTTATCTATTAAATATCCTGATTCATCGGAATCTATAGAGATTTCAGAGGGGGTCTTCACATTAGGTCGATCAAGAGCTACTGACATTAAACTGAAAGATGACAAAGTTTCAGGTAAACATATCGCAATTGAGCTTCGTGACAATAAGCTGACTCTGAAAGATATTGGCTCAACAAACGGCTCATTTCTCAACGGAAATAAAATAGATAATAGAGTTGTAGAGTTCACGCTTGATGACGAAATTCAAATTGGTCAAACTTATATAAGAATTGACAAAACTTCTCTTAATTCAGCTGAGCGAAAGTTACTTTCAAAGAATAAAGACGTAAACCAAGTGAAATTTATCGAGCCCATATCTGCTGACGAGCTAGCTTCAAATGATGAAGACAAAGACTCACACCAAAAGAATGAAGCACCGGAAAAAGAAACACCACCATTAACTGAAATTAACTTTAGTATCGACTTAGACAAAGAGGTTGATGCTCATACAGAGCTAAGAGTAAGCTCCGACTCAGTTGACCCTGAAGAAACTTTAAAGGTTAGAAAGTCATTTAAACAGGTGGAGAGCAACAGCAATTCCAGAGCTGGTATCCACACACGCCCAGAAGCTCCGATATCAGACGAAACACGAACAAACTATGTTTTAGATGCAGAAGATATAAAGTCAGCAGATATTGAAAGCCTAGAACTGGAAAAACAAAAACAGGGGCAGGTCATAAAGAAACGGCCCCCAAAGAAGAATACCAAAAAAGAAGAAAAAGCTAAGAAAGGTTTTTTTAGTAAGCTCTTTAAATAGCTAAGCTTTCCAGATCTCTTCTTTCACATTATTTAATTTATTTTCATACCTTCCAAGTACAAAGAAGTAATCACTCAATCTATTTACATAAGACTCTATAACAAAAGGGATATCATCTGGATGAGCCTCCATAAAAGAGACTAAACTTCTCTCAACTCTTCTTGCTACAGTTCGACATATATGGATATAAGATGCCACATTTGTACCTGTTGGTAGGATGAAGTTCTTTAATGGATCTAGTCGTGCATCAATATCGTCAATCTGCTGTTCAATTTCTCTTAAGTCGTTCTCAATTAATGTGGGCAACTTATATTTAACCCTGTCACTTTGTTCCGATGCGAAAATACTACCAATTGTAAAAAGATGATTTTGAATTACACTCAGGAATTCATATTCCTTATGTTGACTTTCATCAATATAGGATCTTACTACTCCTATCCATGAGTTCAGCTCATCTACTTGCCCATATAAATCAATTCTCTCATCAGCCTTGGAAACTCTTTGGCCTCCGACTAGGCTTGTCTGTCCCTTATCTCCGGTTCCAGTATAAACTCTTGATTTGGTCATTACATATTCCTTCTGTACTTGCCGCCAATTTCATAGAGTACATTGGTGATCTCTCCCAAAGAACAGTAGTTAACAGTTCTTAGAAGTTCTTCAAAAATATTACCACCATCAAGTGCAACCTGTTTAAGTTCGGCTAATGCCTGTTTAGATTGATCTTTATTCTTTGCCTTAAATTCATTTAATCTATTTATCTGCTCATTCTTTTCATCATCACTACATCTAGAAATATCTATTTCTTGATTGAGTTGTTCATCAATATTGTCAGCGATGTAGGTATTCACACCAATTATTGGAAACTCTCCACTATCTTTTAGGGTCTCATAGTAAAGTGACTCATCTTGGATCTTGCCTCTTTGATACATACTCTCCATTGCACCAAGAACTCCACCCTTATCTGAGATATTCTCAAACTCTGTAAGGATAGCCTCTTCAACTATTTCACAAAGTTCTTCATAAATATAAGAACCTTGCATCGGATTATCTGTTTTATTTAATCCAAACTCTCTATTGATAATCATCTGAATTGCCATTGCTCTTCTTACAGACTCTTCAGTTGGTGTTGTAATAGCTTCGTCGTAAGCATTTGTATGAAGTGAGTTACAGTTATCACTTAAAGCAAGAAATGCTTGCAGTGTTGTTCTAATATCATTGAAGTCAATCTCTTGAGCGTGAAGTGAACGCCCGGATGTTTGAATATGATACTTAAACTTCTGAGCTTTCTCGTTGGCACCATACTTATCTCTTAGAGTAACTGCCCATATTTTTCTAGCAACTCTACCAATAACTGTGTACTCAGGATCTAGACCATTAGAGAAGAAGAAAGATAAGTTCTGTGAAAAGTCACTTATATCCATACCTCTACTTAAGTAATACTCAACAAAGGTAAAACCATTAGAAAGAGTAAATGCAACTTGTGTAATTGGATTAGCTCCGGCCTCAGCAATGTGGTAGCCACTAATTGAAACCGTATAGTAGTTCTTAATTTTATTTCGGCAAAAATATTCTTGAACATCACCCATCATTTTAAGTGCAAACTCTAAAGAAAAAATACATGTATTTTGTGCCTGATCTTCTTTTAAGATATCTGCTTGAACTGTTCCTCTCACCGACTGCATGATCTCTCGTCTCTTTTCTTCATTCCAGTAATCTGTTTCAGAAAGCTTTTGAGAAATAGCTGTATTCATATAGAGCGCCAAAATAATCGGCGCAGGCCCATTAATTGTCATCGATACCGAAGTATTTGGACTTGTGAGATCAAATCCGGCATAGAGGTCCTTCATATCTTCAAGAGTTGCTATACTTACTCCCGCTTCACCAATCTTTCCAAAAATATCAGGTCTTTGATCTGGGTCTTCACCATATAAAGTAACTGAGTCAAATGCAGTAGAAAGTCTCTTTGCTGGATCATCTTCAGAAAGATAATGAAATCTCTTATTAGTCCTCTTTGGTCCCCCCTCCCCTGCAAACATTCTCTTTGGATCTTCATCTGCTCTTTTAAAAGGGAAGATTCCTGATGAATAAGGGAAGAATCCTGGAAGATTGGACTTTCTAATAAAGTCATATGTATCGACGTCTGAATAAAACTTTGGAAATGCAACTTTTGAAATCTGTGATCCGCTCAAAGACGTATACTTAGTAGGAACTTTAAACTCTTTTCCTCTAACAGTGTAAGAATATTCTCCACTACCATATTGAGCTATTGTTGCTTTGAAAACTTCGAGATCCTTAAAAACATCTTCAGGTATTTGAGCTTTTATCTCATCAAGCTTTGCCTTAATTTCTTTATTATCAACAATCTTTGAAGCTTCACTTAAAGCGCTATAATCTTTTAATAATTCAAGTCTTGATTTTGTATCACTATTATATTCACGGCAAACTTTTGATATTTCTCGCAAATAAAGGGCCCTGTCTGCTGGGATAATTCTCGTTTTATCACTAGGAGCTTTATTCATCTCAAGTGTTCTTAGTCCCTCTATATCAAAATCAAATGTTCTAGCTAGTTCAAAAAATAATGTATTAACACCAGGGTCATTGAAGTTTGAGGCCATTGTCCCAAATATTGGCAACTCTTCATCCGTAGGAGCTCCAGGATGACCTGCGAATAATTGATGATTTCTTCTATACTGTTTTCTGATATCTCTAAAAGCATCTTCTGATCTTGGCTTCTCAAACTTATTTAAAACAATGAAGCTGGCTTGTTCAAGCATTTCAATTTTTTCTAGTTGCGAAGCAGCTCCATACTCTGGAGTCATAACATATATACACTTGTCTGCTATCTGAGTAATCGCATCTGATGCCTGACCAATTCCTGAAGTTTCAACGATAACAAGATCAAAATCTAGAGACTTTAAATAATTTACGGTTTTCTCTATTTGTGGAGACAGCTCAGTTTTAGAATCTCGCGTTGCGAGAGATCTAATATAGAAATTGTCAAAAGAGGCTGAACCTAAGCGAATTCTATCACCTAAAAGCGCACCCTGAGTCTTCTTCTTTGTTGGATCGATTGATACAAGTGCAATTTTCTTTTCACCATAATGTCTATGAAACCTTAATAGAAGTTCATCTATCAATGAAGACTTTCCAGCTCCACCTGTACCTGTGATACCGAGTACCGGTACATTTCTTTGTTCAAATTCAAAAGGAACTTCACCATTATTTTCAATCGCGGTTACAACTTTTGAGATTTGATATTTCTCAAGCTTTGACTTGCCATAGATACTAGAGAAATCATAATTCTCTATCGTTGAATAAGTCGCTTTATCTATCATGTCCTGAATTATTCCCTCAAGGCCTAACTTCATTCCATCTTCTGGTGAATATATCTTAGTGATACCTTTAGCATGAAGTGCTGCTATTTCTTTTGGAGTGATAACTCCGCCACCGCCACCAAAGATTTTTACTTCATTTGCCCCGGCCTCATCCAAGAGTTCACGAATATATGCAAAATATTCATTATGTCCGCCCTGATATGAACTTAGGGCAACAGCATTTGCGTCTTCCTGTATGGCCGCATCGACAACTTCTTTTGCTGACCTGTTATGACCGAGATGGATTACTTCCACACCTTTTGACTGTAAAAGTCGCCTCATAATATTTATTGAGACGTCATGCCCATCAAATAAACTGGCTGCTGTAACAAAACGAAGCTTTTTCATCATTATATCTCCTGAACATTTAAGGGCCTTACTATACATAATTACTAGTATTCTCGCAAAGTTAACAAATCCGCGCATCGCGCAGCGAAATTTTTTTAAGACAAGAGCTATCTAGAGGTACAAATTCATTGAAAATTCATGTAAAATATAAGATATAAATAGCTAGTATTAAAAGCGGGTACTTAAATATGAGTGATGACAACGTCCTAGTAGAAAATCCATTTCACACAGCAAGACTAAAGCCTCTGAGAAAAGGTAAGAAAGGACCGCAACTTCTTGCAGTAGTTCACCAATCTGGTTGTACTGGTTGTGAGATTTGTATTGCTGGTTGCCCTGTTGATTCAATTGAATTAGTTCCAGGTCCAGATTCAACGAATCCTGGATTTAAGCAAACTGTGGAAATTGACTTGGCCAGATGTATTGGATGTCAGAACTGCTCTCAAGACTGTCCTTGGGAAACTATTATGATGTACAAGCACGATGATGCATTTAAGATTTGGGGCCATGAGACGTTTAAGTCAGAGCTTTACGTGAGTCCTAACACTGTTGACAAGCTAACAGAAGAACATGGTATTAAGTTTGATCCTCCTCAAACAGAAGAAGAAAATACTGAAAGTAACGATACTAAAGATTCAGAGGAATCTGCCTCTTAACTCTTAAGTTGCTTCTTTTTTCTTGCTATCTTTAAATTCTATAATCCAATCCAGCACCAGAATTGCACCTGCTATTGAAATAGAAGCGTCTGCAACATTGAACGTCGCGAAGTGCCAGGTACCTTGATAAAAATCGAACATATCGACAACATAATCTAAGGTCACTCTATCTATTATATTTCCTACAGCGCCTGCAAATATTAAACTGAATGCTAAGCACTGTCTAAATGACTTATGTCGTGTTTCCCAAATGAGATAAAGAAAATAAAAGCATGCAATGATAGGTAGGATCTTAAAGAGAATCATTCTCGCCCAATCAGGGAAGTCTGCTCCAAAACTGAATGCTACTCCAGAATTTCTTACGTATGTAAGATTGAATAAGTTTGGAATAACTTCTTTCACCTCTCCAAGCTTAAAGTTTGACTGAGTTGCGCCTTTTGAAAATTGATCTGACAAAATTATTGTCACAATCAAGAGGCTCATTTTCCAAATTCTATCCATTCATCAATTCCTGTTTTTAATAATAAGACTTAGGATTGATCTCATACTTTTCTATTTTTCTAAGAAGAGTTTTCTTCGGGATATTAGCCTTGAGTGCTGTTTGATTAATTTTACCATTATTAAGCTTTAAAGCCTGAATGATAAACTCTTCTTCAAATGCTTCCTTTGCCTGTCCAAAGTCTAGCTTTACTCCACCATCCTCTTCAAATCGAGCAAAAGTAAAATTGTATTGATCAGACACTGATGGTTTACCTGAAGCGCTTTGTTCTGAAATTACAGAGTCTTTGATTTCATTATAGTCAATAACCGCTTCTTCAACGTTATCTTCTGAATAGCTCTCTGCACCTTGTCTTACAACCTCTGGAAGTGAGGAAGGTGCAATATTATCTGAAGACTCAATGATAAAAGCATGCTCGATGACATTTCTTAACTCTCTAATATTTCCAGGCCAATTATATGACTGAAGCAACTTCATCGCTTCAGCATTTAGTCCCTGGATAGTGAGATTATGAATATTGTTGAAGTAATCAACATAGTAGCCAACAAGATGAGGAATATCAGACTGCCTTTCACGTAATGGCGGAAGATAAACTGGAAGTACATTTAATCTGTAGAATAAATCTTCCCTAAAAGTCCCTTCTTTGATCATATCTTCAAAAGGTTTATGTGAAGCTGCTATAACCCTAACGTCACACTTGATTGATCTATTAGAACCAACTGGCGTGAAACTCTTCTCTTGAAGAACTCTTAATAATTTAACTTGCATCGTTGAAGAAATATCACCAATCTCATCAAGAAAGATTGTTCCACCTTCAGCATATTGGAATTTACCAATTTTTCTTTCACTTGCTCCAGTAAAAGCACCTTTTTCGTGTCCGAATAACTCAGATTCAATAAGATTATCAGGAACTGCTGCTAAGTTAATAGCAACAAACTTATCATCTTTTCTTGGACCATTGTAATGAATTGCTTTAGCGACTAATTCCTTACCTGTACCGGACTCTCCTCGAATAAGAACAGGTGTATTCACCTGAGCAAGTTTTGCAATAACATTGAAAACCTTATGCATAACTTCTGATTCGCCTACAAATTGATCATCACCACTACCAAGAGAGAGTGTTGGAGCTGAAAAACCCACGGTCTCAACAAGTGATCTGGCCTTAAGAGCTCGCTTAATAAGAGCTACTAGATTTTCTGAAGTGATTGGCTTTTCAAGATAGTTATAAGCACCCTCTTTTAAAACCTTTACTGCGTCAGTAACATTTGAAAATGCTGTAAGAATCAAGACTATAATTGATTGATCATATTTCTTTATTTCTTGAAGTGCTGTAATACCATCCATCTCTGGCATATTGACGTCCATAAGAACAAGGTCATACTTCTCCTTGTAAACCGCGCTTAAAGCTTCCTTACCATTATCAGCAGTATCAACTGCAAAGTGATGAAACTCTAAGGCATCCTTTACGGAGCTTTGTAAAACTTTATCATCATCAACAACGAGTACTCGGTGCATATATTCTCCAATTATTCATTTATCAATTTTATATGGAAGGTAGTCCCTTCTCCAATTACAGAGGTCGCCTCAATTGAGCCACCATGTAATTCTACGAAATATTTTACCAGATAAAGTCCAAGTCCGCTTCCTTTTATCTTGTGGCTTGCGTCATTTTTGACCCTATAAAACTTTTCGAAGATATTTTCTAAATCCTCTTCAGGGATACCTACCCCATTGTCGGCGATCTCAATATAGACCCAATCCTCATCATCTGTTGTTGTTATCGTAACAACTGAATCTTTTCCAGAATATTTAATGGCATTCTCTGTTAGATTGGAAAGGACCCGCTTTATTAAGGTTATATCCATTTCTATTGGATACAATGGTCCTAATTCCATCTCAAGAGTTACACTTTTTTGCCTGGCCTCATATTCTAGACCTTCAACAACATCCTCAATAAGTTTATTAACATCTTTTGTGACTTTATTTAACGTAAGTTTTCTCGACTCAACTTTTGTAAGATCAAGAATTGAAGTTATAAAGTTATTCAACTCCTTAGTTGAGTCTATGATTGTCCTGAGACCTTCGACGACACCAGGCTGGGAACTAGATCCATAGCGCATGATAAGATTATCTGCTACGCCTGCGACTTTAGCTACCGGTGTTTTTAAGTCATGAGACATTAGTGAGATGAAGTTTTGTTTAAGATCTTCTACACGTTTCAATAATTTTGTCTCTTCTTGAATGGCGTATCGTCTTTGATATTCACCAATGGCCCTAAATGGTACCCAAATATAGTAAACAATGAATATCGTAAGTAAGATATGCGTAACATATAGCCAATAACCAAAGATGACAAAAAGCAAGTAGCTCACAACTAACGTTGTAATAATTGTCATAATAGTAATGAACAATCCTTTTGCTGGTTGGATTTTAGAAATTACAAGAGAAAGAAATATCGCAATAAGGAAACAGAGAGCGCTTGAAACATAAAAGGGAATTTTATAAACACTTTTTTCTTGTAATAGTGCTTGTATAATTATCCCGTGAAGCGAGAGCTTTGATGAAACAAGCTCATCTTTGTTAAAAGGCGTAAGAACATAATCTCTTACATTTGAAATATAAGAAGGCCCAATAAGTACAATCTTATTTTTAAAAAAGTCTTTAGGATAATTCCCAACTACCACTCGATGAAACGGTACGTTTTTTAAATGACCTCTGTCATATTCTGGGTTTGTATAGTATCTAAATAGAGCAAAACTTGCATCAGCCTCCGGTACATAATAAGAGCCTTGGATATCACTTAATAAAAGAGGTTTCTTATTTTGTAGAATGCGATATTCGTTAGCTGTCCAAAAGTGTAAGCTCTCTTCACCAGAAATATTTAAAACAGTTCTTCTCGCAACATCATCTTTTGCAAATTTAACATTATCAACATTCACAATCGCTGGTGAGTAGCCTAACTCTCTTAAGCTTGATGGTGGTAAGCGCTCTCCAAAATGATCAATATCGGTTGCAAAACGAAACGGCCCTCCCGACCTTTTAAACTTTAAAAGCTCAGCCTTCATTTCATAGAGTGCATTGTATTCAGTTTCTCTGGTAGGCTCTACAAATTCACCAAATAGATTAATAACTTTTGGCTCATCTTGAATAATTCTCTTAACCAACTTCTGGTAATTTGTATAAGTGTATGGAAAAGT
>DDIK01000027.1 GCA_002338505.1 Bacteriovorax sp. UBA1852
CGCTAATGGAAGCTTAAATGTTACGAGATCATCAAGATTGATTTCACCACTCATGTAGCGATCAACATAGCCAGGAAGTTCTGTTCTACCTTTCACTCCACCAAATGCACTTCCTTTCCAAACTCTCCCCGTCACAAGCTGAAAAGGCCTTGTGCTTATTTCTTGACCGGCACCTGCGACACCAATAATAATCGACTCGCCCCATCCCTTGTGACAACACTCTAGAGCAGTTCTCATAAGTTCAACATTACCAACACATTCAAATGAATAATCAACTCCGCCATCAGTCATCTCAACAATAACTTCCTGAGTGCTCTTATCATGACTTTTAGGGTTAACAAAATCAGTCGCTCCAAATTTCTTGGCCATCTCAAATTTATCTTCGTTAATATCAACAGCAATTATTCGTGAGGCCTTTGCCATCTTTGCTCCCTGGATAACAGAGAGACCAATACCCCCTAGACCAAAGACTGCAATTGTAGCGCCTTCTTCAACTTTAGCTGTATTAAAAACAGCACCAATACCAGTTGTGACACCACAACCAAGAAGACATACTTTATCAAGAGGAGCCTCTTTACTCACCTTAGCAAGTGAGACTTCTGGTAAAACCGTATACTCCGCAAATGTTGAAGTTCCCATATAATGATGAATCATCTTTCCGTCTTTAGAAAAACGAGATGTTCCATCTGGCATAAGACCTTGACCTTGAGTTGCTCTCACACTTGAACAGAGATTTGTTTTTCCTGACTTACACATTTTACATTCACCACATTCTGCGGTGTAGAGAGGAATTACATGATCACCCTTTTCTAAAGTTGTTACACCTTCTCCAACGGCTTCAACAATTCCTCCACCTTCATGACCTAGGATTACCGGAAAGAGTCCTTCAGGATCTTGACCCGAAAGAGTATACGCATCTGTGTGACAAACACCAGTGGCCTCAATCTTAACTAGTACTTCACCTTTTTTTGGTAATTCTAAATCAACCTCTTCAATACTTAGTGGCTCTTTGGGTCCCCAAGCGACGGCTGCTTTTACTTTCATTGTTTTCTTTTCCATATTTAATTCCTTTTATTAATTTAGAAGTGTTTAAAAAACACTGGAGAAAATCTTTCATAGGCCTCAAATTGAGGCATATGTCCTAACCCCTCTAGCTCATGAAGGATGAGCTTGGGCATTAATTTCTTTATTGATTTACCTAAGTTCTGATATTGTCCTAATTTATAATCGACACCAATTTTTTTCCAATTTCTCCCAGGACCTGTTCGATCGCGAGTTCCTAAGATCAGAATTGTCTCACTATCAATTTCTTTTAACTTTGAAGTCATATCTTCAGAAAAAATAGGTCCATAAGTAAGAGCATTATTCCAAGCAACAAGATCCCAATCATCCCCTCTCATTTGCCCCGAGTATGGAACTAATAGTTCATCATATTCACTTCTCCACTTTCCATCATAGTAAAACTTTTTTTGATAGGCCTTAAACTTTTCTGGTGTCTTCTTGAGCTCATTCTTATAAAAGAAGCCAGGATCTTTATACTGCACATATTTTAAATATGGCTCTAGTCCAATCGGATTAATCATAACTAGCTTTTCAACAGATGATGGATAAAGATATGTAAAGTGAGTCGCTAACATTCCTCCCATCGAGTGCCCAACAACACTAAACTTACTAATACCTAAAGAATCTAAGAGCTTTTTAGTATTAAGTGCCAAATTGTAAAAACTAAACTGATAAGAACTTGGTTTTGAACTCTTTCCAAAGCCAATCTGATCAGGAATTACAACGCGGTAATTCTTCGCGACTAGATCATTCGCGATTCTCTTCCAATAAAACCCCGAAAAGTTCTTACCATGAAGTAAGACAACAACATCTTTAGCGCTTGTATTCAAATCCATATATGACATTTGAAGCTTCTGGTTTTGCGACTTAAACTCAAACTTCTTCACAGAAAAAGGATACTTAAAAGTAGAAAGTTCACTATCAAAAATAGGCAGCTGATGTGAACTACACGAGATAAGTAAAAATAGTAATAAAAACTTCATATCCACTCCAATTTAAACATTATTAAAATTATCACAGAAATCAGTCATTTCACTTAGCCACTCCTGGCTTCTCTTGTACGGATTACAGCGAGTGGGAGTCTTTAAGAAATGGGTCCTTTCAATGAGGTCTTTTGAAAATTTATTATGAGAAATAAATCCTTCTAGTAACTCTTGTATTCCTTTTTTATGTCGACAGGTAAAAAAGAAATAAGAACCTTCAAACTTCTTGTGCAGAGACTTTGGTATTTTCTTATACTTGATTTTATTCTTACGATAACAATCAAATAAAACTGTATCTGATGGGTCTAGCTTGTGGTGTCTTGGTGTCTGAATCTCATAAACCAAATTTTGAATGCCAATACGATGCTTTTTTAGAAAGTCTTTTTTCTGTGAAATCGACATCTTAATAGGCTCTGATTCTGGTTCCCAAATATGCTGGAGAATCTTCCAAAAATGATTCCTATTATCATTATAATAAAAGAAATCCCCCTCAGGTTTTTTACCGTTGATTGTCCTCGCATTAAGCGCAACCATAGTACCTAATATTATAAACTTAGGGTCATCTGGAATAAATGAGTCAACTTCATCTCTTTGAATATTCATACCAGAAAACTCTATTGCATCTCGAGTTTATTGACAAATGTATTGAGAGAAATCTAGATTTAATACATGAAAAAATATTTATACCTCTTATCTATGATTATTCCCATATCTACCTACATCTCTTTAACAAGCAGCGGCGTTTATACTTATATTGCGCCCATTGTAACTTTTATTGGTTTACCATTCTTTGAGTTCATATTTGACACTGATAAATACAACTTAACGAATGAGGAAGAAAAAGAAGCTCTCAACACCTTCTTCTATGACCTCATGGTCTACTTGATGCTTCCATTTCAATACCTACTCATTCTTGTTTTCTGTTACCAATTAACTACTAATTCACATCAAGCTTATGAAGTTATCGGCATGATTATTTCTTTGGGAATTTCATGTGGTGTACTTGGTATTAATGTCGGACATGAACTAGGCCATAGAAATAAGAAGTTCGAACAAAGATTTGCGAAATTCCTATTAGCATCCTCTCTCTACTCTCACTTCTTTGTAGAGCACAATAAGGGTCATCACAGACATGTTTCTACGCCTCATGATCCCGCCAGTGCCAAAACAGGAGAGACTATATTTAGCTTTTGGCCTAAGTCTATTTACGGAAGCTTTATCTCTGCTCTAAAGTTTGAACATAGTAAACCTCTCTACAAGAATGAAGTTATTATTTGGAAGGTTTTTGAAATTGCCTTGATCAGCTCAATAGCAATTATTTTTTCACTAGAAATAGCACTCTATGTTTTCATGGCCGCTATTTTTGGAATTCTTCTCTTGGAGACAGTTAACTACATTGAACACTATGGACTACAGAGAAAGATTCAACCAAGCGGAAGGTATGAAAAAGTACAGCCAATACATTCTTGGAATAGTGATCATATCCTTAGCAGATTTGTCCTTTTTGACTTGTCGCGACACTCCGATCATCACGCTAATGCTTCAAGAAAGTATCAGATTCTTAGAACACATCACGAAGCCCCTCAGCTCCCTAGTGGCTATCCATCGATGATATTACTCGCCCTTGTTCCGCCTCTTTGGTTTAGGACCATGGATCGACTTGTAGATGAGTTAGAATCTTAGTAAGATACTGAACTCAACTAACACAAGGAACACTATGAAATTACTCGTTTTATTTTTTCTTTTAATGAGCACAAGCTGCTCTTCTATCACTTACACTTTCATTAAGCCAAGATTAGGGACAAACAAGATCTTTGCTGGTACAGCTAATAATATTGACTGGGTAAGGCAAGCTCCTAAGAATGAAGTTCACCCATACACAACAATGGGCCTGATAGACTTTGTCCCAAGTGTTTTTGGTGATCTTATTCTTCTACCTTATACAATTTACGATAACTACGTTCAGCCAATAGATACAATCTAGAGAGTACCGGACCAGTCCATATTCTCGATGTAATAGATTAGGTGGTTAATCGACTTAAATCGATCAAGAATATATGACCTCTTTAAACCACAGATGATGTATTTAACTGAATCTGGCTGAGAGGAATAATATTTTTGGCCACCTAAAATATCGTAAAAAATTCGTACAAGCTTTACGATATCTTCCTCTCGATTTGCTTGCTTAGAATCACCCCAGTGATGGAAGTCAATAATTTTCAAATCAAATTCAAGACCAAATTTTTGAATCAAGATATTATCTGTATGAAGATCACCATGATATTCCCCAAGAGAGTGAATAGAATCAATTCCAATGGCGAGGGTATAAAGAAGGTGAATGGCGACAAAGACGTTCAACCTCTTTTGTCTTTGTTTATTTACGAAGTCACTTAACATCTCACCATTTATAAACTCTGTGGTCATACATGCATAAGTGTCACCACGTAAAGTCATGAACTCATAGGAGAGATAATTTAAAACAAGTGGACTTTCTGATAGCTTATCTAATTTCTTAGCAATACGAGAACTAACGACACCTCTTTGATCACGTTGAGGATAAAATAACTTTATAGCTCGAAGCTTCTTTGTATAGCGCTCTCTAACTTTATAAACTTCTCCTTCCTGGCCCTTGCCTAGAAAGTCGATAACTTCATATTTATTAGAAATGATTCTTCCATTTGTAAGTAAATTATCTTTCATGATAGATGCCCAGATTTTTCGATAAACTCAGTATTAAGCCTAAAACAGTATCTCTAAAATCAGCTAAAACATCAAGATTTGCTATTCATTATTAAATCGTAACCCAAGCCCTTGTAGTCCTTACGTATAAGGCCCCAAATAGATGTTTGAAGCTCCTCTAATTCACCTAGAACAATAACATCTTTATTTCGACAAATACGACTCATCGACACTTCTGGCACAACCGTGAAAGCAAGCCCATTCTCCGTAATAGTCTGAAAAAGGCCAACATCATCACCTTCTCCTATAACTCGAGGACTAATATTATTCTTTGAAAAGAATAAATCAATCTCATGCTTTAAAAAGGAATCCTTTGTATAGTTGAAATACGGAACTTCAGTTAACTTCTCTGGAAAGTTTTTTTTATACTTACGATATTTCTTATGAGCGATTGCGAAAGTCTTATTCACACCAAGACGATATGAATTCACTGAGCTTGAGACACCATCTTTAGAGTCAGTAAAGATGAGATCAATTTTTCCTTTCTCTAAAGAGGCTAAGAGTAAGTGCCTTTGATCTTCTACTATGCTTATTGAAACCTCCTCTTGCTCGAATAATGGAAGAATTGTTTCATATAAAAAGTAATGAGACATATTTTGAGTAATTCCAATGTCCAAGGACTTCTTAGGTAATTCTATTCTATGTCGTAATCTTGAAGTGACTTCATTACCTAGATCAAATATTTTCTCGGCGTACTTGAGTGCAAGCTCTCCTTCTGTTGTCAAAAATAAACTTCGATTTTTTCTCTCAAAAAGTAGGCATTCAAAATATTCCTCTATGAGCTTTAATTGGTCACTAATTGTTGGCTGACTAATATGTAACTTCTCTGAAGCTGATTTGATTGAGCCCTCTTTAGCGACAATATAGAAGTAATAGAGGTGATTAAAATTTATCCTATTCATAATTAACTTTTTCCTAACTAAATTAAGTAATAAAACGATTTTACCTAATTTCCAAAAGGATTGATAATACAATTTGAATTAATCACAAAAAAGGGGTTCACATGAACATTCTTAAAAAAGTCGCCATTTTATCAATAGTTTCACTTTTACTTGGTACAGCTTATGCTGAAGAAGATACAACGATGGAGTCATCATCTGATGTATTTATCGAAGAAACAATTCCGGGAGACCAAGCCGGTATTCCTACAGAGGAAGAAGAAAGTCTCGAAACAATTGACGATACTGAAGCTTTATAATTAACGAGGGTCTCTCTAGGCCCTCATTCAACAAATGACTCTAAACTCACCATCTTCTAAAAGTGTTGCCTTAAACATAGGACATGTTATATATGTTCTATAAAAAGAGGATTTATGGCAAATATAAAAGAAAAGAACATTAATGACTTAAGTGATTGGAATATGAAGGAGCTAAGAAAGCTCAAAATCATGCTTAAAAATAGACTTACTTCTTATGAAACCGCAGCTAAGCCAAAAGAACTTCAAAAAAGTCATATTCTTCATGAACTCTCTCAAGAGAAGTGTAAAGAAATACTCGATAAAGCATATGAAGCTGAGAAGAAGCTCGCCAAAAAAAGCTAATCTCTAATAAAGTGACAAGAGTAACCCATGGGATGCTTAATCAAATACTTTTGATGAGCTTCTTCTGCTGGGTAGAACTCTTTTCTTTGCTCTAAAGTTGTCACAACACTGCCCTTCCAACGATCCGATAAGTTTGCTCTCTCAATAGCTCTTTGTGCCTCTTCTTTTTGATCTTGTGTCTCATAGAATATTGTAGACCTATAATGTGTACCAACATCATTACCTTGTCGATTTACAGTTGTAGGATCATGAATTCTAAAAAAGAAATCTAGTAGCTCAGACAATTCAACGGACTCATCATATTCAATAAGTACTGCTTCGGCATGCCCAGTCTCTCCAGTGCAGACGTCACCATAACTTGGCTCAATAAGCTCTCCACCAGTATAGCCTACGACTGTATTTACAACACCAGGATGCTCTAGAAATAGCTTCTCTACTCCCCAAAAACATCCTCCAGCTAATATAATTGTATTATTTGACATTATTTCTTCTCCTCACATGAACTAGGTGGGAGTTTAACTCAAAATGTGACACTTTTTAATTAATAATTTATGCGACAGAAGAAGTTATTCCATCCATCTCAATGATTTTTCTTAGGAGGACTTCATAATCAATAGGCTTAGAGTAGAAATCAAATGCCCCCATTTCATAACAGACTTTTTGAAAAGATGAGGAGCTATAGGCCGTACAGAAAATAGGATTAATAAAGGGATACTTTGATATAACTTCTTTCATAAAGTCGATTCCATTTGTATCCGGCATATTAATATCGCTGATAACAAAGACCTTTTCAGTGGCTATCTTTTCATGTGATTCGGTAAAGAAGTCAAGACAAGCACGAGGGTCCTGAAAGAACTTGAAATTAATATTCACAGATGAGTTTTCTTGAAACTTTTCAACGAAGAAACTAAAGATCTCTTTAATCCCGGCCTCGTCATCGACCATGATAATCGTATAATCTTTGCTCATATATTATCTCTCTTAAAAATTAATATATACAATCAAACTCCATCTTTGAGAATTTATATACTTAATTTGTAACACTTGAGAATGACGATGAAAGAAGGTAGTATTCAAAATCGTCTAGGTTTTATTAATGACAACTTTTAGCCTCAGATGGGTTAAATGACAGGATTTCTTAAAGATGTCTAAGAATAAGGTAAAAGTACTCTTTCAAGATGAACACTATATTGCTGTTGAAAAACCGGCAGGAATTCTCGTTCACCCTTATAAAGAAAAATCTAAAGACAGAAGAAGCCTCATGAGATCACTAAAAAAGCAAACAGGGCTCTACCTCTTTCCCATTCATCGACTAGATAATAATGTATCTGGTGTCGTGATTTTTGGATTATCAAAAGAAGCAACAAGAGAGATTAAAGAGAACTGGGGCCATGAGTCGACGAAGAAGAAATATATTGCTCTAGTCAGAGGTGAAACAGAACCTGAGATCACTATTGATTTTCCTCTTTCAAATGATAAGGGAATCAAACAAGAAGCAAGCACTTATTATAAAACACTAAATTCGAATAATGGCTTTTCTCTCATTGATATCTCTATTAAGACAGGCCGTAAGCATCAGATTAGAAGGCATCTCGCGAGAAGAATGAATAACGTTGTTGGTGATGCTAAATATGGAAATGGACTAGTTAATAAATACATTAGAAAAAACTATAAGTTGTACCGACTCTTTCTTCACTCTTATGAACTAAGCTTCACTCATCCTTTTACAAACGAAGAGGTTGTTATCAAGTGCCCATTACCAGAAGAACTTCAAAAGATTAGAGAAGACTTTGAAAATCAGAAACTTAATATTCACGATGGATCAATAGATTTGCCAGAAAAACCTTAGAACAGCAACGTCATTATTATACGCACCTCTTACGAGGTTTGCATGTCGAGATGAGCCCTGATTAATAATATACTTATCAAATGAAGCCTGCATTTTGCCATCAAAGGGAATAAAGGGGATAAAAAGTCCGATTCCCACTTTTGTAAAACTTGCCCCAGAACTTGCTTCATGCCCATAATAGTACTTATTAGACTCGGAACTACTATAAGCCTGCACGATATTTAAAGATGTGAACGGCACAAGAGGTGTCCCGATATGAATTTCGTAAGAACTCCCCTTATATTCAGCAATATCTTTTTCCGCCTTAGCCCCAATATAGAACTTATTACGAAAACCAAAACTGTAGCGGTAAGCAATACTCACAGGCAGAGAGTCAGGCCTTGAGTTCCTAAAGCTGCGCTTTGTATCATCGAGCTTAATCATCGGCTCTTCATCGTCAAAATAGCGAATAGATGCTCTTAAGGAGTGACTTTGGCCTCTTTGAAAGTGTGAATAACTTAGAGATGGACCATTTAAAGAAAACTTATCAAAGAAAACAAGACCAGGCCCTAGCATAAGGCCCTTCCCTTTCCAGGTGAAAGCTCCTTTGTAGATTGCGCCAGTTGATGTCCCGAGGAAGAAGTTAACTTTAAGCGGCTTCTTAGCAAGACTAGGTATGGATAATAAAAAAGTGAGAACAAATATAATGATTTTCATACTTTATATCTATCAAAAGTTCTCCTGGATGGGAACTAGACCATTTCATAACTTATCAAAAAGTAGTATAAAGAGACTTAACAATTACTAACAAAGGATCATGCTTGAAAATTTATCATATTGTCATCGCAATGCTTACAACATTGGCACTTTTATTCATTTTGACCCCTATTTTTAGAAGAAAAGAGAATAAAACTACCGAAATAGAGAGAAATTATTTTGAATTGTTAAAAAATTTAAAGAAAAGTGTCAAAAATAGCGATGAGTTGGACGAGCAAACAAAAGAAAAACTTTTTGATTGCGCTAAACACATATATGGAAATGAAAACGTAGAGCAAATGGTTAATAGAGATCTCAAAAACTTTTAAGGAATTACTGATGAGTGATACTAATAATGACAACTTATTTGAAAAACTTAAGAACGATATTGATCAAGCAAAGTGGGAACTTATAGAACCCCACCACCAAAGAGGCGCTGCCTTTATTATATCCCAAGATTTAAATCTTGAAGCGGTTGGTTTAGCAATGGCCCGAGATGAATCAACATATATAAGGGAATGGATACAGGAAAAAAAACTCCTGCCCCCCAATGAAGAACAAATACATTCATGGTCCGAAGATGAGGTTGTATTCAACTATCTTATTATTCAGCCCTATGTACTTTTTCAAATTGTAGGGGATGAACTTCAATAAGGGACTGAATGCTTAAAATTGATGTCTATATTTGTGTAAAGAACGATGCTCTATTGAGCTTTATAAGAACATACCTTGATAGCTCAAAAAATATTACACTCCATATAGAACAAAGTGCTGACGCCCTTAGAACAAGTTTAAGCCTTAATGACTCTCCCGAGCTCTTGATCCTCGATGAAGGAAGGGCCAAAGAGATTGACCATAACGATTTTTCAGATATACCAAATAAGATTATTTTTTCTGCACAAGGTATAACAACTCATGAAGGATGGTCTCACTACCCTGCCGACAAATGGAAGGAAACTCTTGATAAATTTATTGAAGGTGTTGGTAATATAGAAAATGACACCTTCGCAAAGTTTCCGTTTAAAGTTTTAAAGTCCGTTGATATTCCGGTGTGTGACATCTATCTAGAAATTAAAAAAGATGGAAGTCCTCATCATATTAAGTTATTTAAAATGAATGAGCACATTGTTCAAGAACAAGTTGAAAAGTATCTCGACAAAGGCGTTCTTACAGGAAAGATAGAGCAAGAGAATAAAATGCAATTTCTCAATTCTATCTCCAATCTCCTCTATAAAAAAATGAAAGATGGATACGCTCCAGACATTGTCGGCAACTCACTCGACACGGCAATATCGATTCTAAAGGATGTTGGCTTTAATTCAACAAGTACTCAATTAATTGATGGAGTCGTTGAATCAATCAATACTTCGCTAACAGATAATAAATCTAAAAATGTTAAAGTTATTACGGATCTCTTAAACTCTCAATCATCGAGATTCTACAAGAAGGCTCATATTAGCTCGATGCTTGGTATACAAATTCTTGCGATGGAAGATTGGACAACTCACAAGCATCAAGAAATTATGACTTACCTCTCTTTGATGTGTGATGTGACTTTAACAAAACCAGAAATGCTCTTTATTAGAGACAAGAAGCAGCTTGATCAATCAAGTCTTTCGACTGAAGACAAACAGATTGTTTGGTCTCACGCGAGAGATGCTTTTGATCTCATGCAAAACTATAATGAATGCCCTATCGAAACAGATCTCCTCGTCCTTGAACATCATGGAAACAAGAATGGGATAGGCTTTCCCGACAGTCTACAACCTGACCTAAGTAAGATCACGCAGATATTTAGAATATGTGAAGACTTCACGATTGAGATACTCAAGCACAAAGAGCTAAAAAAGAATATCAAGGTTAATGATGTTTTTAATGATCTCTATAAAATGCACAATAAGAAGAGTCTTCATGCATATATCGACAAATTAAAGAAGTGCTTCTTTTAAATACTCATCTTTCAATTGAACATATGACTTGTAATGATTTGAATACTGATGAATCTCTGTATCTGATAACTCTCTTTTAATTTTTGCAGGTGTTCCTATAATATAGCTTCCATCAGGATAGGACTTTCCTGGGGCTACGACACTTCCAGCTGCAACCAAAGAATTCTTACCAATCTTGGCACCATCTAAAATCTTTGCGCCCATACCTATGAGAGTTCCATCTCCAATTTCACACGCATGTAAAATTGCACTATGGCCTACGCTTACATTTTTTCCAATAATCAGAGGAAGGTCATCTATAACATGCAACATACAAAGATCTTGGATATTTGTATTTTCTCCAATCTCAATTCTGTGAACATCACCTCTTACCACAGTCTGATACCAAATATTTGCATTCTTCCCCAACGATACTTTTCCAATAACATCTGCAGAAGATGCTATAAAGCATCCTTCACCAATTTGTGGTTTTATCCCTTGGTATGTATGAATAGTCATTTTGATTAGTCTTCTTTAGGATTCCAAGGAAGCTTTGAAGTATAAACGGCCAAGTCTTTAATATCTTCATAAGAAAGTCTTTTTACGATTGGTGCCATATTCTTATTATTTCTAATAAGATCCTTCATGTCCTTTAATTGCTTTTCAAGATACCACGCCATTTGACCACCGATCTTCGGTGCTTTATTTGCTTGTTTTCCTGATCCATCTTTAGCATGACAGACTATGCATTGCTTATAAAGTGCATGACCTCTTTCGAGTTGAGGACTTGTCAATTCAACAAGTGGCTTAAACTCAACTACAACTTCATCAGAAACAACTTTAGGTTTAATCGCTTCTGCATATTGCATTTCAAGCTCTTTTCTTTCTTTAACGTGAGCTTCATGCTCAGCCTTCTTTTTCTCATAGTCAAAACGAGAATTATCAACTTCGATAGTTGAGTAATCTCTAAGGTTCATAACAGCAGCTAGTCCAACTAGAAAAAGGCAAAAAACAACAAGACGAGTCATCTCTTCTCCAAAAAATTAATAACTTATAATTAATTCTCAGTATATTTTGTCAGAGAAACTTTGTCCAGAAGACATTATAGAAGTTCGTCTAACCTTGATTCATAGTAATAAGAGAAATACTCTTTATATGCGGTGCTTAAAGAACTAAAATCATAAGAAGAATGCTTCTTTTTAAAGTTATCCTTCTCTTTTGCGCTTAACGCATTCCACATATCTTGTGCTTTCTTCTTCATATTCTTATCTTTTGCATAGAGTATATGAAGTGATTCGTGATTTAGCACAGTGTCAACATTGTCTTTAAACTTCTTCACTCCATCACCAATCACAGTAAAGGTATTTATATAAATCAAATCTTTTGTAATAATGTTCTTCGAAGCCTTAACTCCCAACGCCTTATAAAGAATATCTGAGCACCCTTTAAATTCATCAGAAGAAGACCAATCAAGATAAGCTTGAGCTTCATGCTTTAAATAACTTCCACCCTTAATTGAAAGTGGAAAATACTGAGGCGTGAGTGTTTTTGGATTGATTACTTTCTTATAAACATAGAAGCAATAATAATCTTGAACGAATTCTTTTAAAGACTTCACCTGATAGACATTAAGATTCTCTAGAGTCTTAATTGCCTTAAGTCGACTCGGAAGAATCAATTTTGACATGGCCTCATCTTCGACTTTATTTTCCTCATATAACTTATACCAGCAATAGTTAAAATTTAGAGGATTACTTTGAAGCTCAGAAATCAACTGCCTAGGCCCACACTTTCTACTCTTTTTTTGATACTTAAAATCATAGAAGCCTTGAATCAAACTAACATCTTTGCCATAAGCACAATTGTCACCTTCTAAGAGGCAGAGATAATTCAAACACTCAGAATTTGAGTCTATTTGCTGACAGGAATTTAAAATCAAATAGAGGGCCTGATCAAGTATTGAAATATGGCCTACAGTATTATCTATATCAGCTAAATTTACCTCATAGTGCTTGAGACTCTTTATAGTTTTACTAACGGCATTATATGAGTTCTTAAAATAAATCTGCTCAGAAGAGAGATCAAAAATATAATGATCACCTAGTAAATGTGCTCCCACATTAGCATCAATAGATCCATGAGCGAGCGCTCCCGAATTGGTTAGATAGAAAGTCGATGAAAGATCTTCAAACTTATGTTTTCCACATTCAAGACTATTTAATTTAAAAAATGGTAAGCCCACACCTTTAAAGCCTGCTTGGTCAATTGAACTTTGTAAGCGAAATTTAGCGATCCCCCTCTTTTGAAAAACAATAGGCACTTCATTTCCCGAATCAAGTCGAATATCGAAATTCTTTTTTGCAACTTTACATGATACGACAATCGTATCTTTTCCTCTTATGCTAATTGGAAGTGAATTGAATCCCTTTGAGACTTGTTTGGAAGTTTGATGAATCGTTACTTGCTTTTTGAGAAGGTTAATCTCTACGGGGTATTTCTTTAAAAAATTTGCACCGAGTATTCCGTCACAACAGTCTATTCCATCAAGTTTCTTTTTAAATTTCTTAGTATTCATCGCATACGACTCAAGACCAAGGTATTGAAACATATCAAGTCTCAAGGTAAGTCTGTATCCTAAACTCTTTTTCTTACCAGAGAAGGTATTGACTGTTTTATCTAATCCCTTATCTCTTTTGATGCTATCGCCCAATTTAGCGATTGAAGTTGGATCAATAAAAGTGGCATTAGATCCCGAATCAATCAAGAATTGAGCTTTATTTTGTCCCAGTGGAACCTCAACGATAACCAATGCGCCTACATTTTTTACAATTTTTAG
>DDIK01000203.1:0-3058 GCA_002338505.1 Bacteriovorax sp. UBA1852
TCTCCACGATTCTGAGGACTTTATTCTGGTTACAAATCCAAAGATAAAAGAAACAGACCCAAAGAAAACGATACCGGCAATTCTTATTCTCCTAAGTGTTGTACTCCTTGCTAAATTTGCAATTTTACCAATTCATATAAGTGCTTTATGTGGAGTTGTCCTTATGGTTTTATTTAGAACTATTACACTCGATCAGGCCTATAAATCTGTTGATTGGAAAATCATTTTTCTATTAGCGGGACTACTTACCCTTGGAAAGTCCTTAGAGTATTCTGGTACTGCAACTTGGCTTTCGGGTCATATTGTAGATCAACTCATAGGACATAGTAATACTATAATCATTGGAGTCTTCTTTACATTTACGATGATTCTAACTGCTTTTATGAGCAATAATGCATCTGTGCTTCTTATGACTCCAATTGCAATTAGACTAGCAGAATCATTAAACGTCGATGTCTATAGTATTGTGCTAGCCGTTATGTTTGCTTCTTCAATGAGCTTTCTTACTCCTGTTGGCTATCAGACAAATATGATGATCTTTGGTGTTGGGCAATTTAAGTTTAGAGACTTCTTAAAAGTGGGTGGTCCCTTATGTCTTATTTTTATTTTTGTCGCGGCATTCGTACTTAGTTAATTTATTGTGAAGGGAGACATTTCTTATGAAGTTTTTTTTAGCTCTATTCTCTTACATTAGTATCTTAGGTGCAACGGAAATTAAGTTTAACTCTCTAGACTCTGACCTACCTCCTTTTATCATTAAAAATAACGATATTAGTGGTGTCATTCCCAGTATATTGAAAAAATTATCACCTACGATTAAAATAACTTATATCAGTGTTCCCCGAAAAAGAGTTGATGATAGTCTAAAATTCAAACAAATCGATGCTTCTCTGTTAACTCCACAATGGACTAAGTTAAATAAAGATCTCATCTTTATTCCACTTGGAATTGATTACACTAATTATATATTTACTTTAAAAAGTGGGAATAATAACCCAACTTCAATGAAGCAAGTTCAAGGAGCAAAAGTTTGTACGCGCAGAGGTTATATATATCCTGGACTAAGAAAAGAAGGTTCAAGTCTAAAAATAAAGAGAATCGATAGTAACTCAGAAAAGATAATGCTCGAACTCTTAAGTCGTGGTCGCTGTAGCTATCTCATAGGCAATAAACATGTCATAAACTACCACATCAAAAAAAATAAACTCTCACAAAAAATCAAACGAACAAACTTAGTAACGTCTGAGGTTCAATTGCAGATCGCCGTACGAAAAGAAAAGTCTAAGTTTATTGCTAAATTGAGAAGTCTCATTCAGAAGATGATAGAAAAAAACGAAATAGAAAGCCTTATTCAAAGTTTTATGAATTAAAGCTTAGATTCGTAACTGGACACACAAAATCATCAAGTGCTTTCTTATACTCTGCCTCAAAGTCTTCGCGAGTAAATTTTGCAAGCTCCGAAAACTTTGATTTCTTGATCTCAGAAACAACGTCAAATGGAATGAATTGCTCAAGAGAGGCCATGCCTCCATCAAGTTGTTCAACTAAGTTTCGATAGGCCCTTATGTAACCCAAAGCTTGATCTTGCCTCTTAAATCCTTCGAATAAAGCGACAACGACCTCAGCCTTCTCACTCAAGTCTAATTTATTTGATGAACCTAAAGTACATCCCCAGTCATCCATAAACGGTCCAACAGGAATGAGAAAGTCATGGGACTTTCTTAGACACTTTGGTTGCCTCATAGACATATGGCGATGATTTTCTTTTGAGCTGAATTCTTTATTAACACTACCTGTATAAACTAAAATCGGATTGTAATTAGGATTAACAAAATGTCCTAACTTATAGATTCTCTTAAAAAATGGATCTTCAGGGTCCATCTGCCACTGATCCATCACTCTATTAAGGTCACCAAAATTATGTGCCATCAAGGGAGCTGCGCGAAGGAAATTAATATGATCACGATCTTCTCTAAGCTGAAGTAAAAGATCTTCTTCTTTTTTAATCTCGGCAAGTATGACATCGGCCATATCACTAATCAACTCTGATTTCTTATTCTTAACAAGGGCGCAGTAGGCACCAATGGCGACACTTAACCAAGTACCTTCATGTGTACTCATGACTTCATCATTAATACGATTATAAGACTTTCTATTTGTAACAGGTGAATAGTCCCACTTCCATGACTCAATAGTGAGTTTGGCCATTTTATCAATGTATTTTTGAATCGTTCCATGTTTCCATAGACTCTCTCGTATCTGGTTATCTACATCGGTTGGCACAAATGTCCCTGCTGTTGTCCAATGAGCGCATAAACAGATATGAAAGTATTCAGCAAGGTCTATATTATTTAGCTGCTTTAGGTTCTTCTTATAAAAGCGCAACTTCTCCAAGTATTCACGTCCATCGACTTGAGTGTCAATCTCCCCTTGAAAGAGAAAAGGCGCCGTGTTTTCAACATGCTTGAGAAGTATATTCGGGGCAATGCCCACACCCTTAAGGTTCATTGATGATTTTGTTTTTTTCTTTCCCATGGCCATTAAATATCACAGTCTTAAGCTCATTGTGAATAGCTAAGAGGTGCTCTGAGTTTTTTACAATATCCCTTCAATATTAAAGCTAAATTATGTTATAGATAGGCTATGTTTAACGATAATATCATCCGACTAAATAAATATATCGCCCAAAGTGGTATCTGCTCTCGTCGAGAAGCTGATCGCTTCATCGAGCAGGGAAAAGTTCTCATTAACGGTAAAAAAGCTGAAACTGGAGATCAGGTTAGCCCTGGCGACAAGGTCCGAGTTAATGGCAAGGATATTAAGCCCAGAGATGAGGAAAGACTTGTACTTATTGCACTTAATAAGCCCGTTGGAATCGTTAGTACAACAGAGAGTAGTGAAAAAGATAATATTGTCGATTATGTGAATCATCCAAAGAGAATTTTTCCTATCGGCCGACTTGATAAAGACTCACAAGGATTAATTTTTCTGACTAGTAATGGAGATATTGTTAACAAGATTCTTCGAGCTGGGAATAATCATGAAAAAGAATATATCG
>DDIK01000203.1:3258-3682 GCA_002338505.1 Bacteriovorax sp. UBA1852
ATAATCATGAAAAAGAATATATCGTCACTGTCAATAAACCGATCACTGATGAATTTATTCAAGGGATGTCAAAAGGTGTTCCAATACTTGGACAAGTGACGAAGAAGTGTAAAATTGTCAAAGAATCAACAAATACATACCGAATCACACTTGTTCAGGGACTCAATAGACAAATCAGAAGAATGTCTGAGCACTTTGGATACGAAGTCACAAAATTAGAGCGTGTTCGTATTATGAATATTGATCTTAAAGGCCTTGCTACTGGTGACTGGCGTGATCTAACTGACTCCGAAATGAAGACACTTTCTAAAATGATTGAAGGATCGCAATCAGAGGATAAGAAGGCCACTAAGAAAGCTCAAGCTCCGCGTAAGAAAAAGAGTAAATTTGATAAGCTTCCTTTAATGGATCTGGATAAAGAGTT
>DDIK01000113.1 GCA_002338505.1 Bacteriovorax sp. UBA1852
TGCCATTATTCTAAGCCGGGTACTTGGAAGTGTTTTAATTGGCCAAAAACTTCTCCTTAATGATAAATTTGCAGTGTAATTTTTCAATTATTTACGGAGGAAAGAATGTCTATAAAGCCAATGAAGGTAATAAATAAACTGGCCAAATCACCTAAGGGTGAACCTAAATATTCTGTCACTTTATCTAGTGGCGAAAAGCTTGCTGACCCAAAAGCCACAAGAGCTTTAGTGGCCTTGATGAATCAACATGCAACAATTGGTGGTGCAGCGGCACACTGGGGTGGTCCTGCTGCACTCGCAGAAACGATGAGTTCTCTTCATCATATCATGTTTCAAAGTGAAGATTGGTATGAGAACTTCAATTTTGTTAATGATGCTGGCCATACAGAGAATGGAATCTATGCACTTAGAGCAAATCTTGGTCATGACAACCTTTCATTTGCAGACTTAAGAAAATTTCGCTCCATAGAAAGTAAATTAACAGGACATGGTGAAGCACACCTTAATCCTGAAGGCGTTCTTATAAGTAACGGTCCACTTGGTTCAGGCTTACCACAAGCTCAGGGCCTTGCTATGGGAGACAAACTAACAGCAAAGAAGAGAACAACTGTTTGTGTTATCTCTGATGGTGGATGTATGGAAGGTGAAGCAAGAGAGGCCCTTGCGGCCATTCCTGGCTTTGCTGCCAATGGAAAGCTTAATCCATTTGTCATGATTGTCTCTGATAATAATACAAAACTTGGTGGAAGAATTGATCAAGATTCATATTCGATGACTCCAACATTTAACTCTCTAAGTGCTCTCGGTTGGGATGTGATGACGGTAGATAACGGACATGATCTTGATCTCGTTCATTCATCATTAACTGAAGCGCTTCATAGTGCCAAAGCTAATACAAGAAAGCCTGTTGCCCTCATTGTAAAAACAATTAAAGGCTATGGCGTAAAAGCAACTGAAGAAAGTGCTTCTGGTGGACACGGATATCCACTTAAAGCTTATGACTCAAAATTGGTTGAGTTTATTTCTGAAATCTATGATGGACAAACACCAGCAGAGTTTATGGAATGGGCCAATGAAATCCTCTCTTCAAAACCAGAAGATAAAGCTAGCTCTTCAAGTGATATTCCAACTGACAAAGTTCAACCAGGATTAGCAAGTGCTGCCATTAAAGCTGTCGAAGAAGGACTACCTGTTATATCTGTTTCATCTGATCTTCAAGGTTCAACTGGTATAGCTGCATTTCAAAAGAAATTTCCTGATAACTTTATTGATGTCGGAATTGCTGAATCAAATATGATTTCAACAGCTATCGGTCTTGCAAAAAGTGGGATGATTCCAATTGTCGATACCTTTGCACAATTTGGAGTGACAAAAGGTAACCTTCCTTTAATCATGTCTCAATTATCACAAGGACCTGTCATAGCCCTCTTTTCTCATACAGGTTTTCAAGATGCTGCCGATGGTGCGTCTCACCAGGCGACGACTTACTTCTCTGCTGTTTCAGGAATCCCAAACACAACAGTTATTTCACTTTCAAATAAAACTGAAGCAGAATCTTATATGTATCAAACGATTAAGAGATACGAGCAGGCGTTAAAGGATGGAAAAACTCCAGAGACGACAATCTTTTTCTTTGGACGTGAAAAACACCCTGTTGAATATAATAGCGACTTCAAGTACGAATGGGGAAAAGCTCAGGTACTAAGAGAAGGAAATGATGGAGTTGTTGTAACCAGCGGTCCTTTAGTTGATCAAGCACTCCTTGCAGCTAAGAAGCTTGAAGAAAAAGGAAAAAATATTACTGTTATCAATAATCCATTCATTAATAAGATCGATACTAAAACAATTGGTGATCAACTCTTGAAAAATGGAAATAAGCTTTTAACAGTTGAAGACCATCAACTGATAGCAGGCGCTGGAGCTATGCTTGTTCATTCACTTAAACTTTCAGGATATGAGTTTGTAGTAAACTCACTTGGAAATAGTGGCGAGTTTGGACAATCTGCTTATAAAGCAACTCATCTCTACGATCTACATAAAATGGGATGTGATTCAATAATTAATAATTTCTAAGTTATTTTCAGAGTGCTTCTTTCTTTGATTAAGAAAGGAGTGCTCTCTCTCCATCAAGTTCAATATAAATATTTTCATAGAGTGTTTTATCAACTGACTCAAGAAAGTTCTCAACATTTTCCTTGATGAACTTATCGCGATCAAGAACATCGAGATTATCATTAACCTTAAAGCATAAATCCTTGTCTTGAACTTCAACCGAGACTCTATAATGCATTAAAATTCTCCCCACTGTGGTTGCAAGCAAGTAAGTCCCAGCTCTCTCCACATTTCAACTACTGACTTTCGATCATCAAGAACAAAGAGTGTTTCGTACTCGTCTTTGACCTTTCTTTCATAGAATTCACGCTTAATAATGGCGTCACTTCTATAATCATCTTGATCACGCATGTATAAATTACAGTATTTAATGTTATGCCGTGACAACCAATCCATTGTCAAATCTCTATAATTTGAAGGTCTTCCTGTTATCAAGATGATAGATACATCTTCTTTAGAAAAGGTATCGATTATTCTCTTACACCAAGCATTAAGAGCATCCTCTCCCATTGCGTTATAAAAGGCCTTCCATTCTTGATGCTCTTTCTCTACAAGATGAACTCGGTGATCACAATTTGTCAGCGTGCCATCGAGATCTACGATAATTGCTTCTGCCTTATTCAATTTCAGTCCTATGCTCATATCTCTCAACAATTAATCCCTCAAGGTCTCTATAGCAAAAAGATTCGTGATCAATTGCAGGTAGAATGGTGAGGTGTACTCTTCTCTTTTTAAGTGGATTGAAGCCTTTAAAAAGACCTCCTTCATGAGAGAAGTAACTTCCCCAAGCTC
>DDIK01000154.1 GCA_002338505.1 Bacteriovorax sp. UBA1852
CAATTATATCACCACGAACTTTTTATAAGCCGTTTGATGACTACCTAAGTGAAGAACTTGGTAAGTACGGAGTTGATGTAACTTATGTAAATGACTTGGAACTCCACACCTCCGGAGGAGGAGTTCATTGCCTTACTAATTCTATAAGGCTATGTAAATGAAGGCATTGTTACTTCTTTTCTTCTTTCTAATGTCCTTATCAGCCTATGCAAAGAAGGTTCACTTAGTAGGAACCATAAAGATAAAGAATAAGACTAAAGAAATTGTAGTCTATAGAGACAAAGAAAACTACAAGCTCACTATCGATAACAACTGCACTTATGATATTAAAACAATTACTTCTCCTCAGGCAGTAAGGAAGAGAGATGGGATTATTCAGTCGTTTCTTGAAAGCTGTGTTAGAAAAGAGTCAAAAAAAGATAGCTTAGATAAAATAGAGTACATTGCGATTTACTACCGGTTTAGTGAGGCTAGAAAGTTTAAGGGAGAATATTTAGGAAGGACTAAGGATAGTAAAGTTTCTGGAGTTGTTAATCTCCGTCTTCACCAATAGCTTCAACGGGACAAGCTTCAAGAGCATCTTGGCAGCGCTTTAATTCAGCTTCTGTCTGAGGTTGTTTCTGAACATAAGCATGACCATCTTCATCATTCATTACAAAGAAATTTGGAGCTTCGACGACACAGGCATCGCAGGCAATACATTGATCATCAACGTAGAATTTACCTGCGACATTTTGTTCAAATTTAGCACTCTTATCGGCCACTATAGTCCCTTAGTTTGGAAGAACAGCAGAGCTATTTTGCTTGAATAGGTATACCTTTCCAAGATCTTGAATGAGGGCCTGAGTAACTTTTTGAGAAATAATATTTTGAGTTGAAGTAATATTAAATTCTTTCTTCTCGGTAGATTTAGCGTTACTTACAATTGTAAAAGTTGTCTTTGTTGGAGTTTCAAAAACATGAAACTTCTTATTACTTGTAAAAATTTCATTAAGTTGCTCAGGTTTTACATCGAGACTATCTTTGTCACCTTCAAGCCTATTGATAACTTTTTCTTTTTCAACTGCAAGTTTATATTTTGTAACCATCGGCTTAAGGCTTCTTCCTTTTTCTAGTCTTGCCTTAATTTCAGCTACAGCTCCAGACATAAGCTCTTTAGTGTCTCTTTCATTTTGAAGAGACTCTTTTGCGATTTCATTTTTATGGTCATCAAACTTTGCTGTCTTAGCTTCTTTCTTATCTTCTGCAAAAATAATGTGATAACCAAATTGAGTTTTAACAGGCTCAGAGATATCACCTTTTTTCATTGAGAAAAGTTTTTGTTCAAATGGCTTAACCATCATTCCTTTTGATACCCAATTGAGATTTCCTCCGCTCTCTTTACCAGGGATTTCATCAGTGTGCTTCTTGGCCATGTTAGAAAAGTTGGACTTTGTTAACTGCTTTCTAATCTTCTTTGCATTCTCAAGAGCTTTAGATGCATTTGTCTTATCATCAATTTTAAAGAGAATATGTCTTGCTTTGACTTGCTCTTTTTGGCTAAGGTTTGCTTTTCTTTGTTCAAAGATAGACTTTGTTCTAGCAAGATTTACGTCTTTTGCTAGAAAGTCTTTAATTTCTTTATCTGTAACAGTGATAGTTTTCTTTAATTCCCCACTATTTAGAACATAACTCATAACTGATTTTTCCATATTATAGAGCTTGTTGAGGTCAGCAGAAAGGTTTTCAGAAACAGGCACATATTGAATGATATCCTGAAGCTTCGTTGCTTTAATTGTATTGAGAGTGTCTTCCTCATAATCCTCTGGAGTAATTCTATTTGCCGCTAGAAGTCCTTTGTAGCGATTAATATCAAATTTCTCTCCAGTTTTGAAATAAGGAGTGTCCTTAATATTTTGAATAATTTCTTCTTTGCTAACTGGAATTCCAATTTCATCGGCAAGGATAAAACGAAGCTTCTTATTGGCCAAACTTGCAATAGCATTATCGTACACTTTAAATTGCTTCATTTCTTTAGTAGTTAGCGGCTTTCCCTGTTTCATAAACTGTGAATATAGTTGAGATTGTCTTTCAACTTCAGCGTTGAATTCTCTAATTTTTACAGAATGGTCACCAACTCTACCAACGCTATCTGGTGTTCCACTATCAATAAATGGTCCACTGAACATAAATGATAGAACAATGACACCTATGAAAAGTGTAAGAAATATTTGAGATGAGGTTTTTTGAAATCCTGATGACATATTCACTCCATGAATTTTTCTAATATTAAGCCTAAGAATTATAAACCGAGAGGGCCACTAAAGTCCACATCTAACGAAAATCAGTGATGACACAAGCGCCCATAACCCTTTTTATTTTAAAGACTTAGTTGAAAGGTCATATAAAGATATGTAAGCTTTTATAATATAACACAGGGACCGTGCTAATGAAGATGATGCTGGATGAAGGCTCTAGGCTTAAAACCATCATAAATATAATTGTGCTAAGCGCTGCACTCTATGGAGTGACTACTCGAAACGTTGATGTTCGAGAGGCGACAATATTTGAGAGCTTACTCATGGACACTCTTGCGCCGTTGCAAAGAGGAGTCTCTTCTATTCACGACCGCGTAGTCTCAGCAGTTGACCATTATATCCTTAATGTTCAAGCCTCTAAAGAAAATATTCAACTTAAAAGAGATGTTGACGAACTTCGCAATCAGCTCTTTTCAATGAATCAAATTACGAAAGAAAATGAAAGACTTAAGAAGTTATTACGCTTTGGTGAAAATATTAAGCGAAAGAAGATTCTTGCTCAGATTGTGGGATGGGATGCCTCTAGTGACTTTAGAGTTCTAAGAATAAATAAAGGTGCTAGTGATGGAATTAAGCTTCAGTCTACAGTTGTTACTTCACAAGGGGTTGTTGGTTATATCTATCGTATGACTGATCATTTTGCAGATATTCTTACAATCTTAGATCCGATTAACAGAGTAGACGTTTTAATTGATCGCACGCGAAGCAATGGTATTCTTGAGGGATTCTCAGGCTGGAAATGTTTAATGAAATACGTTACACGAACTGACCCTGTAAAGCTAAACGATATGGTTGTTACCTCTGGTCTAGGTAATATTTATCCAAAGGGTTTAAAGGTTGGACTAGTATCAAAGGTTGAAAGAGAGAGTTATGGAATAACTCAATATATTGAAGTTGAGCCATCTGTTGATTTTTCTAAGCTTGAAGAAGTTGTTGTCCTTGTTGCTGACAATGACAGTAAGAAGAGGCTTGAGTGGAAGGCCCTTGATGATTCCGAAGCCGATTAAGTTAAAGTAGGATATGGTATGAGAGTTAATACAGTTGAAATTTTACCAAGTTTATTTATAACGATTTTAATCCTATTTTTATTAGAGGTTTTATCAACCTCGGTTCTTCCATTGTTTGGACTCGTAAATTATATGATCCCATTTAATGTACTTATTATTCTCTTTCTTGGCTTTAAAATTGAAAGCCCTTACCTAGCCATCATGATTCTCTGTGTTCAGTATGCTCATTCAATTTTTACAATTGAAGGCTGGGAGATGGGGACAATTGCTGGTGTCCTGATTTGTATCGTTATTTCATACCTTAGAGACTTGTTGCATTTTTCAAGTAATCTCTTAACAATCGTAACAACACAACTCTTTCAGTTTTTGTGGTTTTTGGTAACATCAAGCCTGCTTTATTTAAAACTTGGTGATTTTGGTTATATCATTCAAAAGTTCTGGAGATTTCTTCCTGAAAGTATAGTTTTGTCTCTTTTGGCTCCGTTTTTCTTCTCTTTCTTAGATAAGGTTTGGAGAGTTCGAGGCGAAGGACTAATGGCGGAATAGATGTTTTCTGAAGAAGAAGTTGTACGCTCACATAAGGATCGCGCAGATATTATCATTACGTTGGTGACTTTGTGCTTTGGTATAGTTCTTATTAGGCTTTGCTATCTGCAAATTTATCAAGGTGACATGCTTTATGAGTACTCGGTAAAGAATAGACTTAGAAAAGAGGTCATTAGTGCATCTCGAGGTATGATTTTTAGCCGCAATAACCAGTTGCTCGTTCATAATGTACCACGCTTCGATGCAATCATTATTCCTCAGTACCTCTCTAATAAAAAACAAACCCTTACTAAGTTATCTGAAATTCTTGATATCTCTGTAAAAGATATTAAGAAAATACTTAAGAAATACAGGGCCCAAGCAAGATATCGACCAGTTCTTATTAAGAAAAATATTTCAAAAAAAGAAGTCGCAATCATTGAGACAGAGAATGAAAAAATGCCTGGAGTAAGTGTTCAGACATTCATTTCTAGAGAGTACAAAGATAAAGAAGTTGGTAGTCATCTCTTAGGATATATCTCTGAGATATCAAGAGACCAGTTACCAAGATACAGAAAGAGAGATAATTATAACTATAAGCTTGGAGACTTCATCGGTCAGTCTGGAATTGAAGAAGAGTTTGATTTCTTTCTAAGGGGTGAAGATGGTTATCAATTTATGGAAGTTGACGCCAGAGGAAGAATGAAGAGAGTCATTAGTTCAAATAATCTCTTCGCAGGAATAGAGAATAAGGCCTCAATCCCTGGCAAAAATATTCGCTTAACAATTGATCGAGATCTACAGAATGTTGCTTATAAAGCTTTAGAGGAAAAAGTCGGAAGTGTTGTTGCTCTAAAGGTTGATACTGGAGAAGTTCTCTCAATGGTATCTCGGCCATCTTTTGATCCTACTCAATTTTCTCGAGGCCTCACAGCAGAGTATTGGAATAGTTTGACATCTAATGAAAATAATCCACTTCGTGATCGTGCTATTCAAGAGCACTATGCGCCAGGTTCTACTTATAAAACATTCACAGCTATTGCTGCATTAGAAGAAGGTGTTGTTAAGCCTAATGAAATTATTAAATGTGGACCAACGTTTAGACTTGGACGCCGAGTTTTTAATGACTGGAAAAGAAGTGGCCATGGAGACACGGATGTCTATAAGTCTCTTAGGCGAAGTGTCGACGTTTACTATTATAAAGTCTCCAAAATGATGCATATAAATGATATGTCAAAATATGCGAGGATGTTTGGTCTTGGAAGTAAAACTGAGATTGATCTTCCTCGTGAAATACCTGGACTGATACCAACTGCTGAGTGGAAGAAAAAACGCTTTGGAAAAGAATGGCAATTGGGTGAAAATCTCGTATGCGCTATTGGACAAGGTTATGTTTTAACGACTCCTCTTCAGCTTGCTATTTCTTACGCCGCTATTGCTAATGGAGGTAGAGTTTTTAGACCCCAGATAATTAAAGAGATATTTACCAACTCAGGAGAGGTCTTGAAAACATTTACCCCTGAAGAAGTGAGTAAGGCGAATGTAAGTGAGAAGACCTTAGAGCATGTTAAAAAAGGACTCTATCAAGTTGTAAATGCCAGAAAGGGAACTGCTTGGTGGTATAGAGGTCGCGGAATTAGAATGGCTGGTAAGACTGGAACAGCTCAAGTAAGAAGTATGACACAAACAGAACTTTTCTCTAAGTGTAAAGATATGCCTTATAAAAGTAGGCACCATGGTCTCTTTGTAGGCTTTGCTCCATTTGACGATCCAAAGATTGCAGTTGCTGCAGTTGTCGAACATGGCTGTTCTGGCTCTTCAGCTGCAGCGCCAATAGTAAGAGATGTTATAACAAAGTATATGAAAAAGTATCACCCAGAATTGCATAAGAAATATGCTGAGGAAGATCGCATTGCTTATCTTCAGCTAATAAAGAAAGAAAGGGCAAAGAAAGAGGCCCTAGAGAAAAAGAAAAAAGCAGAGCAAGAGGCTAATGCTGAAACTGAGGATTCTGATGGACTTTAGTACCTTAAAAGATTTTTTTAAAAGATATGACTTCTCCTTTTTTCTGTTATGTACTGTTATTTTCTTTTTTGGAGTGATTAATCTCTATTCAGCAACTCATTCCTCTTTAAGTACCCAGCATGCATCTCTCTATAAAGTTCAAATTGTTAAATATGTATTCTCTATTGCTCTTGGTTTTGGACTTAGCTTTATTCAGCCTAAGACGTATTTTAGATTTGCTTGGCTCATTTACGGCTTCAATGTTTTCTTACTTATTCTAGTTCTCTTTGTAGGAGATAAGGGGATGGGTGCAAGAAGATGGCTTCTTATAGGTCCAGTCCGAATTCAGCCTTCAGAACTAATGAAGCTCTCTATCATTTTTGTCCTTGCTAGGTACTATAAGAAATATAACTCAGACGGTGATACAGGAATTAGGCAAATGATCTTTCCTGCATTCTTAGCCTTTATCCCAGCACTTCTCACAATTGTTGAGCCAGATCTAGGGACAGGTGTTCTGATCTTATTAATATTTTTCACAATTGCTTTTTACAGAAAACTTAGATGGAAGACTCTTGGGGTGCTTGCGGTGGTAGGTCTCTTAAGTGGTGCTGTCATGTATGAATTTGGTTTAAAAGATTACCAAAAGAGAAGAATTAAGACATTTTTGAATCCATCAGCTGATGCGCGAGGCTCGGGTTACAATGCAATTCAATCAAAGATTGCAATAGGCTCCGGAAAGTTTTGGGGTAAGGGTTTTAAGAACTCTTCTCAGGCTTCTTTAAACTATCTTCCTGAGAATCACACAGACTTTGTATTTTCTATATTTAATGAGGAGCATGGGTTCTTTGGTGCGATTCTTACAATTGGATTGTACTTATTTCTATTCTTTAGATTTATCCGGCTGGCCACCAGTGTGTCCCGGATATTCGACTCCATAGTGGTAATTGGTATTATGTCGATTTTCTTTTGGCATACATTTATAAATATGAGTATGGTGATGGGATTGATGCCCGTGGTGGGTCTCCCTTTACCGTTAATGAGTTACGGTGGCTCCTCCCTTTTGACCTTTGGCATCTGTATCGGGGTGACGACCTCGATTTCTAATGCACGAAATATGTTCTAAAACTCCATGAATTTGGCATTGTATATGCAGATATAACCAATATATATGCTTTTTATACAAATGATGGAGAAATTATGTTGAAAGTTTTTACACTTGTTTATTTAATAATGTTTTGTGCTAATACTCACGCACGTTCTCACAAAACAAATAAGACATTTAAGCAATTAAAACATGACATGCTCGTTCATGGTCTAGACTTCAATTATATATCTTCGACCATGAAATCTCCTTTTGGCGGACAATTAAAAGAGGTTGAAAGCCTGCGCCCAGAGCCAGGAGTTTATCCAGAAGAGATTAACGCAATACTTAAAAAACTCTAGTTTTCAAACTTCTACAATTAGTACTAATCATTGACTATTTCTATTTAGTCCGTATATAGTATCAATGTCATTCGGAGGTGTCGGTGAAGCGATTATCAAATATTGGAAGCCTACTAAAGAAAACTTATCGTCAGTATAATAACAGACTCCTCACGTTACTTCAGAATCGAGGCTTCACTGATCTTAGACCTAGCTTTCTAGAAATTCTAGTTTATGTTTGTGAGATAGAAGGACCAACTATTAAAGAAGTTGGTAATGCATGTGAGCTAAAGAAGCAAACGATGACAAGCCATCTCAACGAACTTCAAAAAAGAGGATACGTAGTTAGAAAAGTTAGTGAACAAGATAAGCGTGAACAAAGAGTATTTCTGACAGAATATGGGGAAAGATTCAAGTTTACTCTCTTAGAATCTATCGAGTTACTTGATTCTGAATATACTAATATTGTGGGAGATTTAGAAATGGATAGAGTTAATACGACTCTTGAAAGTTTTCATCAGAAAACATCTCTAAAAGAAGTTAAGGATGATCAAAGGTCACAGTTAAACCTTACTCTCGATTTCTAGTTAGGCACTTAGCGCTTGTGTTTCATGTGACTCTTTAGGCCAATATCTGTAACCGCCAGAGACATTATTTACATTATAGAAACCTTTCTTAACGAGTAGCTCAGAAGCTTTAATAGATCTTAAACCGACCTCTGAAATAACTAGTATGGGTGTCGTTCTATTTGGAATTTCAGCATACCTCATATTTAGCTCTTCAAGCGGTATATGGATTCTTCCCTCGAGTTTCGTCTCTGTTGTGTATCCAAGCTTAGTTACATCTAGAATGAAAAAATCGATATCTTGATTTGAATAAGTCTCAAATGCTTTTTGTGGTGTTAAGTCATTATATGGAAGACTTTCAAGAATAATACTATCACTTAGGTTTTCACCATTCTTAATTCTAATCAAATGATTCTTTTGAAGAGTAAGCGCATAATCTATTTTCTCATCTAGCTTTTGAATATTTCTCTCAATATTTGAAAGTCTTGTATTTAAAAACTCTAGTGTCTGCATAAATTTTAAACTCACAATTCCTCCGTGATTATTCAATATACTTTACGGAGAGTGAGCTTAGGGCCTTAATCTGAGCAAGATTCTTAATATGAAGGGTAAAAATTTCCAAAAGTAATTTGGCCAGTGATGACAGTTGTTAAGAAGCAAGTTGTGAATATTATTGCTCCTTCATAAATACCATAACCAACTTCAATATCTGATGAATTTGATTTGTCTTGTTCTTCTTTTGAGACAATTTCATTTTGAATATTGAAAATGAAAATCAGCGCCTTTTGAAAAATTGGAGTAATAATTAGAGAGAGTATAATTTTTGTTATGACTTGAATCGAGTACCATTTAATATCTGTGAGAGCATGGTCCAGTCCAGATGAAACAATTAAGCATTGTCCCCAGAAAAATCCAGTATATGAGAAAGAAATTGCAATATTCTTTTGAACGAGGAGTCTGTTAAATGAAAGTTTTGAAAGAAGAGGAAAGATTTTTGCCCCAAAACCTATGAGCACCATTGAGAAAAGCCAAAGGAAGAAGATGATGATAAGAGATCCCATACTAACTTTTACAATAGTATTAATCAGTAAGGCCACACCGATAGAGTGGGCAAAGCATATGATGGCATAAGAGTAATTCTTTCTTTTTAAAATTTCATCAGTGTATTCAAAGTTATAAAGAGTGATACTTTCGATAATGTAAATTGAACCAAGATAGAGTGTGATGATAAGTAGCGACTCAATCATCATACTCATGAATGCAACTCCAATTCCACCTGAAAGATTAATATGAAAATCAGAAAATATAAGCCCTAGACCAATAATTCTCGAAAAGAGATGAATTGTGTCGGTTGAGTTCTTAGATGGAAAAAACTTTTTTAAAAGTTGATGTTTGATAGATGGATAGAGAATAAGATGTGCTTGCTTATAGATATAAATTACAAAACAAACAAGTAATGCAAATATAACTCTAAGTATAAGCTTGTCATATAATTCGTTCACTTAAGCTCCCTTTATTCTATCTTTAATTTATTATCCCAGCGGGGAATCCATATAAATGATCGCAGATACCTTAGTGCCTTTTCTTTAAAAGATGGAAGCACTTCTTCTTTTTTAAGTTTATATTTAATGGTGAGTTTTCCTGATGAGCCAAACTCGTCGCTAAGGCCCATAAATGGGATTTCATTGGTTAGATGAGATTTAGCTTTTTGGAAAAACTCATAAGAAGGAACAAAGTCTCCCCAACCAAACATCTTTGTAAATGTTCTGTAGGTACGATGAAATCTCCACACTCTTTGTCCTGAATTTGCGACCTCCCAACTTCCATAAGAAGGATCGCCAATAAAAAGCAGACCAGGTGGCATTGGAACGAGACTAACTTGACTTGAATTATCTTTTCTTCGAAAAATTGAGAGTCCATGAAACTCTAAGTTCTTATTCCAAAACTCTTTTGATACTCGTACGATCACTGACTCAGGTGGCCTGAATGCGTAGATGAGCTTATAGTGATGTTGGTATGTCTTTATTAAAAAACCTGATGATGTTGAGTCCATGAGAATGACACTCAAGGGAGCGCCAGAGAAAAACCCATCAAAGACTCTTTCATTTGCAATATAAGGTATTTTTGTTTCAAATGGAGAAAAGCTCTTAGATACACCAAGATAGATCAGAATCAATAATACATAAAATGAAATCTTATTCACAAAAGTCCTAAGCTATATAAGTCACTATTATAACTCTTTATAACTATACACGCTAGTTATTGAAACTAACCCTTAATGATCTTTTCGATCTCATTCTTTTGGGCACCAGTTAACTCTTCAAGTTCAACATGAAGTCTGTTAATAGCATGAGACTTTGAAAATTTTTGAAAGAGATCTGTTGCTTCATTTATATCAAAGTATTCCACTCGGTTACTGAATTTACTCTCTCTAACTACTTTCATCGTATGAGAATTCTTAATATTTCTATCAGCAGTGTAGTATTTTGAAAGTCTTCCTGAGGATGAGCAGCGAATAAATTCGATATCTTCTTTTTCAAAGAAGTACTGAAGCTTTTCAAGTGTGATGAGCTGATCACTATTAAATGATTCGAAGATTTTTTCTGGAGTCTTATTTTTGATAAGTGCCTGAGCATACTTATTGTCAGAGTGACGAAGTATCTTCATAAGATGATAGTCGTCATGCTCAATATATTCTTCAATGTTTGCTGGTATTGAGTATTCATCTGGCGAAGTTTTGAAATATCTCATAAGGAGTTGTTCAAGACAGACTGCTCTATAATGAAAGTAAACCATAACAAACATATGATATCGACTTAAAAGAAAGTCATCAAAAGTAACGACGGCTCTCTCTGAAATACCAAGACTGGCAACATTATCTTTGATCGCGGGCTTGAGATTATCTAATAACCAGTCTAGGTCATAACTACCATAACTAACACCACAGAAGTAGCTATCTCTTAGGAGATAATCCATTCTGTCGCAATCAAGCTCACTAGAGACAAGTTGATGCAAGAGAGGAAAGTAATTGATTCCATTTATTGTAAAATATTCTGGCTCATCGGTGACACCAACGATTAAGTCAGCTACAAACTTTCTATCAACGCCAAACTTTTTTTCTACTTCTTTAAAGCTATCGGCAAAGGAGCTATCAGCGATTGCTTTAATCGTATAGTCTTCATGAGAAGCTTGTCTATCTAGAGATTTATCTTTTGCAGAAATAAAAATTTCAGGAATTTCAAGCTCACTTAGCATCGGCATTACTGATTCTGTTGAGTGAGAGAGTGGGGCATGTCCAATATCATGGAGGAGGCAACCAAGCTTAAAAGTCTCTTTTAGTCTAAGAAGTTCTTTGTTTACAGTGTGTCCACTAAAGAGCTTTTCAAAGGCCATATTACCAATATTCATAACTCCAATCGAGTGAATAAAACGAGTATGAGTAGCACCAGGAAAGACAAATTCAGAGAAGCCAAGTTGCTTAATATTTCTGAGTCTTTGAAAGAACTCCGCTTTAATTATAGGCTCTTCTTCTTTCAGTATGTGAATTGAGCCGTGAACTGGATCTCTGATTTCCATATATTTTCCTTATCTATTTCGTCTTTTCGAGCTTATCGGCATTTTTGTTAAGCCACTGAATAATATCTTGAGATTCAAACATCGGCTTATTGTCGATATATAAGCAAGGAACAGTTCGTCTTCCAGTATCTGATTCAAGCCGACTGCGACTTTCTTGGTCTTCAAGAATATTCTTGTAATCAACCTTTATAGACAATTTATTGATTTCGTTTAGGACAAAGCCACAGAATGGGCAAGCATCATAGTAAAATAATTCTAATTTCATATTATCTCCAATTATAAAAAAAGGGCGGTCATAGCCGCCCTTATTCATAACATATTTTTTTATGATTTAATAATCATCATTGTCTTTGTTGCCCTTGTCATTATCAAGACCTTTAGCATAGAGCTCGTCTTCATCCATATATGGATCGACAACTTTCTTCTTTTCGTCCTCTTCTTCTTCCTCAGGCTTGTCAAAAGCATCGTTATATCCCCATCCATAACCATACTCAGTATCTTCCTCTGGCTCATCATCAGGATTATATTCTTCTTCAAGACTAGGTCCAGCAGAGCTAAATTTTGGAGTTACTGGTACTGACTCTTCTGCTTCTTCTATTGTTTCAAATTGCTTTTCTTGAATTTGCTCAATCTTATCTTCAATTTCATAATTAGTAAGACTGTCTTTGAGGTCTTCATTTAATTGTTCTTTTTGCTTTTCTTTATATCTAGCAATTGCTTCAAGTCTTTTCTGTTCTTCAAGTTCTGCTTTAGAAGTTTTCTTCGAAGTTTTCTTGGCTGGCTTAGAATCGGTCTTCTTTGTTGTTTTTTTTGCAGCTTTTTTAGCGACTTTCTTCTTTGCTACTTTCTTGGCAGCTTTTTTAGCGACCTTTTTCTTTGTTGCTTTCTTCGCAGCTTTCTTAGCAACTTTCTTTTTCGTTGTTTTTTTCGCAGCTTTTTTAGTCACTTTTTTCTTTGTTGCTTTCTTCGCAGCTTTTTTAGCAACTTTCTTCTTCGTTGTTTTTTTCGCAGCTTTTTTAGTCACTTTTTTCTTTGTTGCTTTCTTCGCGGCTTTCTTAGCAACTTTCTTCTTCGTTGCTTTCTTGGCTACTTTTTTCTTTGCAGCCTTTTTAGCTACTTTCTTCTTTGTTGCTTTCTTTGCTGCTTTTTTTGCGACTTTCTTCTTTGTTGCTTTCTTTGCAACTTTTTTCTTCGTCGCCTTCTTTGTAGCTTTCTTAGCAACTTTCTTCTTTGCTACTTTCTTCGCTGTTTTCTTTGTAGCTTTTTTAACTGCTTTCTTAGCTGTTTTTTTCTTTGCTACTTTTTTCTTCGTTGCTTTTTTCTTAGCCACATTTAATCCCTTGTTAAGAATTTATCTAGTCAGTATATATAAAAAAAATATTTATTTTCAAGTATATTCTAAAAATTTGTTTCATCAGTGATACCATTAATTTGAAAGCCTGCACCTGAGCTAAACTCGTTTAAGTCAGTTGCTTCCAGTACATTTTGCATATTTGTTTCACCATCTGGCAATGTATCTCCAGCACCCTCACTATAGCTATCTCTAAGAAGCTCACCATGTTCACCCAAAAGTCTTTTCATTGAGACGATCTTGGTTGAGTAGAAATTCCTTCTAAAGTACGTTCCCGGAGCTGAATTAGTAAAGGGAGATATTATTTCAGCTTGTTCATTGGATCCTTGCATAATTCCAGGGGAGAAAGCCGTTGATATTTGAACATTAGAATAATTTAGAGGGTTTGTATAAGTCGTGTAGTAGAAATCCGCATTCCCACTTTCTAAGCTTGTTATGTATGTATTTATACTTTCAGACAATGGCAGTATACCGCAACTTGCTGTCGTCGTGTTACTTCTAAAGAGAAAGTTTATTTTAGCCGCAAGGCTTGCTGATGGGCACAGAGATTGATCTGCAATAATTGTGCTTGGATTCGCCCCTGGAGGGTCTGATAGATTGTAAATACCGTCAGCAGCTGTTTGGTATAATGCATCTTCTGCCACAAGAGTTTGCGAAACATCCTTTAATGCATCTAGGTATTGTTCAATCGGGGCTTCAAGCATGCCTAGATAATCTGTCATAACGTCTCTGACAGTATTGGCATTTGGATAGATTGTCCCTGGTCTCATGATTGGGCCATAGTATGCTACTATATCATCTGCCTCACCTGTGATTTTCTTGAGAGTAGTTGATGCCTCAAGGTTCTGTGCCTCATCAGCTAGATCAAGATGAGTTGGGACAAGGTAGTTTGCCATGTCATAATTTGTTACGCCTCTAGCTCTTTTGATGGCATCACGAATCGTCGCTTGACTATTAATAGAGGCAGAGCCTGAGATGAAGCCAGAAGCTGATGTCAGATTATTTTTGAAGCCAAAGAATTGCTCTGAATTAAAGAGCCCTGCACTTTCTTTTGATGGAGGTAGGGCCTGATTAGGACCAGAATTAGGGTACTTCGTAGAAACATCATAGAATCCAGTAGCTCCATCACCTCTTAAGTTTCCTCCTGTCGGAAGTTGATAAATCAAATTAGGCACACCAAATTTAATTCTATCTGGATCTGAGCTTGGAGTTCCTCCGATGTAAGATGTATCGCTTCCTGGCTCAGATAAGTAGAACTTCTTTGATGTTGTATTCATGGGGATTGGTAGTCCCGCATCATAGCCACTCGTTGAAGTATCAAAGCCAAGAATATACTGACTCGTAATTTGAGAACTAGCAACACGTGGGATATTTACATCAAAAGTATTAAAGTTCGGCGGTTGAACTAGCATTGGGCCAATTCTTCCACCGTATGGCTTTGCAGCAGCATATGCCTTGATCTCAATTCCTTCACGTGGGGCAAACGGGTTTAATAGGCCTTTATATCTCGTTGTTGCCTTTAAAGCATAGTAAGTATTAACTCTTGGGTCTTTATAAAATCCCATAATATAGCCAGGTACAGGAATTGCTGTGCGGCTAATTTTACAAGCTCCTTCTGAGTCAATGTCATCGGTCGTGATACCTGTCTCTGAAAGGTTTTGGTTCTGAGGGACAAAAGTATTAAAGAAAGTCACAAAGTTAAATAGCATAGGTCTTAAGTTTAGATATTTTTTCTCTCTAGGATTAGGATGTTGTGGTGGTCCACTGGTCGGAACAAATAATTGATCAAGAGAATTATCTGGAATGTTAACCGAGCGAGGAGTGAGCTCTGTAACTCGTAAGTTTGCAGCTATTGCAGTCGTAGGATCAGAAGACTTAAAGGAGCCTCCACCGAGATTTTTAAAAATAGCTTTAAAAGCCCCTAAGGGTCTTTCATTATAGGCAGTTACATCTCCTCCGGACATGGTATTTACGTTGTTAGTGCAATTGCCAAGTAAGCACATGTCTTCAACTGGCTCTCTGTTTACGATACTTTCTAGACTTCTCATTCTAAGAGCAAGTTCTATGGCCTCTACCCATGCACCTTTTCTGTAGCCTGCAACGGTAGGAACATCTTGAAAGCTAACGTTATTGCCAATTGAATAGGCATAATTTTGAGCGGCAGCAAAGTTGTACAAAGCTCTGATGATACAATTTTTTGATTTCTGCTCAACAAAACTATCAATCGCAGCTTCAAAGTCTTCACTTACATTTGGCAGACCAGCAATAGGGAAGCGAGGTAAGCCGGGAGTATCATAGACATTACAAATATTATGAGAACTTCCAAAGTGAATGCAAACTGAAGGAACATTAAATCGATCAGACGTATTTGCTGCAGGATCAAACTTCTTCAGTCTGAAGTCCATTTTAGGACCTGAGAGAGAGTGAGTTTTTGTGTTGGCATGCTGTCCTAAGACGTAATACTTAAACATCCATTCTTTGTAAGTATTTCTCATCTCCCAATTAAGGTGACCAATATTTGAAAGTCTTCTAGCTTGAGCTGCGGCTCCTGACCAAGCGCCAGCATCTGTAGCATTTTGAAGATTAATCTTAGCTTTTACAAAGAGACCAACATTTATGATAAACGCAATAAGAGTTATTACCACGATCGTGATTACAGCAAGGAAGATACTTACTTGACCCTTTTGGTTTGAGGGGATTTCTTTGAGAATGTTTTTGTTCTTATTTTCTGTCATCTCAATAGTTTTTTATCAGTGTCTTTTAGTCACCAATACTATCCAACTAATTATTGTTTGGCACTAGTAAATCACGTTTTTTCGCTGCGTTAGATAAAGATTCGTTGGCCTCTATTTTGTAACAAGAATGTTAACTTTTGCTACCCAGAGCAAAAGGGAGTGGCACGTTGGCTTTCTGGGGTCAAATCCCTTTGACTTACCAATTAAGGCAAGCCTCGCTGGCTTTCCTTCTACAGCACGTCTTAGTTGATCTGTCGAAGGGCAGATCAACTCCTTTTGTGGAGCTTTCTTCCTTCTAGTAAGGCGTGTTGGTGATTTGGTAGAATTAAGAATGATCGCGAAGCGTGGAGGCGTATGAACATTTTTAAGAACCAAAAAGTTGATTACAGGCCCCTGGAGCAGCGTACTTTTCGTTATAAGAATCCACATATGGAATTCTTCTGTCCACTTTGTGGAACGAAGAGGGCAGTTACAACAAACCCTCATTTAAATTTAAAGAACTTTCTACAGGTCTCATTAATTACGATGGCATTAACGGCCATTCTCTTTCCTCTCATGCAGTGGAAGGGGGCATTCTCGTTCTTTCTAGTATGGGCATTTTTTGAAGCGGCTCTGCGCCTAAACTTCAGAAAAGAAGTTCCATGTCCGCATTGTGGTTTCGATGCTTCTTGGTATAAGAAAGATGTTAATGTCGCGAGAAGAAAAGTTGATGAATTCTGGGGTGATCATAAGAAGTCGGTCGCTGAAGCTGTTTCGGAAGATAATGGCTTTAATGCGCGAAGCGTTGAGCCTGAGCCAGAATATGAAGAACAGGCCTTTTCATAAAATAAAATTTCTCTCTAACTCCTTTATAAATTTAGCAAAGTTATAATTTGTTAAAAAATTCCTCTCTTTGCATATAGAAAAATTAAATAAATAGAGCTATTGTAGCTCTATATGAACAACCTTGCGGTTTTGTCGGGAATTTTAAGTTGTACCCGACATACGCGACAAATTTGGAGGAAGAATGAGTATTAACAAGGTTATTCTCGTAGGGAGATTAGGACAAGACCCAGAATTAAAGTACACACCATCTGGAATGGCAGTATGTAACTTTTCAATGGCAACTAGCGAAAGCTGGACTGACAAAAGTGGTCAAAAGCAAGAAAGAACTGAATGGCATAGAATTGTTGTTTGGGGAAAACTTGGTGAAATTTCTGGAAAGTATTTAGCTAAGGGTCGTCAAGCTTACGTTGAAGGTCAACTTCAGACAAGGTCTTGGGAAGGTAAAGACGGTCAAAAGAGATATACAACTGAAATCAATGCTAAGAATGTTCAATTCTTAGGTGGAGCTCAGGCAGGTTCTGACAATAATTATGCATCAAGTGACAATGGTATGAATCAATCAGCACCAGCTAATGATGATATGATGAACCAAGAGTATAATGTAAAGACAGATGCTAGTTTTACATCTGACGATATACCATTCTAGAGATTAAAATTTATAAATTATATTTTTAGATTGAAGGGGAGGCTTAGAGTCTCCCCTTTTTTTTACTTAAAAGGTCTTACCAGTTTTCATTGGGACTTGTCTTTGTTGTCGGAGAGCTTGGTGTTTTTGTTATGCTGACTGCTTCAGTGTGAGAGTCTTCTTTTTTTGAGGGTTTAAGTTTCTTTAAAAGTGCTTTGGCCTTGTAGAGCTCGAGGGCTGAGCCACTGACTTCGTTGTCTTTATTTTGTAGCTTTTGAATATTCATATCATCAGCACTTAAGCATTTTCCTGTTTTGCATTCAGGATCAAATGTTTTAATGAGATCCATAAATTTATTAAGAAGTTTCTGGTGTTCACTATGGAGCATTTTGTTATTTTCACTAATTTCACTATTTATAGATAGGAGTTTTTCATTCTCTTTCACAAGTGAGGATAGGGTTGCCTTTGTTGTTTTCATCTCTTTTGATTTTCTGATGTTTTCTTCAACAATGCTTTCACCTTTACTCTTTTTTAATGAGTTAATGGTATATTTCTCAACACTCTCTTGTCTGTTTTTCATTTGAGCGAATTTCATATTCAGAGACGTTAAATTCTCTTGAAGTTTATTTTGAGTGATTTCATAATTTTTTAGTTTTTCGCTTTGTGATTTTATAATTAAGCTTTGCTGAGTCACAACTTTGATCAGGTCGCTATTCTTTAGGAATAGCCAAACTGTAGATGCTATAGCTAAGAGGAGAATGACTTGAATCAAAACAACCTTCTTTGAGAGCTCGGACTGAGCGATAGGCGAAGAGATAGCGGGGGAATCATTCTCAACAGGCTTCTTTGGAATATTTAAGACCTTTGCAGACTTTGACTTTGGTCTGATTTTCTTATCATATACTGGAATGTCTTCTTTTGTATCACTCATGAACTTATTGTAGTTCTTAAGAGCTTTTGTAGAAAATAAAAACCTATCTATTTGATATTACAATATCTCAGAAACTTCAGGTGCCAACCTTTTGGTAAGTGACCATAAAATGATGCAAAAAAAAAGGACTCAGATTGAGTCCTTCTTATAAGTTTTATATGATTATCTTTTTATTGAGCAGGCTTTGCATCTTCAGGTATTGAGTCAACTTTCTTTGCTTCTGTCGGAACAGGTGCAGAAGGCATTGGCTTCGCTGGATCACTACTAAGTGGCGCTGCCATCGGTGTCTCTGTATCTAAGATTGATTTTGATTCTTTTCCTGACTGAAGTCTCGCAAGAAATATACAGTTTGCGAGAAAGATTACAGTTAAAACTGTAGTGATCTTACTCATGATATTTCCCTGTTGGCTTCCTGAGAAAACTGACTCACTCGCTGAGCTCATAAGGCCAGCTTCAGCACCTTTACCAAACTGTAGAAGAACTGAAACAATGAGAAGAACTGAAATAATTGCGTGAAATACCATTAAACTTGTGGTCATTATAAATTCCTTTTAAGGCTTTATCTTATATAATCGTGAAGTTATAGCAATTTACATGTCAAATGTAAAAGGATAGCTGATAAAAACATATGCTGCAAGGGGTCTAGTTGTTAAAATTGGTAACCAATTCCAACATTGATAAAGGTTGATCTAAACTTCATTACCTTACCAAACTCCATATCGAGAAAGTATTTATTAATATTCCAAACAAAATGGGCAAGAAGTCCCGTCGTAATAACTGTTCCTTGTTCTATGGTGAAGTTTTCAGGCTCTGTGAAGTCTCCAATTCTAAAAATAATGGGAACACTTACGCCAATAGCAACGTTATCACTAGTCTTGATAAGGTAACCGCTTGTAAAGGAGAATAGGGTTTCTCCAACGCTTGTTTGAAAGTAGTCAAAGTTTGCGCTGTCTTCACCTACAGTGGCGGCACCGAAGCCAAGGCCGAGTTGAAAGCGATATTCATGATGTGCATTTCCATAGGTCATGCCAGCAAATAAAAGTGTTCCCTCTGCAGTTGAGTTAATTTCTCTTTCATCACCGTTTGAGTTATCAATTAATATTATCTCGTCTTGCCAGCTTCCGTACGAGGCAAGAACGAAGTATTTCTTGTGATAAATAGCATCTTTAATTCTTTGTTCTTCTTTTTGAAATATATCTAAGATCATTTGTGCTTTATCAGCTTTATAGTCTTGTTCAACTAGTAGCTCAGCAAATCTTATGACTATATCTTTATTTTTCTTTGTTTTTCTTTTTAAGTAAATTTGATAGCGAGATGACAGCATCGTATAGTAAACTTTTAAAAGTCCTTGTGAGAGTTCATCAAGGTCATCTATATCACTCTTTCCAGTAAGTGCTTTCTTCACTTCATTATGTTCAACCCGATACTTTCTTTGAATCATAAAGTTACGAATCATATTTGCATTCTTTAGCTCGCCAAGTTTTTCATAGTTCTTAGAAATAAGGATTAAGGCCTCATCAGTATAGAACTTGATATTCCCTCGGGATAATTTCTGAAGAATTTTAATGGACTGGCGATATTGTCTCTTGTTGTAAGCATTAAGGGCATCTCTAAAAGATAGGGCAAGTGCGGAGTTTAAGACAAATATGGCAATGATAATTCTTATAACCATATGTGCACCTGTCCAGCTATACTCCAAGTATCATTTGAATAGTTCTCTTCACTTATGGACCTCAGATTATATAAATCAATTCTTGTTTCTATGGATTGAAATGGAAAATATTGAAGGCCTGGTCCTAGTTTTAGGGTTTTGGCTGTGTCTTCAATATCATCTTTAAATTGTTCGAATGTGATAAGTGCAAATAGCCCTCTTTTTAAAAGAATATGATTTTGTAAAAAGAAGTACTCACTCGTTTTTGGATCAGCACTGTCAAACTCCTTCGTCACTCTTCCAAATTCTGCCATAAGACTTGAGCCTTTTAGGATTCCTGCTCTCCAGTGAAGCGCCCACATATTTTGAGAAGAGTAAGTGTTTGATTGAGCAAGATAGGAGAAGCCTACTCTGTTTAGATTATTTAGTGAATATTCAAATTGTGTATTCCAACCAACGGGTCTAACGTCTTCATCTTGAGAGAGGTTTCCAAGGAAGTATTGAAAACCAAAGTCAAACTTTTCCTTCGTGACATGATAGAGAAGCGAGTGAGCACCGTCATTCATTGTTAGATTTGTAGCAGTTTTACTGAAGGAGTTATGGTCAGGGACTCTGATGCCATAGATCTTGTCCATCATTCCAGCATAAACTCCGTGAGCCTTGTTAAGTCTAAGGCCTACATAATGTTCTCTTGATCTAAATGTAGACTGTTCTTCCCCAGCTACCTTATTACTGGGCTCTGGCGCATAGCCAATGGAGGCGACAATGAAAAAGTTGTCGTTTTGTGTTGGCCTAATTGTGGCCCCTACATTGGCCATCATATTAATCCATTCGGCCTGGGAGTTTTCGCTTCCAATATCAGTCTTGTAATAGAGTCCACGATAGTTCGCATGTGGCTTAATGGTATCGCCTTTATAAGATCCATAGAGAAAGCTCGACATTTCAGAGCGATCCTCGTCAGATAGGCTTTCTTTTAAAATTTCTTTACTACTAACAACTGTTGCACCAAGGGCACGTCCATAATCGGTAAGGGGCCCATTTCCATAAGGATTGTAATGACATGTTATGCACGACTGGTAGCTATATCCAATGAAGTTTGGGTAGGCTATGGCACCTAGACTCATAAAAGTCATAATGGCGATAATTAAGCATCTGAAATTAAACATATATTAATGTTAATCTGTATTTAAGTGCATCTGCAAGAAATATTACGTAATGTTGCTACGCGTTTTTGTGGAGCATTATGTAAGAGTCTGGCTTTAGTGAGGCGCCGCCAACTAAACCACCGTCTATATCTTCATGAGACATCAGTTCTTCGATATTTTCAGGCTTCACGCTTCCGCCGTAGAGTATTGAAGTTTCTTGAGCATCTTCTAGTTTGAGGTTTTTGTCGATAAACCCTCTAATGAACTTATGCGCATCACCAGCCTGTTCAGGACTTGCTGTGACACCTGTGCCAATTGCCCATACTGGTTCATAAGCAATGATAACATTTTTTGAGTCTATATCTCTTAGCCCATTTAAGAGCTGTGATGCTAGAACTTCCTCTACTTTATTTGCTTCTCTTTGCTCAAGAGTTTCCCCAATACAAAAAACAACCACGAGCTCATTTTCTAATGCTTTTAATGTTTTCTTATATAAGAGTTCATCACCTTCAGAGTAGAGTGATCTTCTCTCACTGTGTCCAATGATGACGAAGTGTGCGCCAAGTTCTTTTATCGTCTTAGGGGAATTCTCTCCAGTGAAAGCGCCAGAGTCTTCGTGAGCGCAATTTTGAGCTCCGATTTGGATATGTTCAGACTTGAGTTTCATGCATTTATCAATATGAAGTGCTTGAGGGGCAATCCATGCATGGTGTTCAGTTTTTAGATCTGAGACCTCATCTAGAAAGTGGGTGATAGCACCCAGGTCTTGATTCATTTTCCAGTTACCAATGATGTATGTTTCTCTATTTGTTTTCATATTAATTCCTTAAATAAAAAGTAAATATTTAGTAGAGCTGTAACTAGAAGTGATGAAAAGGTGAGCATCATTCCAGCTATTCTAAATTTAAAGTTAGGTGTACTCTGTTGCTCGCTATAGCAAACACCATAAAAGTGTAAGATTCTTGAGATAATAAAGGCAAGTCCAAGGCAGAGAACTAGAATGTAAGAGGCCTTGAAAGTTACCTCTAAGAAATAGAGCGTGATGAGAAAAAGTGGGGTGTATGAGATGAAGTTTGAGTGAGCAGTTACCGCTGCACTAAGAACTTTGTCATCACCACTACCATAGGCAGTTTGTGTTCTTCTTCTTTGCTTTATGGCAAAGATACTAATGTTTAATGAAAATAGTACAAGTACTGATCCAACGAGAGCTGTAAACATAGGGACCTCAATATTTAAAGTAGGTCAAAGACACCTTCAACGCCTTGGCCATTTTTGCTTTTTAAGTAGACAAGTTTAGCAATAAGTATTTTTTCACGCTTTTTAAGATCACGCATTTCTCTTCTTATAACCTTTCTTTGTTCTCTATTAACACCATTATCAAGCTGATCTTCATAGCCTTCAATCTCTCTTTGTACTGATGAAAGTTCATTTGAAAGAGTGAATATCTTCTTTCCCTCGTTGAACTTCTTAGCAAACTTTGAGCTACATACATTGTAGTATCTTTCGCCGTTAAGGCCTTTTTGAAAAGCGTTCTCTTCTTTGCAGTACGACTTAAGTCCCGACTTATGACCAGATAAGTAAGAAGTCTTTTCAACCGTTACTCCATATTCTGAGCAAGCTTTTTGGTGTTTTGAAAGAGTTTTTCTTGGAAGACCCTTAAGACCGTCTGAATTACCAATTCCTTCCCAATCACCCAGTGTACACTCCTCTTTTGAAAGAGAAGCACAAGATGAAATGAGTGTTGATAATAGAAATATAAAAATGAGATTTAAGATCTTCATGGGTTTTGCCTTTTCTTAGTTAAGACCAAATTTTAAAGCTTGAATTCCTGGAAGTGAACCTTTTTCTATGAATTCAAGGCTGGCCCCTCCACCTGTCGAGATGTGAGACATTTTAGAAGCTAGGCCTGATTTGTTAACAGCACTTACAGAGTCACCGCCACCTATGAGAGTGAAGGCATTTGAATCAGCAAGAGCTTTCGCAATTTTAAGAGTCCCATTTGCAAAATCATCATTTTCAAAGAGTCCCATTGGTCCATTCCATAGAATCGTTTGAGCATCTTTTATTTTTGATGAGTACAATTCTACTGTTCTAGGTCCAATATCTAAGCCCATAAAGTCATCAGAAATATCTTCTTTATCAATATTAGTTGCTTCACCACCAAACTCCGTTGAACCAATATGATCAACAGGAAGAGAGATTTTTCCAGCGGTTTTTTCTTTTAGAATTTTCTTCGCTAGACTCACATCTTCATCAGAGCACAGAGATTTTCCAACATTAAATCCCTTGGCCATTAAAAATGGATAGGCCATGGCGCCACCGATGAGGAGACTATCAACACTGACAAGAAGTCTTTCTATGATTTTAATTTTATCACTAACTTTAGCGCCGCCTACAATTGCAACAAAAGGCCTCTTCGGTGATTCTGAAACTTTTGCAAGAGCTTCAAGTTCTTTTTTGATGAGAAATCCAGCATAGGCTTTTTTGTTAAAGAATTCATTGATTCCATAAGTCGAAGCGTGTTTTCTATGGGCCGCACCAAAGGCATCGTTGACATAGATATCAGCATATTTAGATAGTGCTTGAGCAAAAGATCTATCATTTGTAGTTTCTTCTGGGTGAAATCTTAGGTTCTCTAATAGGATCACCTTTGACTCATTTAGAGTTAAAAGAGTTTTGATTCCTCTGTCAGTACATGATTCACTTAAAATAACATCATCATTTAATTGAGATGCAAGATAAGTTGCAACAGGTTCAAGAGAGTAGTCCATATTTCTCTCTCCCTTAGGTCTTCCTAAGTGAGACATAAGAATTAACTTCTTAGCACCATTTTCAAGAATATAATTAATCGTATCAAGGGCATTATCAATTCTTGTCGTGTCATTTATTTTTGACTTATCTTCTTTGTCTAGAGGTACATTAAAGTCAAATCTTGCGATAACAACTTTATCAGTTAAGTCAGCTTGATCAATATAGCTTAATGCCATGTTATGCTCCGAATATCTTTATAGTTTTGAACCAATGTATTTTGCAAGATCAATCACTCTGTTTGAGAAACCAGCTTCATTGTCATACCAAGTAACAACTTTTACGTTTGTTCCATCAATAACATTAGTTAAGGCAAGGTCTGCACATGAAGACTCTCGCATTCCCATGTAGTCAACAGAAACTAGAGGCTCTTCTTCTACGGCAAGAATTCCTTTAAGTGATGATTCTGCTGCTTCTTTAAGAGCTGTGTTAATTTCATCAATTGTCGCAGGAGTTTTGATTGTAACATTAAGGTCAACGAGTGAAACATTAGGAGTAGGTACTCTAATTGCAAAGCCATCTAGCTTTCCACTAAGTTCAGGTATAACAAGTCCAACAGCTTTGGCGGCTCCCGTCGTTGTTGGTATCATTGAAACAGCAGCAGCTCTAGATCTTCTAAGGTCTGAGTGAGTTGAATCAAGTATTTTCTGATCTCCTGTGTAAGAGTGAACAGTTGTCATATATCCATTTTCAACACCAAATTTATCGTTAAGAACTTTTGCAACTGGTGCAAGGCAATTCGTTGTACATGAAGCATTAGAGACAATATGGTGATTTTCAGCATCATATGTTTCTTGATTTATTCCCATAACGATTGTGTTATCAACTTTTCCAGGGCAACAAAGGATTACTTTTTTAACACTGCCTCTTATGTGCTTTGAAAGTGATTTTGTATCTTTAAAAATTCCTGTTGCATCGATAACAATATCTACATTGTCATTAGGCCATGGAATTTCAGCTGGGTCACGGTACTTGTGAAAAGTTATCTTGTGACCATTGATATCTAAAATATGTCCGTCATTAATTGAAACGTCAGCATCGAAGCGACCAAAGACAGAATCGTACTTTAAAAGGTGGACGTATTGCTCCGGCTCTCCTGGAGAGTTGACAGCTACTATTTCAATATCTTCAATATTTCTTTCAACAATTTCTCTAAGAATTGTTCTACCGATTCTTCCGAGACCATTAATACCAACTCTGATTTTTCCAGACATACCTGACTCCAATGTTCAACAATTTAACGAATTTTCCTATGGAATATGCCATATTTAGAGAGAAAAGACTACTGATTCTACGAGTTTTGCCCACTGCGAAATGCTTTTAGTTGGAAGTATAATAAATATATGGATACTACACCTCGTATAAAGCAATATTCTAGTCGTGAAGCTTATCTCAATAAGAGTCCTCTACAAAATGCAAATGGTGTAAAGTCTCAATTATCTCAAGCTCTCGATTCAAAAATTAAAGATGGAAAGGCGCATAAAGTAGAGCTTTCAAAAGAGTCCATTGATAAGAAGAAATCAAAACTAAAAGACGTCGTAAAAGAAGATGTTAAAGAAGTTAAGAAAGCATCAAGTCATCTTGCAAAGGATGCTTTATCTGCAGCTGCCAATGTTGCGACCAAGATGCTACCAAAGTTTCCAATGATTCCTTCCATTCCTGATGTTGAAGTTGGGATTAAGAATAAGGTCATTGAAAAAATAACTCCTGAAAAAAAAGGGTCGGTAAATGAACCGGGCATCTTTTTTATAAGTGGCTTATCGCTTATTTCAAGCTCTGGAGAAGATGGTCTTAAGGCCATGGCTGAATCTACAGAAGGAGCGCAGCACTTTAGTTGGGATAATGAAGAGATGGTTATTGAAGAAATTCTAAAAAGACCTGAAAGTCAGCCAATAATTCTCGTTGGTCACTCTCTAGGTGGTGACAGTGCCGTTAGAATTGCCAATCGTCTCAATACTTTGGAGTTTGGCTTTAGAGACGTCTCACTTCTAGGAACTCTTGATTCTGTTGGTTTTGAAAATGATATTATTCCTTCAAACGTAAAAAAGAATATCAACTTTATCAGCGATGAAGATTATTTCTTTAATGATGGTCCTAATATAGCTCGTGATGCCAGGAAGTCTGAAGTTTTAAACTTCTTAAGATCTGAGACGCATCGTGAAATTGATAATCAGCATGACGTTCAGGCTTCAATCGTTGAAAATATTAATGAAGTTTTAAGTGAGTCTAAAGTGCGAGATAAGTTTGAACAACTTAGGGAGCTGTATTCTCTTTTGAAGTAGTATCTTCTTTACATTTTTTCCACTTTCTAGGAGGACATTCCGAGCATTGAGTTCCCTCTCGCTTCGTCGTATCACAGCAACCACCACAGCATTGAATAAGAGCATTCTCTTTATGATTTATATAGTAAAGAGGTCCATCAGTTGCAGCTTCGCAGTCAATTACAGAGATATCGATACAAGTTCCAACCAGTTTACAATTATTAGAGAAAGTCATCTTAGCGTTTTCCATAATGACTTTTGCTTTCTTATCTTGGGCACATGACTGGAGGGGGAGATATAGAAAAATTGTGATAAAAATTGTTCTTAACATAGCTTGTGAAATAACTTTTTAGCATTAGAGGTAGTTTGAGTAATGACTTCATCGACACTCATCTCTTTTTCGCTAGCAATTTTTTCTATAATAAATGGAAGGTAATAAGGCGCGTTCTCTCTACCTCTGTAAGGTACAGGTGTTAGAAATGGAGCATCTGTTTCGACAAGTACTCTTTCTATCGGAGTGATGCTTAAGGCATCTCTCACGTTTTGTGCGCTATTAAAGGTGATTATTCCATTAAATCCGAGACAGTAGTCATCATTTAGAGCAAACTCTGCAAGTTCAAGACTAGATGTAAAGCTGTGTATGACACCCTTTCTTTTTAATGACTTCGAATATTTCTTTAGGATATCAATTGTTTCTTTTTCAGCTTCACGTGAGTGAATGACGACAGGCATATCAAGGTCGACAGCTATTTGTAACTGCCTTTCAAATACCTCTATTTGAATATCTTTTGGTGAATTATTGTAGTGAAAATCTAGTCCGATTTCTCCAACTGCTACAATTTTATCTTCTTGTACGTGATCTTTGATTTCTTTTTCAACGGCGTCTGTATAAAGCTTTGCTTCGTGAGGGTGAATACCTTGAGTACCAAATATTTGAGGATACTTTTTAGAAAGTTCTCTAACTGACTTTAAGTTATCTGGATCAACTGCAATAGTAACAATGCGAGAAACTGAATGTTCCTTTGCTTTCTCAAGAGTTTCTTCCAGTTCGAGAGCTTTTAGATAATCAAGATGACAATGTGTCTCAATGATTTCTTGAGAAAACTTTGGAATATCTTTTTTCTTTTTCTTGGTCATTACTTACTTTTTTCAATAAGACTATCAAAGATGGCGTAGTAGTCACTTAAAGGACGAACACCTTCAATTTTCACACCGTTAATGATTGATGTTGGAGTTGATCTTACTCCAAAAGAGTCACCCTCTTTAATCATGTTTACAACATAGTCTTTAGTTTCATCTGAATTAACACATTCATTCGAGTTATCACTAGCAGTAATCTCATCAAGCATGGTTGATGAAAGATCTTCTTGATTTTCGAAAATTTTATCATGAACACTTTTAAACTTCTCTCTTGGAGTACAGTAAGACACATAAGAAGCTTTACATGCAAGTGTATGTAGTGGACTCTTCATATTTGGGTTACAGTTGTGATCTAGCGGATAGAAGAAATATTGAATATTAACCTTTCCATCATATTTCATGATAAGACTTTCAACAGCTTTGTGGAGTGCTTTACATGCCGGACACTGGAAATCAGAAAAAATCGTCATTTGAATAGGA
>DDIK01000179.1 GCA_002338505.1 Bacteriovorax sp. UBA1852
CTGGGGCAGCGTTGTCCATTGTTTGAAGTTCTTTGATTGTAAATCTTGGCATAGCAACAACATCTACCTTTATTGCCTTACCCACTATTCTCAACTTTGACTTGTCGACATCTGTTGGAGAAAAAGATGGATCAAAGACTCTCGTGTATACATAGAAAAGCGCAAATACAATGAAATGTATAAGAAAGGAAAAAGAATGGTATCCAAGACTCTTTTTTATCATACTACTTTTTTTCTGTATCTATTTCTGTGACTAGTGCAATCTGATTAATATTATTTGCTTTTAAAAATGACATTAGCTTAGCCACTCTTCCATATTCAATCTTGTAGTCTGCTCTTAAATAAAGTGTAGTGTTCTTAGAACGTTTGAATTCTTCAGCCAGAAAAGGAATTAATTCACTTTGCAAAACCTTATCCTGTCCCACATAGTATTCACCACTACTCGTATAGTTAAGAACGACTTGCTCAGATGTTATTGTCATAGAATTAGACTCTTGCGTCTTAGGTAACGTAAGTTCTATTCCATTAAACATAAGAGGCGCTGTAATCATAAAAATAACAAGCAACACCAGCATGACATCAACAAATGGTGTGACATTGATATCAGCAATAGGACCATTTCCATTATTTGTTTTAAAGCCCATCTTAACTCCTATACAGTAGTTCTAGCAGAAATCGTTCTTTGTACCTGATTGATAAATCGCTCTCCAAAGCTCATCACATCTTCATTAATATGGTGTTTTATGGCATTAAACTTATTAAAGTACCACACTGCTGGAATAGCAGCTATGAGGCCTATCGCTGTTGCCACAAGAGCCTCAGCAATACCTGGAGCAACAGTTTCTAGAGTCGCTCCCCCAGCGGCTAATCCTGCAAATGCATCGATAATTCCCCAAACAGTTCCAAAAAGACCAACAAAAGGTGTAATCGAACCAATACTAGCTAAAGTTGTAAGCCCATCTGACATCTTGGCATCTTCTTTAACAAGGCCATTCTTCATAGCTCTTTCAAAAGAGCTGACTCCGAAGTCTCTTAGATATTCTTTAACTTTTAACAAATCGCCCTGATTAGTATCTCTAATTTTTAAGAACTCAGTATATCCATCATCAAAAATCGACTTATAAGGACTAGACTCCACTTCTCTCGTAATGTCATATGTTTCTTTTAATGAAGATGCACTAAAAAATACTTCCTCAAAATCATCATTTAATTTTTGAAGTTTAGTTAATTGCACTTTCTTCTTTAAAATAATCCCCCATGAAACTATTGAAGCAAGAACCAATAATGCAAGGTCTATTTTTACGACAATACTTGAATCTAGAAGAATTTGAAAAATATCTAAATTACCACCAGCACTCATGAAACTCTCCTCTTAAGATGACCCCAATTAAAGTAAAGTACAATTGAGAAGGCCATCGCTATTATATGAATATTTATACTATTTAACTTTGTTGATAATAAACTGAAATCACTACTCCATATTGGATCAAACCCTAAAAAAAGATAGAGAGGAACAATAAATAAGAGAATGAAGAACACTGAGAGACATTCATTTTTCTTATAAAAAAAGTAGAACATAAGAAAGTTTAAGACAAGAACATACGGACTTGAAGTAGAGAAAAGAAAGATTCCCTGGAATGCACTATAGGAAACAATTGAAAATATACAGACTTCTACAAAATGTAATTTCTCTCTATTACTCTCATTGAAAAGTATTGAAACAATAATGAGATCAATTAACATTGTTAAAGAGACTGAAAGTAAGTGAAAAACTCCTCGCCCGACATCAAAACTATGATGATCCTGAACAAATGGATCCAGGTAGTAGATAATGAAGCTTAAAGATAGAATTGGTAGTAAATAGTTTTTCGGGTCTTTTAAGTCGAATTTAAAAAAGGAGATATCAAATAACTTATCCCTTGAGTTAGAAAACACAAAATACTTTATGAAAATTATAAATGTCGTGACTTTCGAAAGTAGAAGTAACTGCCATGAAAAGTCATACACCCAATTTTCCACAACGATCAGTCGATGATTTAACAAGAAGTGAAAGAAAGTAATAATAGAAATAAGAATAATATGAACGGCCACGCTTGAAAGATAAAAAGCGAGATATTTTATATAGAATTTCTTAGCGTTCAATATATCCATTAGTTCTTCGTTGGATTTAACCAGTTCATTTGTAATTCCGGAGAGGGATAAATCTTCAAGTAATTCTTATACATAAGATTTCCCTTAACAAGCTCATCAATCTTAGAAAGCATTCGATAGTAAGCCTGCCAATTCTGAGTATCCGAAATGAGTATATTATTCATCATTTTTGTAATTTTATGCTGTTCTTGAAATGAGAATCCTTTTTCAAAAACTTTCTCATCGATTTTTGTCATTAAAGTCTTCAAGTTCTTACTAGGAAATTCTTTTTGATAAAAACTACCACCAGAGAGAGATGAGGTTAGCTTTGAATCAAATGAATTAATAAAATAGTCGTTCTTCACTCTTAACAAGTCTTCTAAAAGCATAATACTTATCTCAAGTTTACTAAGATCAAGAGATTTAATAAATGGGACAGAGACAAGAAATAAATACTCATTTGATCCCATTGGAAAAGCAAAATGACTAATATTTGGAGTATTAAGATATAAGATATTGAACTTCAGGCCGATTTCACCTGTCTGCCGTAAGAAATTCGTAAAATACTCATCAACTCCATAATCAGGCTTTCTAAAGTCCCACTTTAGAATCGTAATATTTTTCACCAGCCAGTGCTCTATCATGATTTTCCAAAAATCATCTTGAGTTGGTAGCCCATAGAGCTTCATTTGCTTACTTTTTTTCTTTTGTTTTTGGATCTGAGCTCTTTTCTGCTTTTCAGTTAGAGTTTTTTCAAGCTGATCTTTTTTAAGAACACCTTTTATATTTTCAAAGTTAATAAAGTCATTATTGACTGGCATTTGTTTTTTTGAAAATGAGCCAAGAGAAATCAATATAAGCAGTAAGAACTTAATCATGGATTTACTTCTCCAGTCACATAGAGATCTTGCAGCCTACCCCAGTAGTGCATATCACTAACATCAAGAGAGAGATATTCAAAAAATTTTGAGTACTTATCTTGTGGACACTCCTTATTCTTTGATGAGATTAAATTCCTCGATAGAATAAAGCCCTTATAAGCCGCGTATGAAACTTCACTGAATTCACCATGATCTTTAACTAATTTAAATGGCTGATTACACTCAAAGTTTGAAATGACTCTTGAGTAACGTGACTGGTTCTGATGCATCTGAACGTAAGCCTTTGATGCATACTGGTAGCCACTAAACGCATTAGCAGATTTAAAAAGCAAGAGTATTAAAGTTATTTTTACCATTATACTTTCCATCTAAACTGAATTGTTTCCCACTCATGACATTGTGGACATCTCCAAAATATTTCATCCGAATTGTATCCACACTCTTTACAATAGTGTCTAGTTATAGTCTGGTGCATCTTATCAAGCATGTCTTTAATTGTGTGAACGGCTTCCTCATGATGATCAAGCTCTATAAGAATTTTAATATATTCTGATTTTAAAGCTTCTGATTGCCCTTCATTATCTACTAACCAATCCTTTAGAACTCGATAGGCCTCTCTAAGATCACCAGTCATTTTATAAAGACGTACTTTTGTCAAAATTACTGATTCTGACTTTAGTAGATCCTGATCTTCAAGATTCAAGAAATATTCTGTGATGAGCTTTAATCTAGCCTGATACTTCTCTCTTTCTTCAGACGTTGCCTTAAACTCTTCCTCAAGAGATTGAAAAGCGAATGACGCATATATAGGCTGTTCCTTAAGAAGCTCTAAGAGATAAAACTTAGCATCATCAATATTTCCTTGATGAAGAAGTAATCTTAGCTTTAAGATTTTAGCGGAAACACTTGGAGCAAAACGAAAAGCATCTTCAAGATCTTCTTCACTCTTTGCAATTTCTCCCTGCTCAAAACTAGTTTTCGCTTTCTGTACTAAGATATGTGAGATTGTTTCGGATTGATTTTCATGTCCAACCTTAGATAACATAATTCTATAGTTATAAGCCTGATCCCAGTCCTCAATGTCCTCATAAATTCTACAAAGAGACTGGATAACATGATGCTGATCACGGTTAATTTTTAAAACATCTTTATATGTCTCAATGGCCTTATCAAGAAAGCCACCCTTATCAAAGTCAACCGCAAGCTCTGTAAGTGCTCTTAACCGGTGTGATTCAGAAATACTTTCGCGCGCGATAAGGCTACGATGTATACTAATTGCCTTCTCTATTTCACCGTTACTACGAAACAGACCACCAAGTGCAAAATATGTATCAATCGTCTCTCTATTAATATCAACAGCACTTAGAAACTCTTTAATAGCAAGATCACGATTACCAGATATTAGATACTGAGTAGCATTTAAAAATACCTTTGATTGTGCTTCATAAATAGAGTTTCGATATCTCTTGGAAAGCTTAGTTCCAACATCTTTTTCTATGAAATAATGATAAACGAGTACCAATGTAAAGCTAACAGCTATTACAGATAAAATATTATTTTGAATCCAATTTATGTATAATTCCATATTATTTAAACATTAAAGTCGGTGACCTCAAAGTTGCTAACACTTCCTTCAAAGTTGTTGATACTTCCTCTATGCCACTTAAGTAATCAATAAGCTTCATCTTCTTTTTCTTTTTAATATACTTAATATTCATTTCACCTGCCAATTTGAGATCAGTATGAATATTTCTGGCACATCCCCAAAGAGAAGATAACTCATCAACGAGACCTAATTTAAAAGCACCTTCTCCCGAAAAAATCTGACCTTGGGCATGATCATTAATATCACCCTTGATTTTATCTTTTCTTGTTTTTAGGACATCTGTGACAAATTGACTATGAACAGTCTCAATCATTTTATCCATAAGGGCTTTCTCTTCTTCATTGAGAGCTCTATTTGGTTGTCCAATATCTTTATATCTACCAGCTTTAATTACCTGCGGATTTACAAGCGCCCACTTATAGAGTTTTGATAAGTCCATAAATTGCATAATGACGCCAATAGAGCCCGTAATCGTTCCTGGTAGTGCACAAATCTTTCTTGTAGCAGCTCCAAGATAATAACCACCTGAGGCAGAGATAGAACCAAAGCTTGAAAACACCGGCTTATCTTTATCTATTCGTCTTACTTCATTATAGATTTCTTGAGTCGGAGCAACAGCGCCCCCAGGAGAATTAATTCTTAGAATGATAGCTTTAAGGTTTTTATCTTTTTCTGCTTGATGAAGAAGTTCAACAGTCTTTTTTGACTCCATAATAACACCATCAACTTCAATGACAGCGATAGTATCACCGTCTGATTCAGAGAAGTCTAAAGCGGACTTATCAGAATCTTTGAAGACCTTAACTGTGTAAACAGAAAACATAATAAGAACGATAAAAAATACTACAACAAGGGATATTAGACCAAATACTGCTCTATTATTTTTCTGGCTCAACACTTCCTCCATGATAACGGCCAACAATGACTCATCTATCTTCCCAGAAACATTAGATAACGTAAACTTTTCTCTAAAAGTTCATAAAGATTTAACAAAAATAGACGATAATATTTGTAGAAACCAAGGAGAAAAAGTTGATTAAAAAGATCACTTTTTTAACATTCACAAGTTTAATCGTATTAGCCGAGTCTTATGCTCCACCAATGTTAGAGCAACCAAAATGGGAGAAGGTCGATACTGAGATAAAGAAAGAAAGTTATGCTATCGAGGAAGACTCAGACAAGGGACTTAATGTAGAAACTGAGAGATCAGTTGAAAACCCTAATTCTAAAGAGAGAAGACCATCTTCAGGAGAAGAAGTTAGACCTCAATTCTGGGACTTTAAAGTCGTTAAGTAATTTCCTTTTTAAATTCTTAAAAAATCCTTTAGCCTCACTAGAGTCCTAATGCTACATTTAATATGTATGTATTGGAGCGCTCATGAAAATTACTGATTTACTACAAGAAATTAACCCACTCTATCTTGATGATCTTAAAAGTCCTGACCACTATTCAATGTTTATTAATGAACAAAACTATCAAATCCTCATTGTACGAGGTCTATCAATTGGAGAAGAATCTCTTGAGTTTCTTTCTAAGGGACTTGTTCTCAATGCATCACACGAAGTTTATATTTATAATCAAGAAGATGAAAATCTCACTAAAGTTGACGATGGTTTGGCTGAGATTTCTAATCTTCTAAGGCCTATCTACGAAAAGAATGAAAAGATCGTTCAAGAATATATCACTGAAATTGATCAGCTTGAAGACTCTCTCTTTGAAAGAAAGGCCTCAAGAATCTTCATGGATATTTGGTTTGACCTTAAAAAAGATCTGTCAAAAATTGAAAGACACTTCTTTAGAAATCAATCTGTCCTTAGAGAATTTTATCGCACTAATTTAAATAACCCTGATTTCAGAGAAGGTGAATTTAAAGACATCATGGAGCAGGTAAGAGTAAATGAGCACAATGCTCACACCCAACTCTTAAGACTTGAAGCCCTTTATAACTATTACGTCTCAATTAAGAATGATAAACTTAATAATAACATTTATACGATGACACTTCTCTCTGCTGTGTTCTTGCCACTTAATCTCATTGTAGGCTTCTTTGGAATGAACACAGAAAATCTCTTTTTCAAAGATAATCCACAAGGAACAAAATTTGTTCTTGCCATAATTGTTGGATCTTTAATGTTTTCGATCTTTGGTCTACCACTGATTAGATTCATCGATAGTTATATACTGAAATTCTTTCTTGGAAGATACGATATTTATAAGAAGTTCACATCTAAGATTGATAAAATCGAGAGTAGCTTTAAATTAAGATAACTCTATTCTTAGAATTCACTTCCTAGATAAAATGTCTTCGTTTCCTGATACTTAGGACTTACAGAGCTAACACATGAGCCTGTGTATGTCGCAACAATACGAGGAGATAAAGTCGAATTTGCTTGAACTGAGTATATCTTTGATTCTGCAAGATCAACATTTGGATAAATCACCATCCCATAGTGTTGATTATTTTGCTGATTTAAAAGAGACTGAAAATATGAAGTCATTTCAAACTTAATTTCACCAGAGTCGCAAGAACCTGAAGACAAATTAGTACAATTATTTTCAAAACTGACTGAGTTATCGAGATCACCACCAGGGCTGAGCCACTGTCCCTCCCCTGAAAAAGGATGGGCCATATTCCATGTTGAGCTTTGCCACCAAGGCTTTGCTAGAAGACTTATTCCAACGTCACCAGCTGTAATAGAAGAGCCATCGCTAGTATTAAAAACAAGCACCGCTGAAGTTAAATTACTTGCTTGAATAATGTTATTTTCACAAGTTGTTAAAATTTGCGAAACAATGCTTAGAGGAAGTAAGAAAACTCCACAAAAAGCATAGTCTTCCCAACAATTTTCAAAGAAGTCATCTTCTGAATCATCGACACCAGGAAGTTTAATCAAAATTCGATCTTCCGCACCAGATGTTCGTGAAATCTTTAAATAATCAAGATCAGAGTTATTAACTTCAGAGTCTGAACTTATAAAAGTATCTGTTCGAAGCTTTATTGTTACTGTTCGAGATTCATCCCCACAAGAAGAGATCAATAAAAGGGCAAAAGAAAATAAAGCTCTTTTTAAAAATTCCATGTAAGCTCCATTGAGACATAACTCTTTGACAGTGTATGTGAAGAAGAAAAATTAGGCAGTTGATAATAAGAAGAGTACTCATCGTTGAGACTTTTAACAGCGTGATATTTTAACCAAAGCGACAGTGACTTATAATTATAGTTAGTACCAACAGTGTACTTCCAAGTGCTTTCACTGGGAATAATATAGAAAAACTCTTTGGATAACACTCTTCTTTCACCAACTTCGATAAATGATAATTCAAATAAATAGTTATATTTATCAAAGAGAGTCTTCACACCTAGCTTATAAATGACATCTCTTTCTAGTTTCATTTTTGTCTTGATTCCCTCTTTTTTAGATACCGTAGAATCAAGTGTTTTCATGTAGGAAATAGAGCCTGTAACTTCAAGCCTACTAACTTTATAACCAAGGTTATAAGAAAGTCCCAGCTTTTGATTTTCAAAAGCTGTGTTCTTAAATTTAGAATCATCGGAAAATTCAGAAATAAAAACATCAACGCCAAAACCAAGTGAAAAATTATTAATAAAGAAGTTAGACCAATTTCGATCAAACATAATATTATAAAATCTCGTCTTAGTGTCTTTCAACTCGAGTTCAAGATCAAAAGAAAAGAAGTCAGAACCAGAAAGAGACTCTCCTCCAAGGATAACTCCGAGCACAGGAGGTGAAAAGTCTCCATCTTTAAAACCAGGGTTTATCTTTTCTTTACTGCTTAGTTCAAGCTGACTTCTGCCGCCGATATAGAAAGATGAACCTCCTTGTGCACAGACAAAATGACTAGAGATAAAAAATACAATTAAAAACCAAAATTTCATTTACTGTCCTATTTCCCAGAGGTTTATCTTTTTTTCCATTTCGCTCTTTAACTGCCCGCAAGCTGCCAAGATATCACTACCTTTTGTCGTCCTCACTGTGCATGTATAACCATTCTTTTCAAGCTCATATCTGAACCAATTGATTCGAGATACGGAAGGTCTTTTAAACGAAGACTCTGGGTACTCATTAAAAGGAATGAGATTAATCTTAGAAACTTTTTTAGGAAGAAGTTTTGACAATGCTTCAACATCTTCTTTTCTATCATTATATTTATCGATTAAGAGATACTCATATGTGATATAGCGGTGAGCTTTCAGCGGAATTTCTTTAATTGCGCTTAGAAGTCTATCGAGATCATAGGCCTTATTAATTGGCATAAGCTCTGTTCGAATTTCATTGTGGGCGGCATGCAAAGAAATTGCAATATTAATTGGCGGAAAGTCTTCAAGCTTCTTAATTTGCGGAACGAGGCCAGAAGTCGAAAGAGTTACTCTTCTTTGACTTAAACCTAAAGCCTTCTCATCAGTAAAGATAATGGCAGACTTCTTCGTTTCATCAAAATTGTGAAGAGGTTCACCTTGTCCCATATAGACGATATTGCTTAATCTTTCTTCAGGTCCTACTTTATCTTTTAAGAATTTTGTAACACTTAGAAATTGTCCTACAATCTCCCCTGCCTCAAGATGTCTTGTAAGTCCCATTGTTCCAGTATGACAAAAAGTACAACCAATGGCACAACCAACTTGAGAACTTAAGCAAAGTGTTTTTCTATTATTTCTGGCTGGGATCATAACGGCTTCGACAGTTCGCCCGTCTCTAAATCCGATTAAAAACTTTCTTGTACCATCTTCAGAAAGCCCATCCCAAACTACTTTTGGAATTGTTAAATCAAAGTTTTCCGATAAGAGACCCTTCACTTTATCTGACACATTTGTCCACTGAGTATGATCGAAGACAAATTTATGATAAATCCATTCGAAAATTTGTTTTGCAACAAACTTCTTGGCTCCGTGAGAGTCTAGAAACTTCACTAATTCATCGAATGTTAGAGAGAATAAAAGCCTTCTCTCATTGATTTTTTCCACACTAAACCTCAGATATCATTATAAGCTGTGTAAGTTACACAACTTTTCTTAGGAGTTAAAGGCTAAGTTGTAATATTTACTAGAAAACACGACTCGCCGCGGCACAAATTTCTTGCTTTTCAAATCACTTATAAAACCTATAAAATATCGTTATATATTATGCCAACTCTAGGAAAAGGAATTGCCTTGCACACGCTAATTAAAAGGATTTTAATTATCGCACTATTCACAACAGATCTCTATGCTGGAGTTATTCCAAAGCACAGAATCCCAAAGAATGAAGATGTTATTCAAGTATTTGATAATGCTTATAAGCAAGTACTACCTAACAACTTCAATGTTGTCGTGTGGAATATGTATAAAGGCAAGAAAGATACATGGGCAGCAGACTTTAGAATGCTTAGTGAAAACCACGATATTCTGATTACTCAAGAAATGTTTCTTAAGGGTGAAATGAAGAGTATTTTTGAAAGAGAGAACGGTTTTGAGTTCTCTTGCGCAACTTCTTTCTTCTTTGATGGCGAAGACAGAACAGGTGTTGCAACAATATCTAAATTTAATTCAATCAATCAAAGTTTTTTTAGATCAAAATATAGAGAGCCAATTGTCAGATCACCAAAGATGACTTTAATAACAAAATATGCTCTTGAGAATGGCGAGGAGCTTTTGGTCGCTAATATCCATGCTATTAACTTCGTTGTTGCAAGAAAGCTGGAGCATCAAATTAAAGAGGTTGCTCGTGCAATCTCTGAGCATGACGGACCCGCAATATTTGCAGGTGACTTCAATACGTGGTCACGCAAGAAGCAAAGAAAGATGAAACAGGCTCTTAGAGAAATAGGACTCACAGAAGTTAAATATACAGAAGGTCCTGATAATAGAATGAGAATTTTTGGACGAGTTATAGATTACTTATGGTACAAGAACTTAAGACTTACAAGAGCTAGAGTTCTTGGATCTGTTACAGGAGCTGATCATATTCCAATGAGTCACAGCTTTTCGGTTCTTGACTTATAATTAGAAAATATTGGAGAAGAGACCTTTCTTCTTTCTATCGGGATCAGATAAGACTTCTCCATTCTCTATCAGAAAATCATTAAGCTTATTGACATTACCAGCATCTTTTAACGATTTATTAACGGCTTCAACATCACAGACGCAAATATTATCTAATTTAAATTGCTCACAAAGATCATAAGAAAACTGAAGAAGTTCTTCTTCTGATTCAAATGGGCCAATTCTTCCTTCACTATTAAAAGTATCTGTAAACAAATCACTGAGATCGACATGTTTAAAATCAAGGACACCTTTTGTAGAATACGCAAGATCTATAAATCTCGTCATATTCTTTGACTGGTCCAGAGAATAAAGAATAAAAAGCACGTCCTGTGTTCTAATTTCTTTCGTCATAAAATAACTCCAAAGTCTAGGGAGATGCTACCCTTAGGTAGAAAGTATAACTCAATTTCATGAGTTGTATTATTCATTGATACATTTTTCTCATCGATTGATTTTTGAAAGATAAATTGTGAGGGATACCTAATTTTAACTTTCTTCTTATAACTTGTTGGGTTAAAGAAAGTCACTCGCTTCACTCGCTCAAACTTAAGTTCACTGCTTGCGACACCTCTATCAAACCAAGTATAGCGAAGGCCTTCTTCTGCTTCAATTGAAGGATATCGTAAATCAAGACTAGAAAACACCTTGTCCCAAAACTGGTTTTTTCTATCTTTCTTATCCTTGTTTATCTCTGTGTTATTGAAATCAGAACTATCAAAAATAAATAGACGTCCCTCACCCATAGAAATTGTTTCGATGAGACAGAGATATTTAATCTTTTCAATTTCAAGATCATTTTCAATATAAAAAGACTCAAGTCTTCTTTTTAAGCTCTCATCTAGACCACGCTTATCAATAAAAACGTTTAGCCCATTCATAAACATTTTAAGAGCAGCACTTAAAGACTTAAGAGTCAGATCATTTCCTGAAAAATAATAGAAAAGCCGCGAGCTTTCAAGTTCATCTTCCCAAGAGAAGTCTTCAAGTTCTAAAAAGTCAGTATCATATTTAAAGAAGTCATCTACAAACTCTGTTATTCCTGATTCTCTTAAAAGTGATAACGTCTGAGGACTCTCTTTGTGACAAACAAAACTTAGAGACTTTGAGGGATGAAAAACAAACTCAGATTTATTTTGAATTGTCTTATCCTCATAACTTTGATCAGTAAAATTATTTCCGAGAACTGTATCTCTAAAAATGTTAACAAGTCCTGATTTTTTACGAGTTGGTACGAGCATTGTTGATGGCAAGATACCAAACTGAAGCATCGATAAGACTTCATCAATGATTGATGAATCTGTTCTATGATCAATTGAAGAAAGATATATATCTTTTTTTGAGCCAAAAATATAGCCGATCTGCTTGAAGCCTTGAAAACAAAAGCTCAGATCATTCTCTATACTTCCAAGATACAGGTCCTTAACCATTTGTTCATATTCTCTTCTTAGTTCAATTTCACTTTCTTTTGTTGCAAATGAAAGATCATCACTTGCTAATTCCTCTCTCTTTGCATGAAGATATCGCGTAAAGCCTTGATCAAAAGATTGGGAACGATCTTTTAGGTATGAATGGAAAACACCATTATCAAAATAACCACTTTCATAGCCCCACAGAGAAACATTAATTCCGCTTTGGCTAATATAATGTGCGAGCTCTCTAGTAAATTTAGTAAAAGCCTTAAAAACGCGTGGATCAAAGAAAGAGTAGAAATGATGAATAGTTCCATCAGAGTCAGCGGCGGCATTTAGAAGTCCCGCTTCATCAACGGCTTCATTTCTGGCTAGAAGAAAGGGAATTCCTCCATTGGGCAAATAAGGGACAGGAGTAATAGGAAGTAGAAGGATTGGCTCTTTTCCCAGATCCTCACAAATCTGAACAAGCTTCTTTAAGTCTGTCTCAGGTTTCGTTCCTGCAAAATCAATATTGTCACCTGTGTCGGAATGAAAACTCCAATTAATAGGTATAATTATTTTATTAACGCCTCTAAGAGATTCAATTTTACTTTTCCAAAGCGAAGCTGAGGTTTTCCAATATAAAAACCAGTTCTCTCCAGGAAATACAGTGTCCTCATCTTTAATGACTGGGGTTGTCAACATCCGTGTATACTCCTTGAATTACTATTGTATCAATCAATGAATAAATAAGTCTAGAACATAGTCTTGGATGGTATCTCGCACTCACTTTAAAAAAGACGCCATTTCTGTCACAGTAATTTCAAGTACTTGGCACCTCTTCTGCATATTATTTATTGAGAACAATGAAATTTACGAATATTCAGGGAACTACAAGAGTTAACACTGATTAAAATTTAGACACTATAAGAAAAGGAGACAGAAATGAGTAAGGAATCTTTAAATGAATACAAGGAATGGAATATACTCTACGGCCTAATGATGATTTTATTCTTTGGCACAATAACCATGGGAATCCTATCTCTTGGATTTGGTGATATGCTAATAGGTAAAGTTTTAATTACTTTCTCTTGTATCGATATTGGTTTGATATTCTATGTAGGTCATAAAAGAAGACATGTCAGAAGTGACTTTAATCCTGAGGTAGTTGTTAATGGCGACCAAAACGTTGCCTCATAATAGTTTATTCAACAAGGTTTTCCAGAGGCTTCTTATTCTGATAGTCCTTTATACTCTGTAATGTCGTATGGGCGATATTACTTAGGGCCTCTTCGGTGAGAAAACCTTGATGTGACGTTAAGATGACATTTGGAAATGTTAATAGTCTCGCTAAAATATCATCGGTTAAAACTTTTGCCGACATGTCTTTAAAAAAGAATTCTTCTTCCTCTTCATAAACATCTAAGCCTGCCCCTCCTATATGACCAGACTTTAATTGATCAATGAGTGCAGATGTCTCAATAAGGCCACCTCGACCGGTATTTATAATCAAGGCTCCCTCTTTCATCTGTGACAGTCTTTCTTTATTTATTAAGTGAAATGTCTCATCGTTAAGGGGGATGTTTAAAGAAACTATATGAGACTGCGTTAGCAGTTCACTAAGTTCCACATATTTAAAACCAAGTTCTTTTTGAGCCTTCTCATCACGAAACTTATCATAAGCTATAACATTTACCTTAAAGCCTCTGAGGATATTAATAAGAACTTTTCCAATCTTTCCCGTGCCAATAACTCCAACCGTTTTGCCATGAAGATCAAATCCAACGAGACCATCAAGAGAAAAATTCCCCTCCCTCACTCTATTATATGCCTTATGAATTTTTCTATTGAGAGTGAGAATAAGTGCAATAACATGCTCAGCAATGGCATAAGGTGAATACTCTGGAACCCTTACGACTTTTATTTTTAATTTCTTAGCATACTCGATATCAATTTGATTAAAGCCTGCACAACGTAATGCAACGAGCTTAACTCCATTTTGAGATAACTTATCTAAAACCTCTTGATCAACCTTATCATTTGTAAAGACACAAACGCATTCATAACCCTTTGTTAAAAGAGCAGTATGAGAATTAAGATGAGAGCTTATATAGCTGATTTCAAAGTTATAATTCTTATTTTCTTTGTCAAAGATGTCTCTATCAAATTGATGTGCGTCAAAAAAGCAAACCTTCATAAAAATCCTTATATATATGACAAACTTAGTATTTTAAGTTCTAATTTTACCTAACTCATAATTTATAACCTCTTGAGGTAAGAATGAAAATAATCCTAATCATACTTTTAACATTTAATTCATATAGTTTTGACTTTGAAGAGGCATCTAGTTTTTTAAGACAGAATCAATTTCTTTTCAATGATGATCTCTCTGGAGAAAATGACGAAATTTACAGTATTGTCTATCATGCCATTCACAAAGAAGACCAAACTATATCGAACGGCCAAAGAGCGAGAGATATCATTCAAAAAGATCTTAATGAACTCAATAGTAATGCGGGCTATATTAATAGCTGCAAGAATCATATAAATTCCAAGTCACTTATAACTGCTAATCTTAATTCTTTTCTCTTAGCTACCAAGTCTAGAATTAAGTATGAGTATGAGTTCTCAGGAAAAATTGTCACAACAGATAAGCTTAATATTTTAAAGAGAAATTATCAGTGCTACTACTCAATCAACTCTCCTTTTTCAAAGAGAGAGTTTAAGACGAGATATTACTTACGTAACAGAAATATTGAAGAAAAAGAGTGTAATGCCATCATCAACTCTCTTGAGGCTAAGTCCAAAGGTCTTTTGATTGAGTATAAGAAATATCATTCTTATCGTTATGATACTCCTATGAGTGATGGGGTTTGGGCGTTTCATTGCGCGATTAGTATAAGCCATTAGAAAGAGTATTAATCAAAAAGCCGATATTGGTTGAGAATTATCTTATTCTAAAGAAATGTACTCTCACATGTAGCTAAAAGATTTAAGGAGATTTCGTAAAGTCTTATTCCTTCAAAGACTTTCATACTGTAATCTATCGAAAACAGTAATTCACTACTTCACTAATGCTATTCAGTACTTTTTACATCTTTATTTCAAAAGTATAGCTAACTAAGCAAGTGCATGATAACTGTGGATTAACTTCTAACGAACAGAGGAAAAATGAAAACAATAATTTTACTATTTTGTGCGATTTTTTTAATAAGTTGCGGGAATGATTCAACAAAACAATCATCTAGAGGATCTTCAGATTTACAAAATAAAGATAAAGATACTTCTGAATTAAATACTAAACAAAAACATAAAAACATTTCACCATATGTGAACTTACTATTAAATTAATCAAAAATTAGGAGTTATCAAATGAAATTAATAGCGCTACTAACATGTTTATTATCTTCCTTATCTTACGGAGCAACTCTTGAGTGCAAATCAGGAGATCTAGAAGTATCTGTCAAACGCTCTCAACAGCAATCTCTTCGGAACACCAGTAATCGTTATGCAGAAGCTTCGACTCTTAAGCTTCAATGTAATGAAAAAGCTTTCTTTTTTCACGTCAACACACCGTCTATTCCAAAGACAATTAATTCTCTTCCGTCTGGATTAGCTGTAAGTTTAGACGCTTTTCTAAGAGCAGAAAAAAAACAATTAGAAGCTGAAGAAGATCGACATCAGAGAGATACTATGAAATCTTATTTGGCTACAATTCTAATGGCTAAAAGTTCCAATTTATCAGTAAAAATATCATATGATGAGTCAAGTGGTTTCAATTATTATTCAAATAACGATGGTAAGCAACTAGCAATCTTAGGTATCACCGTTAAATAATACTCTGTTCGTGACCCAAAACTAATTTAACTTTGAAATTGAAGATAAAAGATATAGGCCTGTTTTTAAAAGCAGGTCTTTTTTTTTAAATAATCATCATGCAATTCTAGGATATGATGAGACAATACAAGAAAAGGTTTTTAAAAAATGTTTTATAGAGGCTTTAATTTAAATTTTGGTCTCTTAAGAAATATAAGCCGAATAAACTTTAAAGTATTTTATGGAGTACCGTGTTTCACTTCGATATAATAAAAAAAGCCAGGTTCCCCTGGCTTTAAACTATTATTTTTTTTTAATCTCTTATTCAAGCGCACTCTTCAAATTCGCAGTTCCACCAGAAACCATTTTCAAAGAAAACTTAGAAAGCTTCGTCACTCTATTCATAAGAAGATCCTTAAGCTCATAAGGTGAAAGTTCTGGATTTCTTGATAGTACCTCAGCTGCTACACCTGCCATATTTGGAGATGCCATTGAAGTTCCACTCATGTTTGAATAGCGACTACCTCTAACAGTTGAGTAAATCCCTGATCCAGGTGCTGCAATATCAACAGTTCTTTTTCCGTAGTTTGAAAAGTATGCAAGACTTCCTCTCCAGCTTGAAGTTGCTGCAACAACTAATAAGTTTTCACTATTAAATGAAGCTGGATATTTTGGAGAATTATCATTATTAGAAGATTCATTTCCTGCAGCTGCTACAACTAAAACTCCGTACTCTTGTCCGATGTGATCAATTGTCTCTTGAACAAGTAATCCTCTTTCATTATTTCTCTTTCCAAATGAGCAGTTGATAACTTTTGCTCCCATTTTAGCAGCGTAAAGAAATGACTCTGCAACATCTACATCTGTTTCATCACCACTATTTGGAACTGTTCTGATTCCCATAATTTTTACATTAGATGCTACACCAGCAATACCAACACCATTATTTTGAGTTGCACCAATTGTTCCAGCAACATGTGTTCCATGATCATGCTTGTCCATGATGTCACCAGTAGCGTTACCATCAGCATCTCTCATAAGTGTATTTATTCCATGAACGTCGTCAATATAACCATTTTGATCGTCATCTATACCATTACCTGGAATCTCATTTTGGTTGACCCACATAACATCTTTAAGGTCTTCATGATTATAATCAACTCCTGTATCTACAACAGCAACGACAACCTCTTGATCACCCTTTCTTCCAAATGCTTCATAAGCACTTGAAACATTCATCCCATTTCTATCGGCGCTTTTAAAGGCCCATAATTTATTAACAGCTGGATCATTAAACATCCCAGGCTTTTCACTGACACTCTCTTGAAGAGTTTCTGCTCCCTGCGCTTGTGGAAGCTCTTGCTCACCTGAGTGAAAATCAAATTGAGCATACTCAACAAGATCATTACTTTCTAAATAGCTTTTTAATTCTTGAGCGTTATCTGTGTTAAGAATATAGTAATTCTTAAAAAGATGTTTCTTAGATTTTACTTCTATATTTTCTACTGATGACCCTTCCTTAATCTTAACGACGAGTCGCTTATTATTAATCTTAGGTGAAAATGAATAGGCACTTACGGCCAGAGATAAAGCACATGCAATTCGCATTGATTGAGACATAACAATTCCTTTGTTAACGATTTGATGGTTTATTGTATTCTTCACGTCTTTGTTTGAAAACAAACATAATATATCTTGAGTAAAACGTTATAGTTTATCTTCAATGAGCTTTTTGAGGTAACGTACTTCAAACTCACTAGGCAAGGACAGTTTGAAAGATCGCGTTTTCTTATTCTGCTGATTTCTCTTTATGATGAGATCATGGAAATTCTTATCATTCATAGAGAATATTGATTTTACAGAAACGGACTCAATAGAATCGTACTTTATTTTTAGTCTTTGCTGCCCAAAGAGACCAAGGCTCTCATATTTAACGGAGTTAAGGCCTAGCTTCATTCTCCCACGAAAACTAAAGCGACCAAGTGAGAATGTTACAATCCCAAGTCCTATCAAAGAAAATACAATTCCCATTAAAAGTTTTCCAAGATTCATGATATTTGCCAAACCAGCTGCGCTAGATAAAGAGTCATAAGAGAGCCATAACCCTGGTGCTGCAAATACCACTCCCATAAGCATCATTAATAAACCAACGAGAAGAGACCTCGAAGTATTGATGTCAATGATAGTAGCTCCATTAGAAATACTTTCTGTTAAGAAATCAAAGCTTCTCGCTTCTTTAGTTTTATGAGAAACAATTTCATCTCTGGTCTTTCGAGATAACTCCTCATCACCAGAATCAATTACAGGAACTTCAAATTGAACAAAGAGATCTACTCCACTCATCTCACTCTTAACTTCAAGTATCCATTCAATCCCTTTTTTTTCTCTATAAGGATATTCTTTTCCGAAGACTTTTATTGTCTTAGTAGGATGTTCAAGGCTTCGATATGGCATTGTTTGCGGTAGATCGGATGGGATATCATTTCTTAACTTCACTGTATTAAGCATACTCGATGTTTGAGGGCCCTGCTTCCACGAGTGACTCCAGATATTATCTCTTTGCAGTTTTGAGTTATTATTTCGATTTATATATTTCAGACGAAAGCAGGTAAGAGTACAATGGATAGTATCACTCAAGCGCATATCACCTGGCAAAATAAGATCGCCTTCTATTTCTCCTCCAAGAGAAAAGTAGTCTTGATTAAAAGAAAACTTAATTGCTTTAAATTTATTAATCTTTCTCCACTGCCATAGAGCACCTATTAATGAGTAAGCGGCAATAACTGGTATAATATATATAAAGAGATGTTCATTTTTCTTATTTTCTAAAACAGGAAGAGAAACTAGTCCAAAAACAAGAGTGAATATAATAAAGCTAATGAACTTAACCTGATCGATATTAAGAGGTTTTGCAAAGCGACTTCTCCAATCATCTCGCCACTTCCAAATTTCGTCTTTATAGAGCCTTAACTTTTCTTCTTTCCTCTTTTGATGGTTTAAGAGTTTAAAGAAAAGAAAATGTATGCTTCCAAATATCAAAATAAAGATAATTCCAACTCTAAGATCGTCTAATTTCTGACTTTCAAAGAAATAAGTATAAAGACTTCTAAAAGCTAGAAGATAGAAAATAGTAAAGAATATGTTTGCGATTTTTTTCATTTCATTATTATACAATAAAATAAGATTATTATATTCTGCAGTGCATTTGTCAGTTTATGTAAGAAAGGATAACGTTATGCTTCAATGTTAGCATTTCGTTAGTTTATTTGGAGAAGTTCTTATGTGGTATTTTTCAGAAGAAGAAAAACAGATTAGAGATATGTGTCGTGACTTTGCTAAGAACGAGTTAGCACCTGTCGCAGAAAAACATGATACAGATGAATCCTTTAATATCGAGGCCTTTAAAAAGATGGGTGATATTGGTGTTCTCGGTATCACTGCTGATCCTGAGTATGGTGGTGCCGGCATGGGTGCTCTAGCTGCAACAATCGTCATGGAAGAGTTTGGAAAAGCCTGTGCCTCTTCGACTCTAAGTTATCTTGCCCACTCTATTCTCTGTGTAAATAATATTCAAAATAATGCTTCAAAAGAACAGAAGCAAAAATATCTTCCAAAACTTATTACTGGTGAACACATCGGTTGTATGGGGATGAGCGAGCCAGAATATGGTTCTGATGCCGTTGGTATTCAAACTAAAGCTGATAATAAAGGTGACCACTACATTCTCAATGGTTCTAAGATGTGGATCACAAATGCACAATATTCAGATATCGCCTATGTCTACACGAGAACAGGAAATGAGAGAAAGAATCTCTCGACTTTTATTTTAGAGAAGGACCAAGGTCACTTCACTTCAGGTAAACCTATTCACAAGATGGGGATGAGAGCTTCACCCACAGGTGAACTTATATTTGAAAATGCTAAAGTAGATAAGGGACAGCTTGTAGGAAATGAAGGTGACTCCGTTTATCACATGATGAAGAATCTTGATATTGAGAGAATTACCATTGCAGGTATTTCCTTAGGTATTGCTCAAGCCTGTGTTGATCAGTGTATCAAGTACGCAGGAGAGAGATCTCAATTCGGGAAGCCGATTGGAAACTTTCAAATGATTCAAAGAATGGTTGCTGAAATGGCAACTGAAACAGAAATGATGAGAAACTTTCTTTATAATACTGCATACGAATACGACCAAGGTAAGCAAGGACCAGTTGTTGCAGCGCAGGTTAAATTAGCTATACCTAAAATGGCCACTAAGATTGCTCTTGACGCAATACAACTTCATGGTGGTTATGGATATTCAAGAGAATTCCCTGTTGAAAGAATGATGAGAGATAATAAACTTAACGAAATTGGTGCAGGAACAAATGAAGTTATGGTAATGATTATTGCAAAGAATCTTTTGGAACTTAATAAGCAATAATTTGGAGCCAATAATGAAGTTAGCCGTATTTTCTCTTTTATTTTTAAGTCTCTCTTCCTGTAATTATGAAAACCGTGAAGTTGAGGTTTTACAATTTCCTGCTCACGAGATCGGTGACAAGACTTGTATTGTCGGCGACATTGGAACAGGAAAAAAGAAACAAAAGAAAGTTGCTAAACTTCTTAAAAAAGAAGGATGTAATCGAGTCAGAGTCACCGGTGATGTCATTTATCCCGATGGCCTAAAAGATGAGTTTGATCCACTATTTCATAAAAACTTTTATCAACATTACTCGTCCATACTTGAAGATGGAGTTCCCTTCATGCTCACAATGGGAAATCATGATCACTATGGTAACCCAAATGCCTGGCTTGGACTAAATGATAAGTATGAAAATATTATCTTCCCAAACTTCTGGTACGCAGAAAGACATGGGGATACTTGTTATATAAATCTCGACACAAATATCACTTATCTTCCTGAACATCGCAGCTGGATGGACAACACTCTATCTGACTTTAAAAAAAGCTGTAAGATGATTCTAACTATTGCTCACCACCCTTTTCGAAGTTCTGGTGAACATGGTGACGCAAAATTATTTAATAAGCAGTATTTTAAAAAATATATTATTGGACAAGTTGATGCTCACTTTGCTGGTCATGATCATCACCTTTCTTATGAAGGTCAAGAAAAAGGTACGCACATGTATATTACCGGAGCAGGTGCAAAGCTAAGAGACGTAGATACTGTTAGCTATCCAAAATTCTCTGCATCTCGATTGGGCTACTTAACACTTGTTTACCAAAGAGACGGTTTTAATGTCGAATTTATTTCACTTGATGAAGACAATGAACGTGAAGTTATTTTTAGTAATAAAATTTTAAGACGTAAGTAATATGTTATTTTTTTATATATCCTTATCAATACTTGTTTCTTTCATATGTTCAATGCTTGAAGCTATTATCTTAAGTGTCACTCCAAGCTATTTAAATTCTTTAAGTAAATTAAATCCTAAACTCTATAAGAATGTTAAGCACCTCAAAGAAGATATCGAGAAACCTCTTGCTTCGATCTTAACTTTCAATACCATTGCTCACACCATTGGCGCAGCTGGAGCGGGAGCTGAAGCGCAAAGAGTTTATGGAAATGAGGCGCTTACAATATTTTCCATTTTGCTAACTTTTGGAATTCTATTTTTTAGTGAAATCATTCCAAAGTCCCTTGGAGCAAGTTATTGGAAAATGTTTCTCCCATTGGCCGCAAAAGTTCTTAAGCCTATGATCTTTATCTCTTACCCTATTGTTTATATGTCAGAAAAAGTCTCTTCACTTATAAAAGGCCAGAAGGTTCCTATCTCTCGCGCCGAAATTGAAGCGATAGCAGACATTGGGCTTGATGAGGGAGCTATTGCAGAGTCTGAGTATAAGGCCCTCAAAGGTCTTATGAGTTTTAAAGATGTTCATCTTAAAGACATCATTACACAGAGTGAAAAAGTTCAAGGCCTTGATTATGACCTTTCAATTGAGCAGGCATATGATCAATCGGAAAATTGTAACTTCACAAGACTCGTTGTCTTCGGTGTTGGAATTCATGATGTGAGAGGTTACGTCATAAAAGATAAACTTCAGCAAGCTTACATTAGAAATAAGAACCAAATGCTTGTGAGTATTTTAAAGCCACTACTCATCCTACCTTATGACACAGAATTACCAGTTCTTTTGAAAAAGCTTCTTAAGAGAAGAGAGCACATTTCTGCTATTGTTAATGACGACGGTGAATTTATTGGAATCGTGACTTTAGAAGATCTTATTGAAAATATGCTTGGTTTAGAAATCTATGATGAAGGTGACTCCTTACCATCAAAGTAAGTAATTTGATTAAGAGAAAGTCTCTGCGATATATTTTGCAAAAGGCTGGATGATAAAAATCATAAGAATCATGACGACTAGAGATACTTTGAAAATCATCAGTGGAAAGCTATCAGTTATGCTAACTTCACCTGTGTCCTGAATATCTCTTAATGATTCGATTTCCATATAATTACACTAGCAGACATAAAGCATATACAGAAATTATACAAAGAGCAGGTTAGTGCCAAGTGACCGTTATCATGTTAAAAAAGATGACTTGTGTCATATTTGTCATTACTAAGAACAATTTAAAGTCATTGAAATGACAAATGACCTCCCATAAGGGATAATCGCGTACAATTTCAAATGCCTAAGGATATCTATATGAATGAGTTACAGAAAGAACTAGTCTCAACTTTAGAAAAATTTAGAGTTCAAAAGATTGATCCGATTATGGAGCACGATGATGAAAATGAAGTTTTCAATATGGAGCTCTATAAAGAAATTGGTGCTCTAGGATTCACCGGTGTGACAACGGCGGAAGAGTTTGGAGGCGCAGGCTTAAGTTATAGTGACTACTGCTATGTTCTCGAGGAAATAGCAAAGAGCTCTGTTCCCTATGCTGTTACAATATCTGTATCAGGGATGGTTCAGGCAATCATTCAAAGCTCTGCCTCACAAGCACAAAAAGAAAAGTATTTACCTGAACTTGCTAGTGGACAGGAAATTGGTGCATTCGCTCTATCTGAATCGGGTTCAGGATCAGATGCAGCAAGCTTAAAGACAACGGCCAAGAAAACTGATGGTGGATATATTCTTAACGGAACAAAACTTTGGATCACTTCTGGTGGTATTGCTAAGACTTATATCGTTATGGCAAGAACAGGACAAGAAGGAGCAAAAGGGGTTTCAGCTTTTATTGTTGAAGACGGAGTAGAAGGCTTCAGCTTTGGTAAGAAAGAAAATAAAATGGGTTGGAGAACTTCTCCTACAAGAGAGCTTATTTTTGAAAATTGTTTTATTCCTGAAGAAAACCTAATTGGTAAAGAAGGGGCTGGATTTAAGGCCGCCATGAGTGGACTTGAAAAAGGTCGTTTTACGATAGGTGCGATTGGAGTTGGTTGCGCCCAAAGAGGACTTGATGAAGCCGTCTCATATGCTCTTTCAAGACAGCAATTTGAACAACCAATATTCGACTTTCAAGGACTTCAATTCATGATGGCAGATATGGCTACGGAAATTGAAGCTTCGAGATTACTCGTTCAAAAAGCCGCTGAAAGCTTTGATAAAGGTGAAAACAACCAACTCTACGCAAGCATGGCAAAACTTAAAGCAACAGATACGGCGATGCAAGTAACGACAGATGCCGTTCAAATTCTTGGCGGTGTTGGTTACACAAAAGAGTATCCCGTTGAAAGATTTATGAGGGATGCGAAAGTTCTTCAGATCGTTGAAGGAACTAACCAAATCCAAAAAGTTCTTATAGGCAGAAATTTAAAAAAGAAATATTCATAAAAGGAAAAAAATGAAATTAACATTTTCAAAGAATCTCGACTACTCACAAGAAAATGATATTAGCTCCCTTATTAATGAGTTTAAAGAACATAAGAGATATGACTTTGTTCGAGAGCTCAAGAATGAAGAGCTATTAAAAAGTGTTAAAGATGTTTATAAGAAGTATCAGCATTTTAAAAGCTTTGCTCAAATAGGAATCGGCGGAAGCTCTCTAGGCCCAGAAATGCTCATTTCTGCTCTAGCGAAGAATGATGTCCAATTTACTTTCTTTAATAATATTGATGCTGATGACACTTATTCAAAGTTAAATAAATTAAATATAAGAGATACTCTTTTCTACGTTGTTTCAAAGTCTGGTGGAACTGCTGAGACAATGGCAACATTTAGTATCATAACGAATGAACTTCTAAAATCAGGTGTCAAAGAACAAGATCTTAAAGATCATATTGTCTTTGCGACTGACCCAAAAGAAAGCTCACTCCTAAAACTTGGAAGCGAGCTAGGGATCACTTGCTTAGACATACCTCCTTTTGTCGGTGGCCGCTATAGCGTCCTCACTCCTGTCGGAACCTTGCCTGCACTCTTTGCTGGAATAGATATTGAACTTATGCTCTCAAGTGCATACGAGTATGGAATAAATAACTTTGACTCAGATGATTTCAAAAATACCTGTCGTTCAGTACTTTCAGCTTATGAAGATGGAATCAATGAAACGGTTCTCATGCCGTATAGTTCTAAACTTAGAGATCTCTCTTTTTGGTTTGTTCAACTTTGGGCAGAGAGTCTCGGGAAAAAGAAAGATGGTAAGAGAATTGGACTTACTCCTGTGCCTTCATATGGAGCAACTGATCAGCATTCACAAATGCAACTTTTTATGGAAGGCCCACTAAATAAACTCATGCTCCTTATTCACGTTCAAAATACGGAGAATGATTTTTCTCTTAAAAATAGTTTTAATCACTCAAGACTTAAAATGCTCAGTGAATATAGTTTAAAAGAATTAATGGATGCTGAGTTTTTTGGTACTCTCAAAGCTCTAGATGAGCAAGGTGTGCCATATATTAACTTATCAATTGAGTCTGTTAATGAAAAAAGTCTTGGACAAATCATAGTATATTTTGAGTTGCTAACTTCAATAACTGGTCTAGCTCTAGGTATCGACCCTTTTGATCAGCCGGGAGTTGAAGCTGGAAAAATTTACTCTTTTGAATGGCTAGAGAAATTAAAGTAACTTAGTAATATTATACTTGTAGGAGTAAAAAGAGGAACCATGAGTGACGATAGCACAATTGTAATCACCGATATTCACAAAGCCTTATCTTCAACTGAAAATGAAGCTGATCAAAAACCAGCGGCTCTTCTCGTAGTTGGAGGAGAACTTAATGGCACACTTTTTGACCTCGTTGAGCCAGAAGTAATATGTGGAAGAAGTGCAAAGAATTCAATTACTTTAGAATTTAATGGAATATCCAGAGAACACTTTAAATTAACAATGACAGAGACATCTTTCACTGTTGAAGATATGGGTTCTCGAAATGGAACTTACCTTAATAATGATAAAGTTGAATCTCCAATTGAACTTAGTAAAGGTGACATTATAAAGCTTGGAGCCGTTGCTCTTAAATACCTTCCGAAGGGAGATCCTGAGCGACTCACTTACGATAAACTTAATCTTGAGGCCAATACAGATCGCCACACAGGTTGTTACAATAAGACTTACTTTAATGGAAAACTTGATCTTGAAGTAAAGAAATCTAAGGTCACAGGGACTCCACTATCCCTCATTGTTTTTGATCTTGATCACTTTAAGAAATTAAATGATAACTACGGCCATGATGCTGGAGACTTTGTCTTAAAAGATATAGCAGAATTGATCAGAAAAAATGGTGTTCGTGAAGACGACGTCTTTGCTCGTTATGGTGGTGAAGAATTTGTCATACTCTTACCAAAAACAAATCTTAAACAGTCATATGAAATCGCAGAACGACTTAGAAAGCTTGTTGAATCTCATGACTTCATTTATGACGCAAGCAAACTCCCTGTAACGGCCTCAATAGGTGTTGCTGATTATCGCCAAGGTGTCCTCACCGGTACCGACCTTTTTAAAAGAGCTGATGAAGCTGTTTATAAATCAAAAGAAGGTGGCCGAAACCAAGTTAGCTTTTATAAAGAAGAGCCATAAAGTATATAGGTGCATTTTGAAACTGGTGTCACTGGGTGGACTGCATGCGTCTAGTACTTAATATCTGACCAAATCAGTTGGCTTAATTCTTGCTGCTCCAAAGCTATATAAAAATCTTTGGAGGGTTTATGAAAACATTTATGTTGGCGGCTTTGTTCGCCTCAATCTCAACTTACGCAAATGACTCAAAGCTAGAAGATTCTAATCTCGTTGTTCTAGATCAAACTTTTGAGTCTAAAAAAGTTTTACTTGCAGGCTCAACTTATAAAGTAGGAAGTGAAAGGTACTCATACAGTGGGACTTGTTATGATACAGAATATGACACTTATCAAGTGTGTGATTATTCTGATTCAGGATCATCATCCGGTGGTAGCTCATCTCACACATCGGGTCGCGGAACAGTCTACCGAGACAGAAGAGATTCTAGAGATAAGTCCTTTGATAAAGGATGCACAACTCACACAAGATCTTATTCTGTTCCCTACTCTTGTATTAAGTGGGACACAAGAACTATTGCCATAAGAGACGGTGGGGAATCTCAAGCAAGCTTGAATGTAGTACTTAAGAATAGTGAAATTCTGAGTACCCCTATTGAGTTTTTCGTTAGTATTGGCGATGGACCAACAACACTTGGAAGAGAGCTTTTACTCAGCGCCGTCTTTGATTCTGCTTATGAAACGGCCTTAACTGTTAATAAGAAAGAAATATCAGGCGAGCAGAAAACGGATCTTCTTTATAAAATAGAAGGTGAAGTTGAGCTTGAGGCCATCGATGTAAAACATGCAAAGGTTGCTACTGCTAATTCGCTTGTTTTTGATGAGATCACAAAAGACGGAATCACATTAAGTTTACCTGGTATAATTGAAAACACGACTTCTCTCTCTCTAGAGCTCGAGACAGAGAGAAACTACTTCATTCTCTATAGAAAGAAATCACTTCAAAGCTTTGCTCTAAAAGACTTAGATATGAAAATTGAGGGTGAGAGAACTATTATATCTATCCCATTTAAAAAGATGGAGTATATGAAAAAGAATAAGAACGGTCTTTACCGCTTCAAGACAAAAGTTAAGTACGACCAAAAGATTGATTATCCAAAAATGTTTCGTAAAGAATCTCGCGAAAGTTCTCAAAAAGTTAGGATAAACTTTAAGAAGAACAAGATCACTTTAAAGGAATAATATCTAGCAAAGTGTCAACGAGAGCAAGGGAGTATATCCCTTGCCTCTCTTTCTAAAAAGAATGGCCCAGTGATTTAACTTTTGCTATTATTTGGGCCATGCAAAGCCACATAGAACTCCTTCCTGAGCACATTATAGATCAAATAAAAGCTGGGGAAGTTGTTGAAAAACCAGCAAATGTTATTAAAGAGCTTATTGAGAACTCAATTGACGCGAATGCAAGCGAAGTTAAGATAACAATTAAAAATAACGGACTTGATCTCATTGCCATAGAAGATGATGGCGATGGTATGAGCTTTGACGATCTCCCTTACGCTTTTTGTCGACATGCTACATCAAAAATTAAAAGATTCGATGATATCTACAAATTAACAACCTTTGGATTTAGAGGCGAGGCACTTGCTTCAATCTCGAGTATCTCGAGATTATCATGCCACTCAGCACCGCTTAATAATACAGAAAATGGTGGTAAATATATTGTTCATGGTGCTCAACCAATTGAACATTCAAACTACAAACCCACAATGAATGGAACTTCGCTCTATATAAAAGATCTCTTCTACAATACACCTGCTCGCTTGAAATTTGTGAGATCAAAGATTAGTGAGAGAAACTCTCTTCGAAGAATTATACATTCATTTATTATAATGAATCCCCAGGTTAAGTTTGTTGTAAACTTTAATGAAGAAGAAAAAGAAATATTTCAACCCACAGGGGATCAAAGTATTAAGCGGATCGAGCAGGTTTTCTTTCTTAAGAAGAAAAATATCAACAAAGAAATTCTCACGAGTCAGCGTGAGTACCTTGGAAGTTCAGTTAACTCTTATATTAGTAAGCACTCGACGAAAGGCCACAATGGGAAGCAGCAATTTCTCTTTGTAAATAATCGTCTCTTCTCAGATAAGAAAGTACACCAAATAGTCACAAGAAATCTAGAACCAGTTTGGGGCTATGGACAATCTGGTAACTACTTAATTAACATACGTGTTCCTGAGAATGAAATAGATGTAAATGTTCACCCAAATAAAATTCTTGTCAAATTTCTAAAAGAGAATGAAGTGTTCTCTCTTGTTTCCGCTTCATTAAAAGATATTGTAGAAGAACATGAAAAAAAGTTTTTGCAGGGTACATCTCATCAAGAGATGAATTTTGATGATCAGGACCAAGAGTCTTTTCAAAATAATTCCTCAGAATCAATTTTAGAGAAGCTTGGAAGATTTAATGATGAGAGTGAAAGTTCTTCGAATCAAAGAAGTTTCTCAAACTCTACAAGCTCCTATGGTCAAAGTAGCCTCTTCTCTAAGAAGTCTGAACTGCAAATTGATAATCTCGCAGGCATGGTCTTTCTCTTAAAAGATCAAACCGTTACAGATAAGCGTTATCTTCTTAACATGAATACTGTTATTCATTTCCTCTTAAGTGATTTAAGAAGTAAAGGGCATATAAGAACTCTTCCGCTTTTAATATCTGAGCCCTATGAATTTAAGCCATTTGAGGGTGAGAATCAGTTATTTAGTGAATTACAAGATCTAGGCTTTGAGCTTGAGAGACTTAATAATGAGACTATTGTTCTTCGCGCTATTCCTGAAATCTTTGAAAGTTTAAATTATACAAAATTAACGAATATTCTTCTTGAAGAATATCTTAAAAGTAGCTCCATTGAGAAGGCCACTTTTAGTGATATCGACCTTGACTCTCGCTTTGTATACGAGCAAGTAAATAGTCTTGGTCTTTCTAAATTAATAGATATTAAATCTATCAAAAGCTTTAAAGAGAAAGATCTTCTCAAGGTTTTCCATGCCAAGAACAGATAAAGTTATCATCATCTCAGGCGCTACATGCACTGGAAAAACTGATGCAAGTATTATGCTTGCAAAATATCACCCTGAAATTAATTTTGAAATTATCAATTTTGATTCTCTACTTTTTTATAAAGATATTAATATAGGAACGGCCAAGCCCACCGACAATGAACTTAAAGAAATTAAACATCACCTGGTGAATATCAACTCTATTGATAATGAAATTAACGCTAGTGACTTTGTAGAACTGGCGCAAGAGACAATGCTTTCATTATTAGACAAAGAAATAACCCCTATTCTTGTTGGAGGCTCTACCTTTTATTTAAGGGCCCTACTTAAAGGGATGTACGAATCAGAATCTACAGATGATACTATTAGAAATCATTTTGATAAAATTTACAAAGATGATGGGATAGCACCGATCATTACTTATCTTAAAAATCATGATAAGGAATCACTCGTTCAGATTCATGAAAATGATCATTATAGACTCATTAGGGCCTGTGAGTATCATAAACAAACCGGCAATAAGATATCCTTACAAAAAAAGTCTTTCGATCAGATGAATCCATATGACTTTTCTGAAAATCAGTTCAAAAACATAGACTTTCACCATATCAATTTAACGATTGAAAAAGATCAACATTGGTCATTGATGGAAAGTCGTGCACAAAAGATGATTGATCTAGGCCTAATTGATGAAGTCAAAGAATTACTAAGTTCAAAGTACTCAGGAAAAGAGAAACCACTTCAGTCCATTGGCTACAAAGAGACCATTCAATTTATTAATGGTGAAATAGTGAGCAAAGAAGAGCTCATAGAAAGAATATATATCAATACAAGAAGACTTGCTAAGTCTCAAAAGACATTCTTAAATAAAGTAACCCCAAAGGTCACTTTTAATTATTTACAACAAAAACAAGAGATCTCCGATAGCGCCCGTCGGTTTTTAAGCGAATAATCAAAAACTTTCCAAGTAAAAATAAAGTGTTATAAATGTTAGAATAGAGATGATTTCTATTTAAAAAAAAGAGTTACTATATGTCATCAGTAAAAAAAGTTAAAATTATTATAATCTCAGATGGAACAGGTGAAACAGCAAAAGCAATGTGCCGAGCAGTCATGACTCAGTTTCCAGATAGAGATGTCTTCTTTACCAGATTTAAAAATGTTAGATCCAAAGAACAGATTAAATCTATCGTTGATGAGGCGGCTATTCATCATGATCTCATCATTCATACAATTGTAACTAGTGAACTTAGAGAGTATATAACTGAGATCTCAAGAATCTCCCATGTTCGTACACTCGATCTTATTGGACCTGTACTAACAACTTTTTCAAATTACTTTGAACAAGAACCAAATTCAGTGCCAGGACTTCTGCACCAAGTGAATAATGAGTACTTTGATAGAGTTGCAGCAATGGAATTCACCCTCAATCATGATGATGGAAGAAATGTAAATACACTACACCTAGCGGATGTCATCCTTGTAGGTATTTCAAGAACTTCTAAAACACCACTATCTGTCTATCTCTCACAGCATGGAATTAAAGTTGTCAACATTCCTATTATAATGGGGCAAGACCTCCCTGAAGAATTATTTAAAATTGATCAGCGTAAAGTCTTTGCTCTCACAATAGACCCTGAGGCGTTACACACCATAAGAAGAAATAGACTTACCCGCCTAGGAGCTGAACAACACACTGGAGACTACGCTGATAATTCAAAAGTCTCTGAAGAGATTGAATGGGCGAATGATATCTTTAAGAAGAATAAGAGATGGCCTGTGTTTAATGTAACAGATAAAGCATTAGAGGAAACAGCTGCTGATATTATGAAACTTTTGACAATGAGAAAGAATAATATATTTAAGCAAGAAATGAGTGAGGAAGACACTGAATAATGAGCAGCTTAAACATCTTTAGCAACTTCGATGAAGTTTCAGTTCACTTCTCTTCCTGTATAGGAAGTAAAGTCTTAGGTAGAGATGGAGTGAGCCTAGGGAAAGTTTGTGACCTCTTTGTTGACTATGAAGATCTCTATCCTCTAGTCATTGCGATTCAGTATAAGCGAAATGGGCAATTATTCTATGCTAACTGGGAAAGTGTTGAGAATTTTTCTTATCATGAGATCAAGATAAAGAACGATGCACCTGAAGGACAAAGTAGGACCTTTCCTAAGCAGGAAAATGAAAAGTCTATAACGAGTATTCTTGCCAATCAATTCACTGAAGCTATTGAATATCCTCCGATTGGAAAGATTGTTCTAGATCGTCAAATTGTGGATACTTCAGGCAAGAAAGTTGTTCGCGTCAACGACATTCAATTGATCAAGGTTGGACAACACTTAAGAGTTACTCATGCTGAAATAGGTGTCAGGTCTATGATCAGAAGACTTGGCTACGAGAAGCTCGTCGACAAAACAATAAGTTTATTTCGACCAAATTCTCACTACCTCAAAAAATCACAACTCATAAACTGGAAATATGTACACGCTATTCCCAGTAGAAATATTCATAAGAATGTAAAATTAAATCTCTCAAATGATGATATTAAGAGCATTCACCCTGCGGACTTAGCAGATATTCTCGAAGACTTAGATAGCTTTGGTAGAGAAACAATATTCTCTAAATTAGATCTGCAAACCAAGGCAGACACACTCACTGAAATTGATGAAGAAATCCTCCCCTCTCTAATAAATGAAGACAACCTTGATGAAGCGGCTAAAATTATTGAAGAGATGGATGCTGATGATGCCGTTGATGTACTTCATGAACTTGATGAAAGAAAAGCTCAACTGATTATTGAAAACATCAAAGACTCAGAACAAAAAGAAGAAGTTCGAGAGCTCCTCGAATATGAAGCCAATGTCGCCGGTGGAATTATGTCTAATGAGTATTTTGAAATAGATATAGAGGATACGAAGAACTCTATCCTTGAACGAATACCAAAGGTATTTGATGAGGTTGAGACTGTAAATGACCTCTATATAGTTGATAAAGAATATCAGTTTTTAGGTATGCTAACCTTGGGAGAACTCCTCTCATACTCTGATAATGTAAACATTAGAGATGTTATGCAAGAGCAAGATATCATCTCTCTTGGACCTGATGCTCACTGGAAAGATGTAGCCGAATATATGAATAAGTATAATCTTTTTAACATACCTATTATAGAAAATGGTGAATTACTCGGCGTTGTTTCCGTCGATGATATTCTTCCGTATTTATTAAATGAGAAGAGTTAAATATTTTTTAAGCAAGATGAGCAATTTTAATGACCGACGTTAAAGATAAAATTGAGAAATATAATATCCCACCTTATTTCAAAAAGGTCTTGATCTTATTAACAATTGTAGGCCCAGGCCTAATAACTGCAAATATTGATAATGATGCCGGAGGTATAGCAACCTACTCTCTTGCTGGAGCACAAACTGGCTTTCGTCTACTATGGACACTTATCCCTATAACTATAGCGCTTATTATGGTTCAAGAAATGTCAGCAAGAATGGGGATTGTATCAGGCAAGGGCTTAGCGGATTTAATAAGAGAAAAGTTTGGATTGAAGGTGACTTTTTATACCCTCATATTTCTTATCTTTGCGGATCTTGGAAATACCATGGCCGAATTTGCAGGAATTGCCTCTGCAGGAGAGATCTTTGGAATATCAAAATACATATCAGTTCCGATAAGCTCTTTATTTGTTTGGCTTCTTATATTAAAAGGTGATTATAAGATCGTGGAACGTGTATTTCTCGTCGGGTGCACGGTGTACCTATCATATATAATTTCTGGTTTTATGATGAAACCTGACTGGCTAGCAATAGCCAAAGCTACTTTTCTTCCTGATGTCACAGCGATCTCCATGAAAGACATGCCTATACTTGTAGGACTCGTCGGGACTTCGATCACACCTTGGATGCAATTCTATATTCAATCTGCAGTTGTAGAAAAGGGCATAAAAGTTAAGCACCTATTCGAATCGAAAATCGATATTATTGTGGGATGCACTTTTATGGTTACTGTCACAATGTTTATTATTATTTGCTGTGCTGTTAATTTACATGGTGCTGGCCTTGTCATAAATGATGCAAAAGATGCTGCTTTAGCATTAAGACCACTTGCAGGAGACTTTTCAACGATTCTATTTGGGATAGGACTACTTAACGCATCTATTTTTGCAGCGGCCCTACTACCTCTAGCGGCAAGCTATTATGTCTGCGAAGGCCTTGGTTGGGAGTCTGGAGTTGATAAATCTTTTGAAGAAGCACCACATTTCTTCACTATCTTCACATCACTTATTATTATTGCTGCTGTGATAGTACTTATACCAAATATCAATTTATTTAAGATATTGATCTGGTCGCAAGTCGCAAACGGTGTTCTCATTCCAATTATACTTTTATACATATTAAATCTCTGTAATGATCCAGATATCATGGGAGAATATACAAATACGAAAATGTATAATTTTATAAGTTATGGTATTATTTTATTAATGGTACTTATCAACGGTGCACTAATCTACTTTGAAGCGATAAGGCCGTTATTAGAGTAATCTGCAAAGATCTACAATACTATTTTCTTCAACCGTAAAAGTAATACTACGTTTGATATCGAGCCCATCTCTTTGAAGAAAGATTTCATGAACAGAATTAGACTTATCTCTACTGACGGGAAATTCAATTCCAGGCTTTTTGGTTATCGGCACGACTTCTTCTCTTTGCTCATCAAATAATTCAAATGTAATCTTTCCCTTAAAACAAGCACGACTTGTAATAAGATAGCCATACGATGAATATGGAGTTTCTCTAACACGTATATCTCTTTTAGTCTCAACGATTATATCTTTCCATATATCATGAACTCTTCCAGGTCTTACAATTCTTACCGTTAAAGGAATGTTCTCTTTTACTTTTACTACATTTAGAACACTGATATCTTGTGCTTCACCATTAATGTAAACTTTATCCTTAGATCTGTTTATATTCTTAAACTTTATCTCGCCTGTTTTACTTGATGGCTCTCTATTTATTATAGAAGAAATCACATCTTCATCACTACCACCATCACTATCGACAGGTACTATAGTCACTGGGTCACCACCAGCTATAAAATTGAGGAAATGATCTTTACTTCCAAAAAGTACTCCTACTAAAACCAAGGCAATCATTGCAACTTTAACAATAGGTGACGACTCCATTGGAGCCTCTTCTTTATGAATTCTCGTATAGTCTCTTCTTGTTTTAGGCTTTGTCTTATTCTTTCTTCTTGGTTCAACGGTTGTTAGAGTTCCTTCATTGTTCCTAGAGCTTCTTGTAGAAGTTGATTGTCGTTCAGAGCTCTTAGTTGCACTAGTCAAAGTAGTTCTTTGACTTGGTTTCTTAGTTAAAACCTCATTATCTTTGTTTTTTTTCTTACTATTAGTTTCTATTTCCTCAAAAACAAGTTCATTCTCTTTTCTTGTACCATCAGGGCTACTAACAAATGATGCCCCTTTTCTAGTTTGAGGATGCTCTTCTTCTTTTGGCTGCATTGGCTTTTTTTCTTCACCTGAACCACTTGAGAGTTCTTGACGATACTCTTCTTCATATTCATAAATATCAATCTGTCCGTATTTAAAAAGTTTTTCTCTATCCTCTTTGATCTCTTCCTTAAATAGTTCTTTAGAGAAGTAAGATAAGTCAGAAGGATTAAAGTCAGGAAAATGAGAATATAGAAACTTATTCAGATCACGCGCAAATTCTTCACATGTTTTATATCTATCATCTCTTTCTTTAGATAATGCCTTCAAAACAATACGATCTAGTTCTTCTGGTACATTTGGATTTATACTAGATGGCCTCGGTACTTTACATTCTTGTATTTTTTTGAATACTGCATAGTCATTTGAAGCCTTAAAAAGTTTTCTACTGCACAGAAGCTCCCACAATGTAATCCCAAGGGCGAATTGATCATATCGCCCATCGAGTTTTAATTGCTCTAAATATTCAGGCGCAAGATAAGAGAGTTTTCCCTTTATTGTTCCAGCCTGAGTTGCATCAGAGTTAGACTCCGACTTTGCAATACCAAAGTCAATAACCTTGACTGAGCCATCAAAGCTCAACATAATATTATGAGGGGAAATATCTCTATGGATAATTTCCATAGGTTTACCTGTTAGCTTATCTGAGAATGTATGAGCGTAGTGAAGTCCTTGAGCTGCTTGAATCGTAACAAAAGCAGAAACTTCTATAGGAAAAACATAACCCTTTTCTTTAAGTTTATCTAGATACTCTTTCAGGTTTCTTCCATCACAAAACTCCATGGCAACAAAGAGTTGATTCTGATGTATTCCTGAGTTGTACGTTTGAACAATATTAGGATGAATTAGTCCAAATGTTGTTTTAATTTCATCGAGAAACATTTTCTTAAAAGAATCATCTTTTGAGTATTTCTCTTGAACCATTTTAATGGCAACAATTTTATCAGCTTGCTCACCTAGAATTCTTGCACGACAAATTTTAGCCATCCCACCATCTAATAGATGATCTAAAATGAGATATTGACCAAATCTTTCGAACCTTTTATCTGACATAATTAAGCTAAACTCCTAGGAATCTAATCGGTCTTGTGACCAATTTCCTTTAGAATAAACTCTTAATTATACACTAAAAATACTTACTATAAATTCGGATACTTAGAGGACAATCTCATCAAAACTTGGGAAAGAAACCATAATTTTTGTCGATGACCTCTTTGCACAGAAAATATTTATTTTATAAAGAGAGAGGATATGCTCACTAAAGTCAGGATGAGAACGTAGAGATTGTTCAAAATTTTGAGCAACAACTTTCTCGTAACCAGATTGCTTTAAACTATTTTCAAACATTTGATGGGAGATCCTATCATCGAGGGAATAATTAACTGTTAAAAGTTTCTTTTCACAACTTGCTAATCTTCTTTGCTCATCTTTTGAAAACCAATTCGTGAATTTACTGGAGTCTTTAATCTCTCCATACATAGTATCAAATAAAAGAGTAAGCTCTGTATACCAAGAAACTCTTGTAAGTTTTAGATCCTCTTTCCAGACTTCACTATTTCCTCTGCCATTATTAATATAGAAATCACCTTTCTTAACCATATTCTTAGAGAGATTAGAGCATGAACTAAGACAAAAGATCGATAAAATAACTAAAAGTTTAATATTCATTTTTACTCCTACAAGCACTCTAAGTTAGCGCTAGCCAATTACAGATATCATTAAAAGGTATTTCGCGTTGTGGTTCATTAAATAATTCATGACCTATTGATGGATACTTTTTCAGCATCATAAGACTTGTATCAATGCTAGAGCTAAAAAGCTCACTTAAAGCTAAGTCAACAACCTGATCCTCTTGTCCCATCACATACAAGACAGGAATGTTTATAAAGTATGAGGAGTATTTCACTCGTTTAATTAGCTCGCTTATTGATCGCTGCATTCCTAAAGTCATTTTTCTGTTTACTAAGGGATCATGATGCTTTGAAATAGAGTTCATAGGTATTGTTATCTTCAATTTTTCAAATAGACTCTGTTTTCCAAAATATTTGTGAACACCTGTATCCATACTTTCTGAGTATTGTACGAGTGGATTAACAAGTATCATTCCTGACAGTTTATTATAGTAATTATCTAAGCTCATACATAATAGTGCCCCTAGGCCATGGCCACACAGAAACACATCCTTACTTTCTAAGAGATCGACATTATGTTCAAAGAATGTTTCATAATCCTCAAGAATTTCATGGCAAGAGCTAGCATGCCCTCTTGTCCCACTACTCAAACCATGTCCCCTCATATCTATAAATATTGATCCAACTTTTTTACTATACAAGAACTTAGCAAAGTCTTTGTATCTATCGTGATACTCACCCAGGTTATGAAAGAAAACAACTTGAGTATCAAAGTGATCTCCATACGATGTAGTATAAAGACTAAACTTATCGCCTCTCGTACTTAGCTGACCTATTTTCTTTGATTGATGCAATTATTTTCCTCGGTATTCTATAACTCTAATGATTGCCTAAATAGCTAGTAATCGCGTTTTCAGCTTCACTGTCGAGATCAACAAATCGAAGAGCAAAACCTTGATTTGCTTCAAGGCTTCGTACAACTAAGCCATTTGCAATAAAATGATAATTTGTATTATCAGGATGAACATTGAGAGTAATTTCCTCGCCAATGCTGAAAGGATTATTTGAGACAAGAACTTGCAGTCCCCCAGTTGATATATCTCTACATACACCTTCTAATAGAACATTTTGATCATGGACAAACATCTTAGCAATAAAAGGTTTTCTTAATGACTCTCTTTTTTCCTTCGTGCTCTGATCAATGATTTCAACATTATCGTCAGGTACAGATGGAAATAATTCTTTGAATATACTTACTTCCGATAGAAACTGCCATTCGTGTTCTCCTGGTATGAAGACAAGAGTCTTAGCATTTATTCTTTTCTCTCTAAAAGCTCTCTTGATTTCATCAATAGTATAAGGTCCGTACTCAACTTCTTCACCACCTCTATCAAGACCAATCTTAATATTTATAACCTTGTCATAAGCTCCTAAAGTCTCCCAACTATATTGACGAACTTCAACCTCTTCAATAACAGGAGGTAAGTCTTCTAATGCCGGTGGCATCTCATCATGACTAGCCAAAGATGAGAGTTCATCAACATCTCCAAGTCTTGCCCAATTATCAAAGCCAACTGTCCATACATAACTATCTTCATCAAGACGACCACTCTTAACGAGCTCACCCATCTCCTGAATTGTCTTTGGACCAACTCTGTCACTTCCTTGTACGTAATACCATTCAGACATATTTATCCTTAATAAGAAATTTCTATCTTTTAATTATAAACTATTGATTTTATTTCGAAATATGGTCAAATATTCCGTAAAGAATTTATTAAAGTTTTAAAATCTAATACCCGATAATATTCATATGATACGAATATTAATTTTCACACTTTTACTTTTCTCCTGCGCTAAAGATGAATTCAAGGCTGGAGAAGTGCGAAACGAAGATGCACCACCTTTAAGAAAGGAGTCCACAAATACGGACTTTTCTAAGTTTCAATATGATAGACCTCCTGTAGATCTCCTTTTTCTGTGGGATAACTCTTCAAGTTCTAGTTTTATTAGTGATGAAACAAAAGTGGCCCTGAACAATCTTGTTGCAAATATCGAAAATAGATTTGATTATAATGTTCTTATGGTTCCTCTTTTGGCCTCAGGTAATGATGGTGCATACTTTTTTAGTGCCAGTGGAGCTACTCCAGGAAATGGCATTACAACAATATCGACTTCTCAAGCTTCTGAATATATCACGACAATAGGGGCACACCCTAGTTCTTCCTCAGAGGAAAGTGGTGCTCAAAGGGCAGTTAATCTTCTAAGAGACAACCAAGAGAATGGTGTATTTAGAAATGGCTCATATACAATCGTTGTTTTAATGTCTAACGGTGATGATAATTCATTTATTCCTGAAGATGTTGATGACAGCAGCTATAACGTGCAACTCGTTGGTGAACAATATGCAAGAGGAAAGGCTCATGACATTCTATGTATGCGTGGGTTCTATGATACGGAAAACTCTAATTTACATAACTCCCATTCTACGTTTGCCTCAAATTGCTCAAACTCAGAATCAATTGACTCCACAATGCTTCGCTTTGTCTCAATTACATCTTTATTTCCTCGAAGCCAATGTAACGTCACTAAGTACTTAAGAGAAAACATTGTATATAAGAATATTTCTAAGCATATTTATCAAACCCCATACTCTAATGATTATACTTTTCCTACAACTTCATATTCAAATCCAGAAGAAGGACAAGACAAATTTAATCTATGTCGTGGAGACTTTGAGCATCTCTTTGATGGTGTGAACAACGCTATTGCTGATGCTATTATCAAGCATAGTTACAGATTTTGGAGACTTGCTGAAAGTGGTGAGCCAATAGATAAATCAAGTATTAAAGTTACAGCTATTAATGGTGAGGCCCAAAGAGAAATTGAAAAAATCCCTGATGATGTTATCATCACGAGAGATACATTAGGTTCAAATGATGTTGACTCAAATGGCTCACTTGTTAACGGTTATCGAGTTCTCGATGGAACTCAAACTGTTAATAGAAGATATCTCCCCACTAACGGAGAAGCCTACACAGGTCAAGTTATAGAGTTATTTGGTAATGCGAAAGTAACATATCCTGAATACATCACAGTGAGCTTTAAGGAACCATTTAAGTACTATGGATATTTTCATCTATCTGCAAGACCACTTGAAAGCTCTATAAAGTTCTACGTTAATGGAAAACTTATACCAAAGAGTGAGACTGACGGATGGACGCTCATGAAAGAGGGAAATAGTCCAAAGTATCTCTCAGACTTCAATGTACTTATAAGTTCGCCTACGGACAGATCGCCTGCAACACCAGAGGAGAATCTGACAGGATACTTTTTGAAACTAACAGGGTCAGCGGTCTATTCTAATGGAGATACTCCAAGAGCTTACTTCAGTCCTTCGGCAAATTAAGAATAACCTTTCTCTCCAGACTTTTCTTTATTTGTAGCATCGATTGCATTTTGCAATCTTAGGGCAGGAAAGACCTTTAGAAGCTTCTTGTAGTTCACAGTTGTCTTAAGCTTATTATACTCTCCAACAACTATATCTTCACACAGCCCAACCGCAACAGCATCTGTCAGGTCTTGGTCAGAAATAGCAATTTTTGCTTCTTTAAATTCATCTAGGATAGAACTTAGATCCACTGGAACTCGGTCAGCAGCTTTTCCTGAAGCTCGAACTTGTTGAATTATTTTGCCAAGAAGTCTCTCACATTTTCTTGAGACTCTTGTTTTCTTATCCTCTTCTTTGAGTCTTTCTGAATTCAAAAAGACAAGTATAGATCTTATTCCTTCAACGTCATTAATACGTAGTACTTTTGGAAGGTTGTCTTCATCAGTCTTTAACTCAACATAGTGTTCTCTTACCATCAATTCGATAAGTTCTTCGTATTTGATCTCTTGCACATTATAAATATCATAGAGATAATACTTTATTTTATTAAGATGAATTTGAATTTTCCCATCAACCTCTTCACCATGTGTTTTTGCTACAAGATAAAAAGTCGATAATATCTTTAAAACATCTGTCGTATGAAAGAACTTATAATTTGAAACCTTACCAGCAGAAGCATAGCCAACTGAATTTGACTCTAACTCTCTGACCTTATCATTTGTCTTTCTCAATCGATCAGCAAGGGTATTAATAATTGTCTTAAACCAAGGGTTTAGTCCCTTCATGGTTTTATCAAAAGCAGAGAATGAGATTCTAATAACTTCAGTAGTGACAATGGCTGCAGCTGAACAACTTCTTCGAGATGCCTTTTCATCGAAGTAGGCCATCTCACCTATGACCTCACCTACTCGAAGAATAGCAAGATCAACAAAACCTCTCCCCTTTGGAATAAAGAGACGTATCTGTCCTTTTTGGATAATATACAAACAATCTGCAGGATCATTTTGCTTGAATAATTCATCACCTGGATTAAATTTGATAAGACCAGACTTACCAGTGGCTGGTTTTGAGCTCGGAGCCCCGGCCATATATCTCTCCTTTCATAATCATCTTTATTCTATAGATAAGAGCAATTCATTAAAAGAGAGTTAAATCTTCTTCAATTAACCTATATCTCTAGAAAAACTGTCAACTTTTTATGCCAGCGTAAATTATAAGAGTCTCTCAAAAACGAAGATATCAATCTGATATTTTATCTCAAAGAGTGACAAACCCAAAGATAACAACCGCTTATGTTGTAAAGTAACTCTTTTTCATATCATTTCCTAGGATGAATGAGGGAATTCGCCAATGATAGTAAGAGGAGATAAGAAATGAAAAGCAATATCTATAACTCGCTATTACAACTTACAAATTACTTACCAAGTGAAGCTAGAGGTTACTTACTGAGAGAATTCCTTCAGCTAAGCTCTACCTCAAATAAGTATGATGAAGTTGAGATTGGACTTGCAACAACGAAAAAAGATATCGAGCAATCATTTCGACTTGTAAAAAAATACTATAAGAAATCGAAAATTAAAAATGACAATGCAAACTTATTTCACATCACTAAGTTTCACTGTCTTCCAACGACAAAGATCATCGTTGCAAAGTATAAAGGGGAAATCATAGGAACGATGACTATTATACTTGATTCAGAATTTAAGCTCCCTATCGACGACTTCTCCAATATTGGTAAGCTTCGAAACTCTGGTAAGAAGATTGCTGAAATATCATCTATCGCTGTCGCCTCTAAGTGGAGGAGACGAAATAGTATAGTATTCATGAAGTTATGCACATTCTTAGTAAGATACTCAGTTGAAGTCATGGGTATTGATTTCTTTGTAATGGTTACCAGTAATACAGCAAGACACTACTATAAAGAGATCTTCTGTTTTAAGCCAATAGATGGAGAGATAAAGCGTGCTTCCCATGCAGGAAACAAGTTATCGTATTCGCAGTATGCAAACACAAAAACGATGCTCAAGAGAATGAAAAAAAATTATTCTAAGAAAAAATTTGAAAAGATTACAGAATTTTTAAAATCTCATGATAACTATTTTCATCAATTTGAAACAGATAAGATAATATCTCAATACCTCTACACAAGAGAGGCGTTTCTTGATTTCTTTAGAGATAAGAATAACATCCTTGGAAAGCTATCTAAGAATGAGAAACTAGCACTTAAAAACTTCTATGATCATACATCAAATGTTCATCAATCAATCGAGTCATTAAATGATGCTCATCAAAAACAAGACAGAAGATTTCCTCGTTATCATGCTAACTACAAATTATTAGCACTATGTAATAAGAAAATGATTGAGGGTAAAACTCTTGAGGTCTCTCGTGGCGGACTTTCAATCATCTCTGATCGCTATCATCAAATAGGAGATCGACTTACACTCCTTATTGAGGTCTTTGAAGGAGAAGTTGAGGAATTCCATGCTCACGTGAGATGGACTAAAGGCTCGAGGTATGGGTTAAAGCTTATCTTCAATGAAAATTCTAAAATTCAATTAACAAAGAAGAAGTGGCACAATTTTATGAATAAGATTGAAGGTGCGGCCAACATAAACTCGCTGGCCGCTTAATTAGATTTTTATTTTAACTTTTCAATGATCATCGAGAGAGCTTCTCCCCCACCAATACAAATAGAGGCCATACCAATTTTTGCATCTTTCTTTTTCATCGCATTCATTAGCGTCACAACAATACGAGTTCCTGAACAACCAATTGGATGACCTAGCGAAATTCCACTACCAAATACATTTGTTTTTTCTTGTGGAATATTAAGCTCTTTCATTGCGGCCATTGGCACGACAGCAAAAGCTTCATTTATCTCAAAGAGATCAATTTGATCTATTGTCATATTTGCTTTTTCTAAATTCTTTTTCATCGCCTCTACTGGAGCAGTTGTAAACCAAGTTGGATTTTGTGCATGCTTTGCATAGGCAACTATTTTAAATTCAGCTTGATCTCTATAATCTTCACCCGCGAGTACCACGGCAGCAGCACCATCGTTTATAGTTGAAGCATTTGCTGCAGTGATAGTTCCATCTTTTTCAAAAGCTGGTCTTAAAGCAGGTATTTTATCAAATTTAGCTTTAAATGGTGACTCATCTTCTTCAACAATCGTGTCACCTTTTCTGCCCTTAATAGTGACAGAACTTATTTCATCTTTAAAAATACCGTCTTTTGCAGCTGCTTGAGCTCTCTTAAAAGACTCGATCGCATATTCATCTTGGGCCTCACGTGAAAGCTCATGCTTAGTAGCACATTCCTCTGCGCAATTTCCCATCGGTCTATCTGTATAAACATCCCATAAGCCATCCCATTGCATTGAATCTTTCATGCTTGCAGGTCCAAACTTAGAAATTCCGACACGAGAGTTTGATATCAGGTGTGGTGCCATTGACATATTTTCCATCCCGCCAGCAACAACAACTTGGTTATCTCCAGCAAGGATTGTTTGAGCGCCAGAAATGATTGTCTTCATTCCTGAACCACATACCTTATTAAGAGTTGTACATGGAGTTGACTCTGGAAGCCCTGCACTTAGAGCAGCTTGCCTTGCAGGCGCTTGCCCGACACCAGCAGAGATAACATTTCCCATGAAGACTTCATCGACTTTATTTTTTTCAATATTTGCTTTCTTTAGTGCTCCTTCAATAGCTGTCGCTCCTAATGTAGGGGCTGAAACTGTTGAAAGTTGTCCTAAGAAACTACCAACAGGTGTTCTAGAACCAGACAAAATATAAACACTCATATTAACTCCTTACGATCATGTTATGATTAAAAAATGATACTCATAATGACATTTACCTCATTGTTTGCCAATGACTGCAATTTTCAATTTGCCAATAGAGGCGAAAATGTCGTCTATAAGTGCAAGAATAAATCTACCTCTTACAGTTATGACTCTAAAAGCGACCAAATTAAAACAAATGATGAATTTATGAAAAAATCTTTTAGTGCCTGGCGAGAGGGATCAAAGAATATTCATAAAAATCTAAAATCCCAGAAAGATACTTTCCAGTGTCGTTGACACAGTAAGTACATTTAGCTAATTTCCTTAAAAATCAAAAAGGATCACCTTCATGCTTTCAAGAAAAGAGACGCCATTTCTCATCGACCTACCACAAGAATGGGTTGATAGTGTTTATGAATTACTACAATCAACTTATCAGGCAAAACTCTCTAATCTCGCACTAGACTTTAAAGTTTATGGAAGACTCTATAAATCTGAATTACTGGTTATTGCCAGTCTTGTTGATCCAAATAACGACAAGGCCCTTCCAACTTCATACTTTGTCTCAATGGACCTTGAAGAAGGACAAGATCATACTAAACTTCTCGACACTCTTGTTGACTCAATAGGTGCGTTCTTTGACCTATACTTTGCTGACCCTTCATGGATGGACTATCAGGACATGTGGAAAGAAGAAGAGTTTAAATCAAATAAGGTTAATGTTAAGGTCACCCGTGAGAATATCGACTTAACCATTAAAGCTGACCAACTTCTCAATCAATAAGAAATTAAGAATATTTTACAAAATAAAAATTATAACGAGACGCTTTCTACACATCTTTGATAATTAAGAAGTATGTATAAGATAGTTTCACTAATTCTTTTAACAGTACCTTTTTTTACTTTAGCCGATACAAGTACAATACACTTAAATGAAAAAGTTAATTCTCCAATAAGAAGTATTATTCATACTGATGACCCTACAACTTCGACCGTCTCAAAAGAAGAGTTCTACCAAATTATAAATGATACTTTTTCTCTATATAATCACCTGGTTGGAAACGATGGAAAGAGTATTGAAATAGGTATTCAAGACTGGGAGACACCATATCTCTCTGCCTGGGCCCACGATAATGGGACATCTCTCACCGTTAACTATTGGGGTGGCTACGCTCGAGTAAATGGAACAACTGAACTATCCTTTGCGCTTACCGCATGTCATGAAATGGGACATCTTGTTGGAGGCGAGCCCACTCACACGCACAGATCTCCTCAGCCAATGATGAGTGCCGAGGGACAAGCCGATTATTTCGCAGCTAGAGAATGCTTAAAGAATTATTTAAATCACTTTAATCTCCGCTATGAAGTTCATCTTGATCCGAAAGTTGCCAGTATGTGTCATACTAAGTTTAAAGAGTCTTCATCTCAGATCGACAATAAGCTTAATGAAGAATTATGTTATCAAGTTATCCAGGCCGGAATTGATATTTCACATGTTTTTGCACACTTAGCTCGTACATCAGTCCCCGACCCTCTTATCCCTTCAGAGCAGATAGTTAAAGAAACTCTCTTTAACGGCTATCCGTCAATACAATGTCGTCTCGATACCTATATAAGCGGTGCTTTGTCTATCTATCCCCCATCAAAAAATGAAACTGAACAACGGCCATTGTGCTGGTTTAAAAGTAAGAAAATTTGATGGATTACGTCATGATTTATTGAGTCATAAATGCTAATAATTACTACCTACTAAATGTAAGTAAAATATTAACTATAAGAAAATAAAAGAGTGTACATGAATTTACTTGAGATCAAGAACCTTACTGTCGAGTTTAGAACTGAAGAAGAAAATGTTCAGGCCGTGAAGAAATTAAACCTCACGATTCCAAAAGGTAAAACTGTTGGCTTAGTTGGGGAATCTGGCTCAGGAAAATCTGTTACATCTTTGGCGCTTATGGGCTTAATTCCTAATCCTCCAGGTAGGATTACGGAAGGTGAAATTCTCTTTAATGGTGAAGACTTAACAAAAGCAACTCCAGCAAGAATGAGACAGCTTCGAGGAAATAAAATCGCGATGATTTTTCAGGAGCCCATGACTTCACTTAATCCTGTTTTTACTGTTGGAAATCAAGTTGATGAAGTTCTAGTTCTTCACCAAAAGATGTCTAACAAAGAAGCCAGAAAGAGAACAATCGAGCTTTTTGAAGAAGTTGGTATTCCTGAACCGGCTGCAAGTGTTGAGAAGTATCCGCATCAAATGTCTGGAGGTCAAAAACAAAGAGTAGTTATTGCCATGGCCATGGCATGTGAACCTGACTTACTTATTTGTGACGAGCCGACGACAGCTCTTGATGTAACGATTCAAAGACAAGTTCTTGAACTAATGTTTGATCTTCAAAGAAAGTTTGGAATGAGCATGCTCTTTATTACTCACGATCTTGCCGTTATTGCAGACATCGCTGATGAAGTTGCCGTTATGTTTAGAGGGGATCTTGTTGAGCAAAACACAACGAAAGCTCTTTTTGAAAATCCAAAACACCCATACACAAAAGGATTACTAGCTTGTCGTCCTAGCCTTGATGAAAACCCAGTAAGACTCCTTACTGTTGAAGACTTTTTAGAGGCTAAAGAAGATATTGATGTTTCAGCTCTTGAGATGAAAAAGCCTAGACCACTAGACGAAAAGAATGCACCTATCCTTTTAGAGATAAATGACTTCTCAAAACATTTCCCAGTTAAAGGTGGAATCTTTGGAAGAGTTGTCGATCAATTTAAAGCTGTCGACAGTGTTTCTCTAAAAGTTAGAAAAGGAAGAACACTTGGACTTGTCGGTGAGTCAGGTTGTGGGAAGACGACTTTAGGAAGAACTATTTTAAGACTTCTTGAACCAACAACTGGTTCAGTTGTTTATAATGGAAATGATATTACAACTCTTGGAAAGAGTGAAATGAGGGCCATGAGAGAAAAGATGCAAATCATTTTTCAAGACCCGTACTCTTCTCTTAATCCAAGAATGACTATTGGAGATATTATTACTGAACCAATGGTTATTCATAATATTGGTGGATCAAAGAGTGATCGCTACCAAGTTGCGGCTGAGCTGCTTGAAAAAGTTGGGCTCAAAGGTGATCACCTCAATAGATATCCTCATGAGTTTTCTGGTGGTCAGAGACAGAGAATTTGTATTGCTAGGGCCCTAAGCTTAAAGCCAGACTTCATTATTTGTGATGAGTCAGTTTCTGCTCTTGATGTTTCTGTCCAAGCACAGGTTCTTAACCTACTTCAAGATCTTCAAGATGAGATGGATCTCACTTATATTTTCATTTCGCACGACTTATCTGTCGTCAAATATATCTCAGATGAGATTGGGGTGATGAATAATGGCCGTATCGTAGAATATGGACCTGCACATGAAGTATACAAGAACCCAAAAGATGATTATACTAAGAGGTTATTAAGTGCAATCCCAAGAGGAGTGCCTAAGGAGCTACTAGCTCAGCAACAATAATCAGGAGTGTCCATTGCCATATATTCAATCTCAATATGAATCAATAAGAGCTTTAAGCAATGGACACGTTCAAACAATTCTCCCTTTTTTCCTAAGGTCTGATTATTCTAATACCCCTTCTTCCATAGAAGAAATTGTCGATACACCAGATGGCGATTTTCTAGAAACGTTTTATTACCATAATGAAAACGCTTCTGAATGTGTTGTTATTACCCATGGCCTTGAAGGAAATGCTCAAAACTTTTATATGACCTCACTTGCAACCGTTCTCTATGAAAACGGATTCAGTGTACTTGCATGGAATATGAGATGTTGTGGTGAAACTCTCAACAAAACAGAGAAGTTTTATCATGCTCTTGATACAAGTGACCTGGGCCTTCTTGTAGATAAATATGCCCACAACTATGAACAGATTCATCTAATAGGTTTTAGTCTCGGTGGTGCACTGACGGCAAATTACTTAACACAAAATATTGCTCAAAAGAATCCAAAAGTAAAACGAGCGTGTTTAGTATCAACACCACTTGAACTCAACCAGACGTCAAAGAAACTTGAAAGTTTCTCGAATAAACTTTTTTATCAAAAGATTTTTACAAAAACTATGAAACAAAAAGTTTTAAAAAAACATAAAGTTATCCCACTGCCAATTGATATTAAAAAAGTAAAAAGAGCCAAGTTTGTTAGTGAGTTTGATGATCTTGTTGTTGCACCTATCTATAATTTTGAAAATGGTTATGACTATCGTCAAAAAGCATCACCTCTTTCACATCTTGAGCTATTAGATATACCTACTTACATTATTAACTCACTTGATGATCCATTTCTCACTGAACACTCATACCCTAGGGCCATTGCTAATGAATCGCGCTTTCTTCATCTTGAAACTCCAAAAACGGGCGGACATCTAGGCTTTATCAAAAGATCTTTTGAAGAATACTATTGGTACGAAATGCGTATCGCAGACTTCCTACTTGAAAGAATTTAAAGTATTCGCCGATAAGTGTCGATTAATACGACATGATAGAAAAAGACCTTAAAAGATTCTTAGATAGTCATCCGCAAGTAAAACCTGAATTACTTCTAAATACTCATGAATTTCTTGATAATTTTGATCTTGCGTTCTTTGTTATCAACTCACAAGGTCAGATATTATTTGCGAATAAACAAACAGACACTTTCTTTCCAAGTGAAAATACTGAAATCAATCTCTTCGAAAGACTTGTCTCTCCGACAAGAGCTGATCTCTTTGAAAGTGTTGACTTCGATGTTCATTTTTTTGAAATTATATGGAAAAGAGATAATGTACGAAAGTATGGTGAGTTGAATATAAAGATAATTGATGAAAGCGAAAAGTCTCTTTATGCATGTTCTCTACGAGACATTACGCATAGAAAGAATAATGAAGTTCAAAGTAATCTCCTTCATAAGGAAGTCATAGAAGAGTTAAGTCAGCTTAATAAGCAAATTTATCAATCAAGTGATATCATAACTCAAGGAAAAGTGAACTATGCACTCAATCACCTTATTGTGAATAAAGTTAAAGATATCAATATCTCTCAAAAAAACCTTGTGAATAAGATTGTTTCACTTAGTGTAGAAGACGATGAACTGATGCATGACCTAATGAACATCAGATCAAACTGCAGTGAAATGATTATTGGTATAGAGAACTTTCAGGCAAAGTCAGTCACTGAAAACCAAGTTAAAATGGTAGATATTAGAAATGCTATTAAGAAAGTTTACAACTACTACGAGTCTTATCTTGCTGATAAGAGAATAAACTTCACATTAGAGACTGATTGCAAGTTCAGCATAAAAGCACTTCCAAGCTCTATTGAAAATATCTTCATTCATCTCTTTGATAATGCTATCGATGCTCTTGATAAGTCACCTGCAGGTGAAATAAAGTCTCTAAAGATTAAAATATTTGAGGACAGTAACCACTATCAAATTACTATTGAAGATAATGGTGAGAAAATAAATGCTCGTGAAGCTTACAAAATATTTGATCCATATTACTCGACGAAAGATAAAGAAAGACATTTAGGATTAGGATTGTCGCTGTCTAGAAATTATATGCAAGATCTTGAAGGAGATATAAGTCTTCACAACGAAAAAGATTCAAAGTATTTTCAGTTGTCATTTCCAAAACTAAAAAAGTTAGAAATATAAAAAAAGCCCAAGTATTCACTTGGGCAAACCCTTTTAAATATTATGTTAAAGCCCTACTTTTTAGAGAAGCTATATTCATAGCTATTTTGAGCTCCATTATATCCATATACCTTAAAATAGTAATAACCAGATGATGATGTCTTAAGTGAAACAGACTCATTATCAGTTGCACTAACTTTGCTTTTTACAAATACATATCTACCATCAACTTTCTTATATACTTTAAAGTCTAGATCACCTTTATTATGCTTAAATTTAACATCGAACTTTAAAACCTGCCCCTTTCTTACATAAGTCTTATAGAAATCAACATCTTCTTCAGAGGAGATTGATTCCTCAGATGATTTACTAAAGGCCATATAAGTTGCGTCATCGAAGCTATCATTACCATCTTCTACTGGTGCTGGATCTTGACCTGGATCAGTTTGAGAGTCATCATCATCAGAGTCATCTGCTAACACTTGTGGATAATTCGCTTCAATGAAAGGTACAATTTTACTCATTGGTACCCCTGCATTTTTAATACCTCGACCTGTCCAGCCTCCACCGTATCCGGCATGGTGAATAGCAACAACCTTATGATCATCATCAGAGAAGACCGGACTTCCTGAAGAGCCACCTAAAGTATCAGCATCATAGAAAACATCTGTTTCTATTCCTACAACCTTTCCCTCTGAAACTTTCTTACTCCAGTCGCAGTTGTAATCCGCATAGTAGTCACAGTTCTGGTGAACAACGTAAATATTACTACCATCAACGACTTCACTTGAGTCAAGTTCCACTTTTCCGTATACAGCGCCAGGACTTCCAGAACATGAAACAAGAGCAAAGTCTAAAGTAGTGTCGTTTCCAATAAATTGTGTACAATTAACTGGTGCCCAATTTGATTTACTGACACCTTTTTCGTGCTTCATAAATACTTTCATTCCAATCACATCACTAGCGCTTCTGATACAATGTTGGTTTGTCATAAGAACATCATCACTTATGAAGAAACCTGTACACCTTCCCCCATTTGAAAATTGAATATCTGCAACGGCCTTTGAATTGACCTTTTTTGGATCCGAAGAAACGAGGTCGACAACCTCTTGCCACTCAACATCACCAACAATAATACTTGATGACTGAATGTCTGCTTGACCCACTGGAACATCTTTTCCACATGAGACTGTTAATACTAAAACTCCACAAAATAACAACAACTTTTTCATCTTCCCTCCTCCTCTTGATTGGGAACCCTCCAAGACCGTGAGGCCTTTAGTAGGGACATCATATGAGTCTGAGAGTTGAAAAAATACTTATATATCGTCTGAGAGGCTCTCTGAGCCGAAAGTTAAGAAAATGTAAGTTTTACAGCGTTTACAACACCTGCGGTAGTGTCAATTTGATACAGAAATTTCTAAATTTCTACGATAGAGACATCATCTTTCTTAAAACTCTTTAATTCTTTTGGAATCGAGTTCAAAATGACCTTCTCCAATCCATCAATAATCTTTTCTTTGTGAAAGTTTCTACTATAGATAATAGAGACTTCTCTTGTTGGAACTGGAGCCTTAAAGGGTCTTACCATTTTCTTTTTCATGCCTGCTAGCTCAACCATATCAAGATGAGGTATCAGAGTATATCCAGAATCCTTGGCCACTAATGACTTGATTGTCTCTAATGAGCCACTTTCGAATTGATGAAAATCAGAAGTTCCACTGCTTGCACATATATTTAAAACTTGTGACCTGAAACAATGGCCCTCTTTCAAAATCCAAAGCCCGTCACGAGAGAGGTCATCAATCTCTAACTGAGTCTTCTTATCTAATTCATGAGTTGGAGAAACGAAACCATAGAATGGCTCATAGAATACAACTCTTTCTACGATTGAATTATTATAAAGAGGAGTCACAAGAATTGCCGCATCAAGTTCATCACGATCTAACATCTTGATAATCTCATCAGTTTCTCTCTCTTCGACCTTTAATTCAACCTCAGGATAGTCCTTAAGAAACTTGTTCAAAAATAGTGGTATTAAATATGGAGCAAGTGTTGGAATAACTCCTAACTTAAACTCTCCAGATAGGCCACTGGAAGGGTCATGAACTATGGTATCAAGTTTTTTAAACTCTCTTATTACAACTCTAGCTTGAGAAATGAACTTATCACCTTCGATAGTAGGGATCACAGGGTTCTTTGAGCGATCAAATATAATAACGCCTAGGCTTTCTTCTAACTTTTGAATTTGCATACTAAGTGTAGGCTGAGAAACATGACAGGCTTCCGCGGCTTTTCTGAAGTGGCGAAATTTGTCGACTGCTAGAATATACTCAATCTGTGTTATAGTCATGTTCTATTACCCTTGTTATCATTATAATCGTATACTATTACCTTAAGGTCAAAAGGACAAGTCTGATATGAACTTTCAAACTAAGATAGATATTTTAGATAACTTATCCAAACTAGATATTCTTATATTTTCTACAGTGCTCTTTATTACCATCTTCTCTGTTCTCTATAGTGAGACTTTAAAAAAGAAAAAAGCATCTGAGGAATCAGAAGAAGAGAGCTTTCTTGATCTCTTAGTGATGGGTAGAACTCTTACACTTCCCATGTTTGTCGCCACACTAGTCGCTACATGGTATGGAGGAATCTTTGGTGTTACTGAGATTGCTTTTAATGAAGGGATCTATAATTTCATCACTCAGGGACTTTTTTGGTACATTGCCTATATTATTTTCGCTATTTTTATCACTCATAAAATTGTCCCCTATAAGGCCGTCACTTTACCAGACCTCGTTGGAAAAATGTTTGGTCAAAAATCAGCAAAACTCTCAGCAGTATTTAATCTCTTTAATGTCTTACCCATCGCCTACACCATTAGTTTGGGACTATTCTTAACTCTCATATTTGGTGGAAGCCTCTTAATAAATATGATTATTGGAGTAACCTTCGTTATTCTCTACAGTATGTGGGGAGGGCTTAGATCTGTTGTCTTTTCTGATCTCATTCAATTCTCTGTTATGTGCATAAGCGTCCTACTCGTCCTTGTTTTATCCATTTCAACATTTGGTGGTCTAGAGTTTCTAAAAACAAATCTCCCAGACACTCACTTCACCTTCACGGGAAAGAATACTATTTTAGAAACCCTTGCATGGGGCTTTATTGCTCTCTCGACTCTTGTTGATCCAAACTTCTATCAAAGATGCTTTGCTGCAAAAAGTGAAAAAGTAGCAAAGAAGGGAATATTCATATCTACTTCAATTTGGTTTCTCTTCGATATATGTACGACCTTCGGTGCGATGTATGCTAGAGCAGTGATCCCAGAAGCAGAGTCCTCTCAAGCCTACCTCACTTATGCTATTCAACTTCTCCCAGCTGGACTTAAAGGTCTCTTCCTTGCTGGAATTCTTGCAACGATTCTCTCTACCCTTGATTCATATTTATTTATTGCTGGAACAAATGTCGCTTATGACCTCGTACCAAAGAAGCTCAAAGGAAGAAAAGTCATTCATCACTTTGGCGTGATCTTTGTTGGCTTTCTCTCAATTGCCCTAGCTGTTGTTTTTGACGGAAATATCAAGACAGTTTGGAAAACTCTTGGAAGCTACTCTGCGTCATGTCTACTGCTCCCGGTCATCTTTGGTTATATATTTCCTAGAAAAATTAGAGACAATCAATTCATTGCTATCTGCCTTACCGGTGTCATCTTTACGACAATATGGAAAATCATAGACAGAGAAGGCATTTGGGCCAATATTGATGAATTATACGTTGGAATTATGGCGACAAGTTTTGCCACCGCTATTTCTTTATTCTATGACGCTAAAAGACTCAAAAATTAAGAAATAAAAAGCTATTATATGTGCTTAATATTTAATTGAATAAGGCCCCTGATTTGGGGCCTCTTTATATTTTAACAAGGATTAATATGTCGAACACAAAAATTGACCGCAAAAGAATTGAAGCCCTGAAGTATCACGCTGATGGCAGACCAGGGAAGATTGAAGTTATCGCAACAAAGCCATGCCTTTCGGCCTCAGATCTCACAAAAGCCTACTCGCCAGGTGTTGCTCATCCTTGTATGCAAATTGCAAAGAATAAAGACGATGTTTTTAAATATACCGCAAAAGGAAACCTCGTTGCTGTCATCTCAAATGGCTCAGCAGTTTTAGGACTTGGAAATATTGGACCAGAAGCTGGTAAGCCTGTTATGGAAGGAAAAGGTGTTCTCTTTAAAAGATTCGCTGATATAGATGTCTTCGATATTGAAGTTGATGAAACAACAGTAGAAGGTATGGTCAATGTTGTTAAAGCACTTGAGCCAACCTTTGGTGGTGTGAACCTTGAAGATATTAAAGCACCAGAGTGTTTTGAAATTGAAAAGCAGTGTAAAGAAATCATGGACATCCCTGTTTTTCACGATGATCAACATGGAACTGCGATCATTGCCTCTGCAGGATTCATCAACGCTCTTGAAGTTTCTAAAAAAGACATTAAAAAAGTTAAAGTTGTTTTCTCTGGAGCAGGTGCCGCATCAATTGCCTGTGCTCGCCTCTTCTTTGATCTTGGTGTTAAGCCAGAAAATCTTCTTATGACTGACTCACGTGGAGTTATTTATAAGGGAAGAAAAGATGGAATGAATATCTATAAAGAGGAATTTGCATGTGAGACTGATGCAAGAACACTAGCTGACGCAATGGATGGAGCTGATGCTTTTATCGGTTGTTCTGCAAAAGGTGTTCTGACAAAAGATATGGTTAAAACTATGGCAGATGAGCCGATCATTTTTGCAATGGCAAATCCAGATCCAGAAATTCTACCAAGTGAGGTTGCTGAAGTTAGAAATGACGCCATCATGGCAACAGGACGCTCTGACTTCCCTAATCAAGTAAATAACGTACTAGGTTTTCCTTTTATTTTTAGAGGGGCTCTTGATGTTAGAGCTCGAAAAATAAATGATGAAATGAAACTTGCTGCAGTTTATGCTCTAGCAGATCTTGCAAAAGAAGAAGTACCTGAAGAAGTAAAAATGGCCTACAGTGGTGAAGAATTTGAATTTGGTAGAAACTATTTAATTCCAAAGCCATTTGACACTAGAGTTTTAACAAGAGTATCTCCAGCAGTTGCCAAAGCAGCAATGGATAGTGGCGTAGCTAGAATCGAAATTTCTGACCTTCAAGAATATGCTCATCAATTAGAAGGAAGACTATCTTCAAGTGGTGCTTTCATGAAACTCATGAGAGATAGACTTAAAAATAGAGTTGCCCTTAGAGAAAAGCCTGTTTCAATGGTTTTTGCAGAAGGTGCAAATACAAGAGTACTTCAAGCGACCAAGTCACTTTATGAAGATGGAAGAATTCTTCCTATACTTCTAGGTGACCCCGAAGCCATTGAGTCAAAGATGGATAAAATTGGTTTGAGCGACATGAAAGGAAAGCTTGAAATAATTTATCCACCTAAAGCTCCAAACTTCAATGAATTCTACATGGAATACACAAAAGAAAAGCAAAGAAGTGGTGTCTCTGTTTATCACGCTGAAGATAGAATGATTCAAGAGAATTACTATGGCTCAATGATGGTGAAAAAAGGTCTTGCAGACTCTTTTATGGCCGGTCCAACTCTGAATTACGGTGAGTGTCTTGAACCAATTTTTGACATCACTGGAACTGAAAATCATAAGAAAGCAGCCGGTGTATTTATTCTTGTCTTTAAGGAGAGAATTCTCTTTCTTGCAGACTCAACAGTACAAATCAACCCAGATGCTGAGTCACTTGCTGAAATTGCTAAGTCTACGGCTGAGCTTTATAAAAGTCTTCTTGGAAGAGAACCTAATATTGCGTTCTTGAGTTTTTCAAGCTTTGGTTCAAGTAAATCTCCTGAAGCTAAGAAAATGAAAGAGGCAACAAGACTAACAAAAGAAAAGTACCCAAGTCTTATCGTTGATGGTGAAGTTCAAGCTGACATCGCTGTTAACAAGAATATTATGGATAAGCTTTTTAACTTTTGTGATCTCGAAGATAGTGCAGATATTTTAATTTTCCCTGAACTTAACTCTGCAAACATCGCCTATAAGCTTTTACAGCAATTAAGTGAAGCTACTGCGATTGGTCCAATACTTGTGCCGATGAAAGATACAGTTAATATTATTCAAAGAACTGCTTCAATTCCAGAGATTGTTAACGTTTGTAGACTAACGGCCCTCATGGCAGCACTAAAAGAAGAGTAAGGAGTAAATAATATGGAAAAGAAGTTTATATCAACAGATTTAGCACCAAGTGCAGTTGGAACATACTCTCAAGGTGTTGAATGGAATGGGATGATACTTTTTTCAGGTCAAATCGGAATTGACCCAAAGACATCTGAATTAAAAGAGTCTTTTCAAGATCAACTCGATCAAATCATGAATAATATTGACGGACTTTTAAAGAGTCAGGATCTTACAAGAGAACATATTCTTAAGACATCAATTTTCATGACAGACTTAGGTCAGTTTTCAAAAGTTAATGAAACCTATGAGAAATACTTCAGTTCACCCTTTCCTGCAAGAAGTTGCATACAGGTACCAGCGCTCCCTAAAGGAGCTGTTATTGAAATTGAAGTCATCGCGGCGAGAAAGATCTCATAGTGTTTTCGAGAAAGAAATATGTATTTGAAACAGATGAGACACGATTATCGAGACGAATAAAGGATATAGCAATCTTTCTCGTCTCATCGTTTCTCGTTTATTCAATTGTATGTTTCATTCTCTTATTAGTCTCAAAACAAGAGAGCTCTGAGTCTAGAGCTTACTTTTATAAAAGAAGCCCTGACCTCATTGTCGTATTCACAGGTGATAAAGGACGAATTCCACATGCTATAAGTCTTGCTAAGAAGTATAAACTTAGTAACATTCTTATATCTGGTGTTAATCTCAAAAATAATATCGAAAAGATTTTGGCCAATATTGATTCAACTGATATCAATCTCAATTACCTTGATCTCGACTACAATGCCCGCAATACTGTTGAAAACGTGAGGGAAACTTTACAACATATCAGAAAAAACAAAGGATATGAAAACGTCATCATCCTCTCTCACGATTATCACATTTTAAGAATCAAAGCGATTGCAAAGAACCAAATAAGAAAATCGGACGAGTTTAATCTCTTCTACCTCGGACTTAATACAAACCTAGGAACCATGCGTGGGGTAAAGATACTCTACAAAGAAGTTTTTAAGTTTTTCCGAACGATTGCATATCTCTGGTTAGCTGACATCGATTAATAAACAAAAGGAAATACTATGAATTTTAAAGTCGAAAACTTTAATGAAAGAAAGAATACTAACAAACTAAAAGATCTTCATGCGAGGGTCATTGTCACAACAAAGAAAAGTTTAAAAGATATCGACTTCTCATTTGATGAATCAATTAAGGATTGGCAAATAGCAGACCTTCACACTAGCCCAAGAACTATTATAAGTGGTTCATCT
>DDIK01000176.1 GCA_002338505.1 Bacteriovorax sp. UBA1852
TCATAATTTGGGCTGTTTTTTCATCACCAATACTGCTAAAAATATTTTGGTAATAATGAGCAAAATCTAAATTAGCACCTTCAAAAGTAATGGCCATAACACTTAGGTACTCAGAAAGAGATTTAACTTTCTGCATCTGTCTCCAGAAAAAATCATTAAGCGGATAGTCTCCAAATTCAACATTGAAGTCTCTCATTCTTTTGACATATAATTTAAAATGCTTCTGCTCATCTCGGATCGTTGTAAGTAGACCCCTTTTCAATTTAATGTAGTCATTTTCAGACATTTCAGTATCTTGTTTTAAAAATAAAATCGCTGCGGCCATCATCTCAATTGCAAGCAGTTCATGATTGGCAAAAAAGTGAAGAGCAAGTGCCCTTTTCTTCTCTTCTCTTAAGGCGCCTTTTTTAGGAAATTTTAACTGTTCATCTGAAAAACTAATTACCGGTGACCTGGCAGGGTATAATTTATTTAAGTCTTTCTTAGTAGACTCGCCAGCAAAGTCCGAAACTATAGCTGGGTCAATGAGCTTTGACTCTAAATCACTGGAAAAAAAGATTGAATGGGCATAGTCATAAATATTCATAGATTCTAACTACAACAACTCTACTTCTTAGTAAATTTTCTTTTTTTAGACACTTTCTTCTTGCCTTTATAGCGGCCACGATTCTTTGAATTTCCGTCTTTTGCACCACTTTTGAAGCGATTGCCGGCCCCAGGCTTTCTACGAAATCTTCTCTTGGTGAAACACTCTTCACAGATCGCAAACTTTGAATCATCAGGTAGTTTGCAGCCACAACTTGAACATGTAGGGACAATTTTTTGAGAAAGTAGAACATTTAACTTATCAATCGCACCCTGCTTATTATTAAGTAAGGTATTTTCATCAAAGTAGAAATGCTTATTTTTAAAATGTCTTGATAACCATTGGTATAATTCAACACACTTAATAGATGTTTCAAGATAATCAATATCTGCAGACTGATAATCAATTAACTCATTAGCAATAGGATCACCTGCAACATATTTATTTAAGATCCACATGAAATACTGAACATGTTCAGTAAGTCCTAAATTAACGGGAGCGCATGAATAACCAAAAGTCTCAGCATCGGTTAAACGGTTTTGGGGATCTGTCTCTTCAACCATTTCTGTTAGTTCGATCATTTCTTTAAGCTCGACACAATAGAATGGATCTTTAAAAGTCATTGTATTAAAGAGTCTTAAAAATTCAGATAGGCCTAACTTTGGTAAGTTGTTTTTCTCTAGCGCGTCGTTAACTTGTCTAAAAATATCAAGATCAGGCCCAACCATACATTGCGTACTCTGCTCTAAATCAGCCTCAAGCGCATCTTTGATAGTTTCAATACCGTCTTCAACTTTCTTAAGACAAGTTGCCACACCTTTAGGAAATCTTTGATACCTACCTGCTCGACCAGCAATTTGCTTAATCTCACTAGTCGTGATGACATGTTCTTGAGAATTAAAAAACTTAGATATAGTCGAAAAAACGATTCTCTTAATCGGTAAGTTCATTCCCATAGCAATTGCGTCTGTTGCTACAATGATATCAGTTTCACCTTGATCAAACTTTCGAGCTTGCTCTCTCCTTACTTCAGGAGACAGTCGTCCGTAGACAATGGAAACTTTAAATCCAAGCTTCTCAAGATCTCGCTTATAGCGAAGAGCATTCTTCCTTGAAAAAACTATGAGCGCATCATTTTTTTCTAGGTCAGCCAATGTAACCGGATCTTTCTTGACTGCAAGTTCAGTCATTCTTGTATATTCTTTTATCTCTAGTTCATCACCACAAAGCTCAGTAATGACCTTTACAAGCTCAAGAGCAGACTGATCACCACACAGGTGAATTTCCTCAGCAAAAACATTAACAAGCGCTCTTGTCCATGCCCACCCTCTTTGCTTATCTGTAATCATTTGAATTTCATCAATAACACAACAATCAAAGAACTCACCAAACTTTGCCATTTCAATCGTTGATGAGAAATGAGTAGCATCATCAATCTCAATGACTTCTTCACCGGTTAGTAGTGTTGTCCTACAACCTTTAGAATTTAGAGTGTCATATAATTCAGCTGCCAAAAGTCTAAGTGGTGCAAGGTAGCAACCATTCTTTGCCTTTGAAAGCGCTTCAATCGCATGATAGGTCTTACCAGAATTGGTAGGTCCCATATGATAGATTATCTTTCTCTTTATATCTCTAGCTGTGGAATGGACCCAGAACTCACCTAGGTACTCCTGTAAAATCGTAGATGAAACATCTTTTTTCTTGAGAATAACTAAGGACTTAATAAACTTATTAAATTCTCTAAGGATAAACCTCTCATTCTTCCAGATATTAGAAGCGAGTGTTCTATAAAATTTATCATATTCGTTATCATTGATAAGATCTTCACTATAGCCTTGTTCTTGAAGTTCTTGGTCAAAAATCATCTGTAAGTTTCTTCTATGCAGAGAGGCTAACTCTGACGGATAAAAGAATTTTTGATTGAGAATATTTTTGATTTGTGATTCTAATCTGTTTATTGAAGATCTTCTAAGTTTATAGCGAAATTTATAAATTCGCTTATCAAGCTTTTTTTGTAGGTCTGAGTACAGATCAGAAAGAAAGCTTATACCATTATCAATATTTTCTTTTAACGCTTCTTCACAAATATTGATATCTTTGATGGATTCATCAAAGACAATATCTCTAAGTCGAGCCCTAAAGTCAGCAACACACTTCACACAATGACATGACAATTCAGATATCTTCATCTCTGAAATATCAGTTTCTAAAATGAGCTTCTGATTTTCATCATGCTTAGTTTTAATCTTCTTTGTCCAATCAACTATTGCCTTTCGGTGAATAGCAAGAACCTTATCGTTTATTCCACCATCTTGACCGAAATAAAACATCTCTTTATCGGGAATAAGGCAATCATCTATAAAAATTAAATCAAGAATGCTCTCTCTTAAGACTAGCTCATTAAAAGATGTATACTCACTTTTAAAGACCTTCAAAAGTGATGGTGACTCTTTAAAAATTTGCCATAATGGAGTAACTAGTTCTGTAAGAAAATCAAGAATAATTTCTGCATCTGCAGTTGATCGAACATAAGACTCATCATCAGAAAAATTATTTACCTGAACAATAGTCTTTCTCTCACTCTCTAATTGACGCTTGATTTCATTAAAATCTGGAAGGGGGTGTAATTCTTTTAAACTCATATATTTTAATTATAACCTTTTCTTTGTAACATTACTTATTTTTTTTATATTTATTTAAAAAAAGACCGTTAAAAGGTAGAATAATACTTAGTTCTAACAACAATGAGGCCTCTTATGATCAAAACATGGTTAACAGAAACTTTCAACATTAAGTATCCTATCATCATGGCGCCAATGTTTCTCGTCACAAACGAAGAGATGCTCATTGAAGCTGCAAAAGCTGGAATTATGGGCTGTACACCAGCCTTAAACTGGAGAAGTCCAGAGGACTTTGAAGAAGGAATGAAAAGCTTAAAAGAAAAGTGCCCAGGGCCATTTGGTATCAATCTCATTGTAAACAAGTCTAATGTTCATCTCAAAAAGCAAATTGAAATTTGTCAAAAATATGCTCCAGACTTCATCATCACATCACTTGGTAGCCCTGCTGAAGTTATTAAAAAGTGCAAACCAAATGGTACTAAAATATTTTGTGATGTCGTAGATGTTAAATATGCAAAAAAAGTAGAATCTCTTGGAGCTGATGCAGTTATTGCTGTTAACTCAGGAGCAGGTGGCCATGCTGGTCCAACTCCTGCAAGTATTCTTGTACCAATACTTCAAAAGGGCTGTAATATTCCAGTAATTTCTGCTGGTGGAATTGGAACAGGAAGTGGACTACTAAGTGTTCTTGCTCTTGGTGCAGAGGGTGTAAGTATGGGAAGCCCATTCATTGCTACAAATGAAAGTGGAGTGAGTCAGGATTATAAAGACGCATGCGTTGAATATGGCGCTAAGGATATAGTCATGTCCACCAAGATCTCAGGTACACCTTGTACCGTTATCAATACTCCCTATGTTCAAAAGATTGGAACAGAACAAAACCTTGTTGAATCTCTGCTTTCAAAGAATAAGAAAATTAAGAAATATGTAAAGATGCTAACGTACTATAAAGGAATGAAAGCCGTTGAGAATGCGGCGTTTTCTGCAACATACAAAACTGTTTGGTGTGCAGGTCCTTCTATTGAGTTCATTGATAAGATCGAGCCTGTTTCTGCGATTATTGAAAGAATTGTCAAAGAATATGGCGAAGAAAAAGAGAAGTTTCTTTCAAAAGATGAGAGCTGATGCTTCCTAAGGTTTTAAAGTATCCAAGCTTTAAAAGACTCTATTTTGCTGGTTTTACTTCCGAATTAGGATCATTTATTACAGAGACGGCACTCATGCTGGCAATATTTGATATTGGCGGCAAAGACAAGTCTCTCCTAGGTCTTGCAAGGGCTGTCTTTCTTATATTTTTAACTCTAGGAAACCTTTTAGGCGGAAGTCTCGGCGAGAAGTATGACAAAAGAAAAATACTACTATTTGCCAACTACGCTCGCATCCCTTTTGTACTCTCATTATTTTTTGCAGAGAGTGCTCTTTGGTATATATGTGTTGATGGACTAATTGCTTTTTTCACAGGTATTTATAATCCGACTAGACAGTCTTTAACTAATGACGTTGTACCAGGTGAAGATATTTCAAAGGCTAACGGATTATTTGGCTCAACCTTTGCTATCCTCCACATGATTGGACCATTTCTAGGAGCTTTTCTTTATACACAATTTAAAGGTCTGAATGAAGTACTAACTTTTGATCTCTTTACTTACTTCGTTGGAATTTTCTTAATTGGATCTATTAAATATACTCCAGCAAAAAAGAATAGCGACACAACTTCCTTTGCTCGAGATACGGTAGACGCTTTTAAGTTTGTCTATCACAGAAAAGATCTATTTGCTCTCATTACAACGGCCTCTAGTGCTGGTTTTTGTATAGGTTTTCTAATCCCTCTTCTACTACCTTATTTTACTGAAGTTCTTGGAGTCGATAAACAATCATATGGCATCGCTTTTTCTTGCTTTGGTTTAGGGGGATTGATTGGTGGTTGGCTAGGAGGAGTTCTCTCAAAGAAGTTTTATATCGGAAGAATAGTCGTTGTTTCGATCTGTCTAGAGCCAATTATGATGTACCTCTGGCTTCAAACAACAAACTTCTACCTGTCTTGTTTTCTCTTCTTTACATGGGGAGTGATAGTTCTTGTAAGTATGACGAATCAGTTAAACTATGTTTCACACAAAGTTGAAACTAAATACATGACAAGAGTATTCTCACTACTTGATCTTACTTTTGTAGCTCCAAATATAATTAGTGGAATTATCGTTTCTATTATAGGTAAATATTTTTCCACCTTAGAAATTCTAGAAGCTGTTGCTTATTTATTTGCTATAATGATATTTCCAAGACTTTTATTCAAAGATATGCGTCAGCTACTAAGTATGGATAATACAAGAGTAGAAAGAGACAATACCTTACATGATAAAATTTCAAAGTAGGAAGACTTATGAACAAACTATGGCTTAGATCTGAAAAAAAAGAAAATGAAAAGAGATGTGCTCTTACTCCAGAAAATGCTTCAAAGCTAATTCAAAAGGGAATTAAAATTAGCGTCGAAGAGTCCCCTATGAGAGTCTTTCCTATAGGTGAGTATGAGAAAGTTGGATGTAAAATTGTCAATGAACACTCATGGAGAAAAGAAGCCACTTCTGAACACTATATATTAGGACTAAAAGAATTAAGCGACGAAGATATAAAATTTGATCAAAAACATATATATTTTGCTCACATTTATAAAGGGCAAGATGGATCGGATCAAATTTTAAAAAGATATAAGAATGATGGTGGTACTCTCTTTGATCTAGAGTTTTTAACACTAGACAATGGAAGAAGAATCGCGGCTTTCGGTTACTGGGCAGGATATGTTGGAGCTGCCCTTGCTGTAGAGAACTATCTTTCTCTCTTAAAAGATAGACAAGCAAGCCCTCTCATTCACTATAAGAATAAAGAAGACTGGCTATCAATCATTAATGATAAAAAGAAGAGTGAGGAAATAAAACCGATAATTGTAGGTGCAAAAGGTCGTTGCGGACAAGGAGCTAAAGACCTCTTCTCTGATCTTGGGATAACATCTACAGACTGGGATCTTGAAGAAACAAAGAAAGGTGGCCCATTTAAAGAGATTTTAGATCATCACATTTTTATAAATACAGTTTTAATGACAAGAAAAATACCCCCATTCTTAGATACAGAAACTTTAAAAAACAATAAAGAGCTGAGACTTATTTGCGATGTGAGTTGTGATCCAAACAGTGATCTCAACCCAATACCAATTTATAGTGAGCATACTTCTTGGAAAGATCCGATCTTAGATTCGTGTGGTCTATCTGTTATTGCCATAGACAATCTTCCCTCAGCTTTACCAAAAGAAAGCTCTATAGACTTTTCAGATCAGCTCTATCCACATCTTGAAGATCTCCTACTCAATGGAGAAGAAGGAAGGCCTTGGGCAAATGCTAAAGATGTTTTTAATAAATTTATTAGTCGCTAAAAACAATCTCATCGATTTCTTTTTTTACAAACTCTTTGGCATCATCAATACAATTTTTAAAATATTTCTTTTCTCCAAGTACATTGGCCGTGCGTGTACAGCCGGCCATGTAACTTGAATACCCCATTTTGAGGATTGAATTACGAGAGAACTCGTAAATAACTTTTTCCTCATCAACGTTCTTTGTTCTATGAATAGAACATGAAGCAAGTACTAAAGATAGTACGAGTAGCCTCATATTAAACCACCTCTTCTTAGCAAAGGATCTACTTTGGGCTCTTCTCCACGGAATTTCTTATAAAGGCTCATAGGGTGCTCACTACCGCCTTTCTCAAGAATATTTTCTCTAAAACTTTTCGCCACTTCTTTATTGAAGATCCCATTTTCTTTAAACGCTTCAAAAGCATCCGCATCTAAAACTTCTGCCCATTTATACGAATAGTAACCAGCAGAATAGCCCCCAGCAAAGATGTGGCCAAAGGATGTCGAACTTGTTGAAGCTTCTGGCTTTGGAAACAGATAAATATCTTTTAAGAGATTCGTTTCAAATTCTTCTATATTTTCAATAGAGCTTGGGTCTGACATGTGCCACGCAAGATCTATTAGTCCAAAATTAAGCTGACGAATAGTTCCATATCCTTCACCAAAGTTTGAGCTATTCTTTAACTTTTGAATAAGATCTTGTGGAATAGGCTCATTAGTCTCATAGTGTTTTGCAAAAAGATCTAGACACTCTTTTTCATATGCCCAATTCTCTAGTACTTGAGATGGAAGTTCTACAAAGTCCCAGTATACATTTGTTCCAGAAGTAGGCTTATATTTACATTTAGATAAAATCCCATGTAATGCATGACCAAACTCATGGAATAAAGTCAGGACTTCATTAAAAGTAAGTAGTGACGGCTTAGACTCTGTTGGCTTAGTGAAATTACATACATTACTTATCAGTGGTCTTATGTCTGTACCATTCTTAATATATTGAGAACGATATGACGTCATCCAAGCTCCACCTCGTTTTCCTTTTCTCGGAAAATAATCACCATAGAAAATAGATATGTGATTGTCGTCTTCATCTGTAATTTCGTATGTTATGACATCTTCATGATACTTTGGGATATCATTTCTAACTTTGAAATTTAAGCCATATAGTTTATTTGCGACTTCAAAAACTCCATCGATAACTTTTTCTAGCTGGAAATATGGCTTCAGCATTTCATCATCAATGCTAAATTTCTCTTTTTTCACAATTTCATTATAGTAGGCGTAGTCCCAAGCACTAAAGTCTGTCACTCCATCCTTTTCTTTTGCATAATCCATAAGCATTTGCGCATGTGCCTTGGCACTAGGATAAGCTTTCTCTTTTAATTCATTAAGCAATGAAAAAACATTTTCTTTCTTTTGCGCCATTCTCTCTTCTAAAACAAAGTCCGCATGATTAGCGTATCCCAAAAGATTAGCCCTTTGGTGGCGTAGCGTAGCAATCTGTTTGGCATTTTCACTATTATTATATTCGTTATCTTGATCACATCTTCGCGCACCTGCACTGTGCAACTCTTTTCTAAGTTCTCTATTTTGTGCATACGTAATAAATGGAAAAAGACTTGGGAAGTCGAGAGTGAAGATCCAACAATTGTCTTTTCCTTTTTCTTTTGCAAGAGACTTTGCAGCCTCTTTAACACCATCAGGAAGACCTGCGAGATCTTCTTCTTTATCAATAATCAACTCAAAGGCCTGAGTTTCTTTTAGGAGGTTATTAGAGAAGGCCAAAGACAATTTAGACAATTGCTCATCAATTGATCTAAGAGTTTCTTTATCTTCTTCATTTAACAAGGCACCATTTCGAACAAAGTTCTTATAATCATTTTCAACTAAAGTTAATTGCTCTGTATCTAATTTCAAGCTCTCTCTTTTATCATAGATTGCTTTGACTTTTGCAAAGACAACAGGGTCTAGCCCAATATCATTACTATGAGAAGTTAGTATCGGTGAAAACTCTTTCGCTATCTCACTCATCTCATCATCAGTATTTGCAGAATGAAGATTGAAGAATGCTGAGGCGACTGTTTCTAATTTTTCGCCACCTTGTACGTATTTTTCATATGCTTCAAAATCACCATCAGAAGATTCTTTAAATAGAGATATCTCTTGTTTTTGAAATTTGATGGCCTCTTTTAGAGCCTCAAGATAATGCTCATTTTTTATCTTATCAAACGGAATTGTATTAAAGGGGGTTTGGAATTCACCTAATAGTGGATTAGTCATTTATTGCTCCTTTTGAAGTTTAAATTTTTGTAAGAAAATCACAGCGAAAACCCAAAGAATTAGGCAGACACTCAGAGAGACATCTATAAAGAGGTCTGAGGTATAATATATGAGAACAATTGATATTAACATCTTTGAAAAACGATAGACGATCATATCAACAATGTATTTCGCTCCATAACGTTGAGTTTTTGCCAAAGGAAAATATAGCATTTCTTTTGCCGTGCTAAATAAAGAATAATCGACTCCTTTATATACGACAAAAAGAGTTGCTACGGGTAAAAACCCAAAGGAAAACTGTGTGGCGAGATAAGTTAGACCAAAGATAATAGGTATAGATAAGTGAACTTTTTTCTCATGAAAGAGCTTTAAAATAACAGGGATCAAAAAGATTTGGAATAAGAAGCTGATAATATTTATTTTCGAATAAATACTTCCAAGAAATGCTCCTTTCTCTTCAGCACCGGAAACATAATTCTCTAAGCCTATATTAAATTTATAATTAGCTAAATTAATTGTAAACTGAGACAACAAGACAATGAAAGCGACTAAGAAGACGTAATCATAATTGCCCTGAAGAGCTTTAAGTGGAGACTTTTTCTTATTCTCAAAAGTAAGAAAAGTTTTTTCTGACCTAAATAGAAATATGGTTAAAAATATAACCGCGGCTCCAAGAAGTCCTGTATAGACAAGTCCTGTTCCAACCTTAATTTCTGTATTAAAAAAAGGAATTAGACCCGAGACCGCCAACCCTCCTAGCACACCACCCAAGCTCCCAAGAGCACCAAGAGGTCCATATGTAAGTCTAGCAATTTCTTTCTTCACTTTCGAGTTTAAATAGCCAATCGAAAGGTGAACGAGGAGTATTATATAAACCTCTTTCCAAATAAAATAAGGAAACACAACGGCCTTAAAACCTTCTAGATATAGAAAATTACAAATTGAAAAAATAAGCGTCGTAAAGATAGATACTGAAGCATATAAGAAGAATACGTTTCTCTTTGTTTGTACTTTATTAAAAATGAAGACGGTAATAGAGAGGGCCACAACTGATAAGATCCAAACAATTGGAGTACTCTTTGCTCCATAGTAGTCAATAAACATTGCTTCGGATGTCGAGCGAATAAGAGGATAAGAAAAAAGAATTGCAAAGAGATTAAAAGCAACGAGTAAGATGTGCTTCTTATCTTCTTTACCAAGAGAAAATAATTCTTTATGGATATCTGTAAAAAAACTTAGATTCATTAGTAGCTTTTATTCTTCAAGATACTTGTCACCCTTTTGACCTTTTACAAACTCCTGAGCGTTATTAAAATCACAGAGATTTAAAGTAGTATTAAAATTAAAGCCTGCGGGAAGCTCTTTGCCTTCTTTTACTAGGTCATCACATGTACAAGCAAGCTTCTTCATAAATTCGAAAAACTTATGACTTGTCTCATCACTCATAAGGTGTTCCATCATACATGAATCATGCTCAGCAACTTCTTGAGAAACTCCTACAAAGTCTTTTAAGAAATAGAACAAGAGAGTTCTTGATGAAAGAATCCTATGAACTTCACTATGGCCACCTTCTGTTAGAAGCAAGAATTTTGTATCCTCTTCCTCTTTAACTAGACCTTTCTTTTTTAAATTATTAAGAGCTGTTGAAACACTTCCCTTGGTAAGGTTCAAATCACGAGCAATATCAGTAACTCTAGCGTATCCCCTATCCTCTCTAAGTTTGTGAATCGTTAATAAATAATGAACCATGGAGTGCGATAATTCAGCTTCTCTATTATTTTTCGCAGTCATGCTTTCTCCTTAATTCGTCATCACGTTAATTTATGATGACATTGACTAATATAGATCATGTTTCACGATTGCGCTAAACATTAAGGCCCTAAAATTACTAAAGTCTAAATCGATACTATATCGTCAATATGTCTACTTATGATAACTATTATTGCCACAAAATTAAAGAGGTTATCGCATTGAGCACTAATATAACCTACTAATATTACGTTGAAACATGGAGGAATATCTTACTCTTACTAATAAGTTGACCCCGCGCCATGTTAGAATATCCCAATGAAACTATTTTTATTAATAATCCCCTTTCTATTTGCACAACTGACTTTTGCTCAAACGTCTAGCACAAATGATAACCTATCTGATTATGACCGAAATCTTATGAAGACTTATGATCATACCGGGTACCACAATCGTCAGATGGAAGAAGGTTTCCAAGAAGAATGTGAAGCACAGGGAAAAAGCGAAGCAGAGTGTGCAAATATCCAAAGAGGTGGAGATGCCTTGGATGGTGAAAAATTTCTTGGCCTATCTCCGACAATAATTAAGGCCTTATCAAAAGCCTACTCTATGATCATTGGACTCGGTGGTCTCGGCTCAACTCTTGTTAAAGAAAAAGAAAAAGAAAAAACCGAAACAAATGGTGAAAACAACCCCTCCACCCAAACAGCTGAAACAGAAGTAGAAGCCGACTCTGAGCCTAAAGCAGAGAAAGAAGCTGAGGAAGAGTCAACGGAAGATTATTGTCGCTATATTGTGATGGGAACTGAAACAATTGCGACTTTTATGCAACAACAAGAAAACGATAATATAGCATCTGTGCCCGTTCAAGATCAGACAGCACAAGTTCAGTTGATGTACCGTCAAAAGAACTCACATTTATCAAGAGCAAGATCTGTTAAAACTCAAGTTATCGGCTGGGGGGCAGGTACTGCATGCTATACAGCAATGATGACAGTAGGGCCGGCAAGCGCAACGAATTACAAAAATTGGCTTAAGCTCGGCGCAACAGCACTGATGTGGCGTTACTACAGCTGGGAGAAAAAGACTCATGAACGAGCGGCTAGCATTGTTCAAAAAGTCATCGATAAGCTTGGGGACAAAGGTGACTGTAATCCTATCAGTAATAGAAGCTGCTATTGTGCTCAACCAGAAACTCAGAATGACACCAAGTACTGCCTTCCTCAAATAAGGGATGGCTATCTTGCAAATCAATATCAAGTATCCTGTGTAACAGAGAATCTTAAAAATGACCCAACATGCTCTTGTGCTGATACAAACACATGTCTCGATAAGAGAATTAAAGCGGGCTTAGCCGATATTCACATACCTAAAACCTTGGCAAATAATCTCAATCCTTACTTTGAAATGACAAAGGGAAATGCCAGTGAAGGTGCTAATGAGTACGGTTTAGATACTAATGCGAACTCTCTAAACAGTGCCGCAAGTGGAGTGCTTAAAAGATCCGAAGCCCTATTAAATATTCCAAAGAATAAACTTTCAAAGAGTCAGCTTGATGAATCAAAAGCACTTGAAGAATACTTTCCTACTCAAGTAGCAAAGACTTTTGCAGCCTCAAAGGCTCCAGCTTCTGCGAAGAACGCACTATCTAAGTTTCAAGGAGCAAGCAAGGCCATCGCAAGCTTTGGTAATATCAACTCACAAAAAACTCGATCGAGGAGCCCTAGAGAGAGAGGAGGCCGAGGTCTCGAAACAACCTCTCGCAAGAAGAAAGTGGCTAACCCGTTTGCTAAAATTCGTGGTTCAAACTCATCAGGAAAAGTTTTAAAGTTTGCTGACCGGGCTGCCAAGAGTGCTCAAATTTACAAAGACAGAGGTGTAAATATTTTTGATGTGGTCTCAAATCGATATCGAAAAACTGCCCGAAAAAGACTTGATATAAAATAAAGGATTGTTCATGGAAGAACTGAAGAAATTACCCATTTTACTCTACGACGAAAAGTGTCCGCTCTGTGTACGCTTTAAGCAATCACTTCAAAGGCTTGAAGGTGGAGATGAAATAAATTTTATCTCTATTTACAATGATGAGGTCTATGAGCAATATCCTGAGCTAGATAAAGATCAATGTCATGAAGTTGTTCACCTTATTAGAAAAGATAAGAGTATTATCAGTGGAGAAAGAGTCATTAAGCATCTTGTACAGCTCTATCCCCTAGTTAATAAATTTGCTTGGCTACTAGACAGTAACATGGGGCAAAAAGCGGTGAGTTATTTTCATTCAATGACTAATAAAATGCGAAAAGATCTCAAAAGAAAATGCCCTTCATGCACTCACTGACTTTTAAAATGGAATAAAAAAAACTATACTACCATGATGAATGAACTACCTACAGAAAAGACTCTTATTATAATTCCAACATATAATGAGATTGATAATATTGAACGTATGATCAAAACAATTTTTGATCTCTATCCGAGTATATCACTTCTTATTATTGAAGATGGCTCGCCTGATGGCACTGCCGATGTCGTCAAAAAATATCAAGAAACAAATGCTAAGTTACATATGATCCAAAGAACCGGTAAACAAGGTCTAGCGACAGCCTATACAACAGGCTTTAAGTGGGCACTTGAAAAAGACTTTGAGTATGTCTTTGAAATGGACTGTGACTTCTCCCATGATCCAGCGCAAGTTAAAGACCTCTTAAGTGCAGCTACAGAAAACGATCTCGTAATCGGCTCACGTTATATAGATGGAATAAGAATTATTAATTGGCCTTTTCACCGCCTACTTCTTTCCTACCTTGCTTCTATTTACACCAGATTTGTTACAAATATCCCCGTTTGCGATACGACAGGAGGATTTAAATGCTTTTCAAGAAAAGCGCTTCTTTCTCTTGATCTCAATAATGTTATCTCAAAAGGTTATATCTTCCAGCTAGAGCTAAATTATAAAGTTTGGTCTCAAGGCTTAAGAGTCAAAGAAGTACCTATTATTTTCTATGAAAGAAGAGATGGGCAATCAAAAATGGGTGGCGGGATTATCTTCGAAGCTCTCTTTGCTGTTGTTAAGCTACGCTTTCTTAATATGATTGGAAAACTTAATTAGAAATTAATCATTAGCTTAATTTTACCTATTTCAAATTATCTACATATTCAATAGTATGAAAGTAGACCAAATAATTTTTGAGGTAAAATCATGGATGCAAAATCAAAGTTTAGTAGCGACATTGAATTAGAAAGAGAGTTTGAAGCTCTTCCTCCTGAAGATTTTCTCTATGACAGGAGAGGTCCATGGCCTCAACCATCGCCAAATCATCCTTTTGGAGAAGCTCCGGGAGTTCTCCATATACCATGGCAAGAATGGCTATACTGGTGGTTTAAGATAGGAAGCCGATATGTTTTCTTTTGGGTTCTATGTTGGCCCATTGCACTTTTAAAAGCACTTCTTTGGTGGAAAGTGAGTCCAGTATCAGATGAAGAATTCTCTGATTACTTCTATAATAGCTGCTACGCTAAGTTTCTCACTGAAGAGTTTACAGACGACACCAAGAATATATTTAAAGACTATATTAAAGAAAATAAAACTTATTATTACTGTGACTTTGTAGGCATGTCCGCACTTAAGCCCCTTAAGGGAGTACAGTGTGAGCCTAGTATAACTCTCTTTGAAAAAACTGATGATGGTATAAGGCCCATAGCTATCAATTTAAGAGACTACGTTTGTGATCCAACAGACGGTGATCTTTGGATGCTTGGAAAGTACATCGCTCTTCAAGCAGCTGCAAATCACGTCATCGTAGCAACTCATCCTCGTCTTCACTTTCCAATGGATGCAATCAATGCCATTACTAAAACTGCTATTCCAAAAGATCACATTCTTTTTCAGTTAATTTATCCACATACAGAACTGACTTTAAAACTTGATTGGCAGGTACTGAATTCGAAACTCTCACTTTTAGAAAATAAATGGTGGATGATATACGCTCCATTTCCAGCGTCTGCAGAATCGATGAGAGATCTTGTTGTTCTTGGCTATCATGGGATTCAAGATAACCCAGCTTATCCGAAATACGAATATCCGTTAATGGGTCCGCAAAAAGTCGTATCTCCTTATGGAACTTTTCATGATGAGTACTACAAAGTCTACTATCAATTTGTTGAGGAGGTACTAAATGAAGTACCTGATGATGATAAATTTATCATACGATGGTGTGATTATATACATGCCGAGATGCCCTCTTTTCCATCAGCTCAGAAAGTTCAAAGCGACAGAAAGCTTCTTACACATGCCGTTGCTTCTTACATGTGGGATGTTTCCCTAGGCCATGCGGCGGATCACAAAACTTACGCTGAGATTCCGGTTAATAAAAACCCACTTAGAGTCCGTGTTGCTTCACCAACCTATAAGAACCCTGATTTTAAGCTTAAGCTTGGCAATGTGGCATCTCTCTTAGATCAAACGAGACTCGTTCTAGCTAATTGGATGTTCTTTAAGCCTTGCAATGTGAGTAACCTCATAGATGTGGAATATAATTTCAGACTCGAGAAACTTAAAGATGCTAGTTCTAGCTTCAAGAAAAATCTCAAAGAGACTGAGGCAAACTTGAAAACAAAGAATTATATGCCAGTTGATCAAATACCTCCAAGTATACAGTATTAGCACATGTTTCTATTTTTGTTAGTAAATCAACAAAGATAGAAACACACTATATCAAAAATATCTGCAACCGTTACGCTACTTGAAAACGGTTGGAGGTAATAATGCTACAAACAAAAATCAACTCAAAGAAACTCACTTTAAATAAAGAACTCAAGAATTTACTAATTGAATCGCTCATTGAAATTCCTACAGCTGACAATGTTCAGCCATTTAGATACGATTTTAAAGATGAAAGTTTGTATATCTATCATAATAAGAAAATAGCTAAACATAAATTAAACCCTGATCAAAAATCATCACTCATTTCGTATGGATGCATAAAGACTTGTATTAATATCGTTTCATCACATTTTGATTTACTACCAATTTTTGATGAATACAATACTGAGGATGCTGAGGATACTCTATGGGCAATCGTATCTTTTGAATTTAGAAAGAGGCAGAAGGATGAACTCTTATCTGAGATTCCAAAACGAGTAACGAATAGAGGACTGTATCAAATCCCCACTCAGATAAAAATAAACAGTGCAAGAGAAAGCCTAGATAAAGATTTTGACCTTATCTATATCGAAGAAAACCAAATCGATTCGATTGCTAACAATGATCAACTCGTCTGGAAAGACACAGAAACTGTGAAGGATCTTTTATCAAAAATAAATCTCGTATTCAGAAAAACTTCCGGTCTAAATTTTGAAAATCTCTACGTTAAGACACTTGATAGAATACCTTTGATAATAGTAAAACGTTTTCCATTTCTCGGTAAAATAGTTTGGCCCTTAGTTAAATATAAAATGAAAAAGACAATTCAGTCATCATCATACGTACTTGTTTATTATTCTAAAACAGAAAATAATACAGACTATATAAAGACTGGTGAAAAATGTTATCGCCAATGGCTTAGAATGACACAGCTTGGTCTCGCGATGCAACCTTTAACAAGTAGTACCTATGCCATAAAAGTTGATGACACTCACCTTTCAATGAATAATACACCTCTTCATAAAGTTATAGGAACTGATCGTGAAGTAGCATGGGCCTTTAGAGTTGGTATTCCGCTAAAAAGAAGTCTTAAATCCAATCGCCTTACAAAGTCAGAGGTTACAAGTCTAGATTCTTTTTCTCTTCCTGACTTAGAATAGAGGGAGAAAAGCTACAAGATGTTATAACCTGAACATTATTCTTAGGTTTATCCTTGTACTCTTTATAGTCTTTACTCAATATCGCGATCACTTTTGAGTGAGTTTCACTAAGTAACTTCGCCAATTCTTTAGAGACTTCTTTGGATACGGGACTTACTATCACAGAGCCCATCGATAAATTCTCAGAATAAGAGGTATCCCATTCAGACTTGATAACAGGATATTTATCTGCGACCATTTTAAAAAGAGACTGATTGAAGAACCTAAGCCTTTCGTTGTGAGAATGAGAAAAAGAATAACCTGGTCCAGTTATTTTATATTTTTTAGAAACTAGCTTGATCTCAAAATGATTTCTCATTTCTGCAATACAACGTCTTCCAACATCTAAACTTGCACCGCTATGTATGGAAACAACCTTATCCCAATGTTTATCAAGTAGTTCATAAGCATCAGTCTTTAGAGCTGCCCTCACCGCAGGAATAAGAGGGTTTTCAGCAATGGCATCAAGTCTATCAAAGTACTGAGTTGCTTTTTCTTTTAGTAAAGATATTTTAGAACAGTCAAAGAACTCACTAAGCTGATAAATTAAGATATGCTGATTGTAGTCT
>DDIK01000094.1 GCA_002338505.1 Bacteriovorax sp. UBA1852
TCTGTAAAGGAAGAGGTAGTTGTAAACTTCAAGACTTTTGATTTACTAGTTTGAGTCTCATACTTCTTAATAAACTCAATCGCCTCATGACATCTTTCACTATGCCCTACTTGTACAACCAAAGAGTTTGAGTCATTCAATTTCCCAAGGTCTAGTGCTTGTTTGTAAGTTTCAGTCACTGGCTTTTCACAAAAGAGATGTTTTCCTGCCTTGAGAACTTTTTGACATAGCTCAAAGTGATACTTCGTCGGTGTTACAACAAGAACAGCATCAACTTCACTTAAGACTTCATCTAGCTCACTTGCAGTTTTAATATTTGGAAAGTTTTCTTTAGCTCGCTCAGTATTTTCTGCGATAGGATCTATAACTGCATACAAGGAGGCCAGACTATCAGCTTTTTGTGCATGCCATTTGCCTAAATGGCCATACCCTACTAGAGCAACTTTAATCTCTTTCATTATTCTCTCACTTACTTAAAACTATTTAACAAATGGTGCTATACCAATTTCACTTTTCTTAATATCAGCTCTCATTTCTTTCACAAGTATATTATCTTTGTAATCTTCCATGAGTTCTTCGTGATCTACAAATGCTCTAGGAGACAGAACAGATGATTCCATAGTTCTATAGAAATCTACGAGTTCAGAGATCTCACTCTTTTCAAAACCTAATCTCCTAAGCCCTATGATATTTATACCTTTAAGCTTTACTCTATTTCCATATGCTGTACAGAAGATTGGAATATCTCGGTCTATTGCAGAAGCTCCTCCAATGTATGAGCCTCTACCTAGCGTAACAAATTGTGAAATATTTGTTCCACCACCAATAATGACCTTATCTCCAATATTCACGTGACCTGCCAGATTAACAGAGTTCGCCATAACGACATTGTCTCCAACCAGTGCATCGTGACCGATATGAACATGGGCCATAAGTAAACACTGATTTCCAATAGAAGTAAGCTTCTTATCTTTTTGTGTTCCTTTATGAATAGAGACATACTCTCTGAAAATATTATTATCACCAATCCTTACTTCTGTTGGCTCATTTTTATATGTTAAGTCTTGAGGATTTGCTCCAATAGAGCAGAATGAATAAAACTCATTATTATTTCCTATAATTGTATGTCCCTCAAGTACTACGTGAGAGGCAATCTTAACATTATTTCCAATTTTGACATTAGGTCCAATGATAGAGAAAGCTCCAATAGAAACATTCTCCCCTATCTCTGATCCTTCACTAATAATTGCCGAAGGGTGCACTTTTTTCGTCATCATAACTCCTAAGCAATTTTAAATGATGCAAATACTGTAGCTTGGCTCATCAACTCACCATTGTGATAAACACTACAATCGTTTTCTAAGAATCCAGTTCTAATTTTCTTACAATGTGTCTCAATAACAAGATCCATGTTTGGTAACACAGGCTTTCTAAATTTAGCATTTGAAACTGATAAGAGAGCAACATCAAATTTCTTATTTGCGAGATCAGGCTCAAGTAACACTAGACCAAATGATGTAGCTTGCGCCATCATCTCGATTTGTACAACACCTGGTAATATAGGATTTCCAGGGAAATGACCTTCAAAAATAACATGATCTTCTCTTGTATAGTAGTTAGCCTTAATAGCTGTTCCGACTAAGTCCTTATAGCTACTTATCTCATTTGCTGCCACGATACTTTCAACACTATCAACAAATAAGAATGGGTCCCTATGAGGAAGAATACTAATAACTTCTTCTTTTGTAAGTTTCATATCTTTACTCCCTATTTTTTTCTTTCTACAGCTTTTTTCAAATAAGCAACACTTCGAAGCCACTCGTTAACTGGCCTTGCGGGATGACCCCCGACTTTTGAGCCGTCTTCTATATCACTTAAAACCATACAAGCTCCACCGACTTGAGACCCTGCCCCAATTCTCTTCCCATCTGAAAGTGCAGCTTTCCCACCGAGAACGCTATATGCTCCAACAGTCGAAGATCCTGCAAGTCCAACTTGACCACAGAGAATAGCACCTTTTTCAATCTTTACGTTATGAGCGACATGAACAAGATTATCAAGTTTCGCACCGTCTTCTATGATCGTAGGAGAAAATGTGCCTTGATCTATAGCACAATTCGATCCAATCTCAACGTTGTCACCAATTGAGACACCGCCGAAATGCCATATTTTCTCATGTACACCATTTGCGTGGTGATAACCAAAACCGTCTGAACCTATCGTTGAACCTGAGTGAATCCTTACATTTTGTCCAATACTAGAAAAAGACATTATAGAAACATTTGGATATACAATAGTATTAGCTCCGATCTCCACGTTAGATAGGATAGTAGCTCCAGGATAAATAAAAGAATTAGCTCCTATAACGACATTCTCTCCAACAAATACGCCTTCTCCAATGTCGACACTAGGATGAATGACTGCCGTACCAGACTTTCTACCGTCCATGACATTATTGATAAGATTAAATTTTTCATCATAGAATAGTTTAGATATTTTACACATTGAAAGTTTGAGATCTGGAGAAGTCACTAATGTACAACTATGATTCGCCTTAATTTTCTCATCAAGAAAATCAAAGAATTTATCTGCGATGATTAGGCAAAGGCCACTCACATCAACTTCATTTAAACCTTGTACAAGTTTTTTACTACCGAGAAAAACGACAGTCGACTGGTCTAAATTACCAACCGTCGATATCGTACTAAGCTCTAATTCTTGCTTTCCCGAAATCAGTGTTAAGTCATTATCGCATTCAAGTAATCTTTTAACCTTAATCATAACATTCTCCTTAAAAACTAATGAGGGGAACACTGCTGTTCCCCCTTTAATCACTTGCTCTTTATAGAGATTTTACTTCTTGTCGTATTCTTTAACTACTGCATCAGTAATGTCTGTGACAGACTTCACGTAAAGAAATGGAGTTGTACTTGCCTCATAAGTAACATCAAGTCCTTTTGACTTAGAAACCTTTTCAACAATTTCTCTGATCTTTTTTAGAACTGGAGCTTTATATTTATTTTCCATCTCTTGCATTTCTTTTTGATACTTCTGCATTTTCTGCTGAAGAGTTATAACTTTCTGCTGTAGCTCTGCTGCTTTTTGTTGCTTAACTTTATCATTTAGAAGAGATGACTTCTTTTGAAAGTCTTCTTGTTCCTTAACAATTTTCTTTTCTTGATCTCTAATTTCTTTTTGCTTCTTATCAAATTCCTTCTTCAACTTTTCACGGATTGAAGTCGATTCTTTGACAGAAATAAGAATCTTTTGAACATCAACTCTTCCCATTTTGAGAGCGAATGCATTTGAGCTTAGTAAAAGACATAGTGCCATCAATAGCTTTTTCATGTTTTTCTCCATTTAAAATAATTGTCCAATATCAAAGTGAAATTTATTACCTTCTTGGCCTTCGTCTGGATTTATTGGGAAACCAAACTCAAATCTGAGTACCCCAATAGGTGAGAACCATCTAAAACCAAAACCATAGTCCATATAAACTTTGTGTAATTCACTGTACTTGTCTGCTGTACCAGCATCAAAGAAGACAACCCACTTTAGGCCGGCCTCTCTAGCAAGTGGATGCTCAAGCTCGAGCGTTGAAAATGCTGTAAACAGTGCACCTTCATTAAAATCTCTAATTTCGTCTTGGCTATCAATGACGTCATTATTATTAGAGTCAACTCTTACTGGCCTCTTTGGTCCAATAGCATCAAAATCAAAACCTCTTAGATTCTTTGCTCCACCTAGAGTAAATCTTTCGTTTTGAGGAACCTTTTGTCCGTCAACAACTTCTATCTTTGCAGTATAGAATCTCGATCTAAAAATTAAATCTCCAACGACTCTTTTAAAATATCTTGAATCAAATTCATTCTTAAACCACTTCTTATCTCCACCAACACCTGCGTATTCTGTAGCAAAGTTTAGGTAGTATCCCTTAGTAGGCTCAAATCTATGATTTCTCTTATCTTTAACAAGAGCTACACGCACAGAAGAGGTAAGACCATTTTCAGCCTCTGGCTCAATCGTCTGCTTAGCCTCATCCTCTAAATTATAGAATTCAGTGTCGACAAGTTTATAAGTCGTAAAAAGTCTTGTGTAATCAAAGATTGGATAACCAACTCTCGCTGAAATACCTTTTCTCTTGAAGTCATATGAAACGTACTGAGAGTTGTCTTCAGTAAAGATCTCTCCACCGGTCGTCCATTTCGTATCCATAAAATATGGCTCAGTGAAAGAGATAGAGAAAGTCTTTTGTTCTTTTGCTAAATTTGTCTTAAATGACAACTGTTGTCCAAGGCCTCTAAAGTTATTTTGCGAGATTGAAGCCTGAAAGAAACCACCTGTTGCTGTTGAATACCCAGCACCTAGAGATATCTGTCCGGTACTTTTTTCTTTCACATCAATTTCAACATCAATGACATCATCTTGCCCTGCTGGAGAAACCGTATTAAAGATAACACTCCCCGGCTCAAAGAAACCAAGTCTATTAACGTTCTCTTTAGACATTCTAAGCTTTGATCCAGAGAACTTTGTCCCCTCGTGAATCTTGAGCTCTCTTCTGATAACTTTATCACGTGTCTTTGTATTACCTTTAATAGTAATTTTTCCAAAACTTGCGATCTTACCTTTTTCAAATGAGAATTGAATATCAACCAGGTTCTCTCCAGGAACAACTCTTAGAGTTCTTAAGACGTTAGCAAATGCATATCCTTTATCCTGATATAACTCAGTTAACTTCTGAATATCTTTTCTTAGGAGTTCTTCTGAATAGACATCTTCAGAACCTAGTTGGATTTCTTTTAAAAGTTCATCTTCAGTAAAAAGCACTTCTCCCTGAAAAGTAATATCTCTCACTTTAAACTTAGGACCTTCGTTAACTTTCACTGTAACAAAGACCCATTTCTTATCTTCAGAGATAGTGACTTCGGGCGTTCCAAGATTTACTTGAAGATAACCCTTAGTACGATAGAAGTATTTTATTCTTTCAACATCTGTTCTAAACCCAAGCTCTTTAAAGCTTCCTGAACCAGACATGAAAGAAAAGAGACTCTCTTCTCTAGTCTCCATAATTCCTTTTAACTCTTCATCTGAGAATGCTTGATTCCCTAAGAAAGTGACTTTCTTAACACGAACTTTATCAAGCTCACTGATTTGAAAAATCAATCTTATATTCTCTTCATCTAGCTTTTGGATCGTGTATTTTGCGTTTGCGAGATAAAATCCTTTCTCTTCATAGAACTTTAAAATCGACTTGATATCAGACTTCACTGTATTAACGTCAAGAATTGAGTATTCCTTCATTTTCACTTGTGAAAGAATATCTTCTTTTGAAATTTCATCATTACCGACAACTTTGATATCTGAAACGATTGGTTTTTCTTGCACAACAAACACAAGGTTGCCTTTTTCTTGATGCGCTTCAACCGAATCGAAATATTTAAGATTATAAATTTTCTCGATATCAGACTTGAGACCATAGTTTGTAACGACCTGGCCTTTCTTCGTGGTAATTTTTTCTAGAACAGCTTCTTTTTCTACTTTCTTTAGACCTTTAACGACTATATCTTTAACTTTGAACAAGTCTTTTTGCCGACCAATATTATTGGCTAAAACATTAAACGATAAAAAAATAAGTAATATATAAACTAAACTCTTAAGAGAGTGTGACATCAAAACTCCGTTTTTCTCTCAAAATCCTTCTTGCAGATTAAAATACTCTGGTATGAAAAAGTACCAAGGATCACACGAAGTTACAAACAAAATTAAAGGTAAGTCGCAAGGCATAATTCAATTTAAAATACCGTCGACCATTTGAATTTGATATTCAAAACGCTCTGCAACATCATCATCGTGTGTGACAACGATTAGAGTAGTTCCCATTTCTTTGGATAATTCTAAGAGAAGATCAGTTACAAGCTCGGAGTTCTTAGAGTCTAAATTTCCTGTGGGCTCATCGCAAAGAAGAAGCTTAGGCTTTAGTGATAGCGCCCTAATGAGATTAATTCTCTGTTGTTGCCCTCCTGACACTTGATAAGGAAACTTATTTAAACAATCCTCAACCCCTAGTCTCTTTGCTAAGCCTAGAACGTAACTCTTAACCTTGGAAAGATTCGCTTTTCCAAGTCTTGCCGGCATCAAAATATTTTCAAGGCAATCTATTGTGGGTAAAAGAAAATGAAATTGAAAAACAAATCCAATATCTTTATTTCTATACTTTGCTAAGGCCTCATCGGACATTTTAGTGAGATCTCTGTCATTTACGAGTACTTTACCGGAATTACATTTCTCAAGTCCGCCAAGCATATAGAGAAATGTTGATTTTCCTGAGCCTGACGCCCCCATAATGACAACTTGCTCTCCACCCTTAAGCTCAAAAGAGAGATTATCAATAACCTTGAGGCTACCGTAGGACTTATTTAAATTTTCGACTTTAATAACTGACACTAAGAAAACTCCTCTCTCAGACCTTGAGATAAGGACTTTGAGCCAACATTACTTATAGTAATAAACGTAAAAAATAATATAAAAAGAAGTGAAAAACCACCTACAATTAATAGGTCATTCGTTGAGAGAATCACCTTGAGACGTGATAATTGATAGACCTCCCCTGGTAATTCAAAAATATCAAGAGTCTGAATGAGATAGTCAAAAAGTTTTACGAATCCTAAAGAGATAATCAGAGAAACAAGCCACATGAGAACATTTTGAATGATCCAAAGATACTTAAACTTCTTTGGTGACAAGCCTATTGCATATAAGAGAAAGATTTCCTGAGACTTCTTTTCTTTAGAATAAACAATGAAAGTCAAACAGTTAAAAATAGCAATAATAACAATAACGGAGAGAACAATAGCAATCATATACTTTTCAAATTCCACGGCCCTTAAAAATGTGCCAAACTCACTCCAAAAAGGAAGAATCTTATAATCAAAAAAGTAAAGAGACCTAAGCTTTGTCACGATTGACTCAATGGAATCGACATTTTGAAACTTTTGCTTAACCTTAAGGTTTGCCGAATTAATTTTACCGTCGACTTGCAAGATATCGTCGATTTCCTTTAAGTTTGCATAGACAGATCTTTCGGAAAAACGATTTAGCTTAAAGTCTAATATCTGTTTGACTTTAAAAACTTGAATATTAGGTAAGAACTTTTCACTACTTCTTCCACCCGCAAAAATTAAGCTCACCTCATCTGAAATATTGATGTCGAGATGATCAGCAAGTTTTCGCCCGACAAGGATTTCTCCTTCTTCTGGAATATCTAATTTGTTATTGATTTTCTTAAAAGACTCATCAACTCCAAAGACGAGTACTGCCCTACCTTTATCTTCATCGGCAGCTATAAAAGAATCTGTTCTTATCAAAAAAGAATGATCCTCGACACCCACCTGACCTAATTCATCGAAATTAAGATCAGACCTTTTAAAAAAGCCCTTTTTACTTGTTAAAATGATCTCGCCATTTCCCGTATTCAAAGCTTCTTTTAGAAGAGACGAAAAACCATCCATGAGTCCTAACGTGGTAAGAACAACGCTTAAAGAGAAAGAAAGACCTAAGACTGTTGCAAAAGCAAAATTTCTTGAAGGCTTATCTCGATAAAAGAGATAGAGAAAGTCTTTTAAAAGTCCAAGGCTCATTGTTTCTCACTCTGATCTTCACTAACAGCTCCAACGCTCCAGCGTAGGTATGCATCCATGAAATCATCAATTGTTCCATCAAGTACTTTATCTGCTTGAGAGGATTCAAAATTTGTTCGATGATCTTTTACCATTTTATAAGGATGCAAAACATACGAGCGAATTTGCGCGCCCCAACCAATTTCTTTTTTCTGTGACTCTGCTTCATTTTCGATCTCTCTTCTTTTTTCCATTTCGAGATCATAAATCCTTGATCGAAGAACCTTCATGGCCTGTGCCTTATTTTGAAGCTGACTTCTTTCATTTTGACAGGTCACGACGATATTTGTCGGTAAGTGTGTAATTCTAACGGCTGAATCTGTGGTGTTAACAGATTGTCCACCAGCACCTCCAGCACGGTAGACATCGATTTTTAAATCCTTATCTTGAATATCAATTTCGATATCATCATCAATCTCAGCTGATACGTATATAGACGCAAAGGAAGTATGTCTTCTGCTTGCGGAATCAAATGGAGATATTCGAACGAGTCTATGAACCCCCGTTTCCGACTTTAAATTTCCATAGGCATAACTTCCATCAATTTGAAATGTTGCCGACTTTATCCCTGCGGTATCGCCGTCTTGCATGTCGAGAATTTGAATTTTAAAACCTTTTGATTCTGCCCATCTTGTAATCATTCGATAGAGCATCGATGCCCAGTCACATGACTCAGTACCACCAGCTCCAGCGTTGATATTGATAATAGCATTATTAGGATCAACCTCTTCAGATAAGAGGACTTTTAATTCAGCCTTGTTAAAGCTCTTTATGAATTCATCACAAACTCTAATGGCTTCCTCGGCAGACTCTTCGTCGCCTTCGCTTGCATATTCTACAAGAATTTCAAATTCATCAAAACTCTCTTCGAGTTTGTCATAAGTATTTACGACTTCAAGAAGTATATTCTTTTCTTTTTGGACTTTCGTGGCATTCTTATTGTCATCCCAAAAACCAGGCATGGCCTCTAGTTGTGTGATCTCTTCTAAGCGATGTTTTTTAGCATCAACTTCAAAGTGACCTCCTCAGGTTAGCAAGCTTTTCAGCATAACCTTTCATTTCACTAGTTTTCTCTTCAAGAGTGATTTTTAAACTTTGCTCCATTATGAATTCCTAATATTTGTAAGTACTTTCTTCTCTAATGTTTCCATGATTATTTCCTCTTCTTTTGAGACCTCATGGTCATAACCGAGTAGATGTAAAAGTCCATGGACAAATAAGTGTATAACTTCTTCTTCTATTTTTAAACCAAACTCTTTGGCTTGCTTCTTAGCAATATTTCTACTGATAATGATATCCCCTAATGATAGCTCACCAGGAATGACAAACTCATCACTACCTTTTCTCAAGGAGTGATAAAGTGGGAAAGAGAGAACATCGGTCGTCTTATTCTTACTTCTAAATCCAATATTTAAGCTCTTCATTTTCAAGTCTCCGCATAAGAGGAGATCTATTGAGAATTTCTTATTATTTTTCTTAGTGATTATAGTCGCATTTGAATAAATCAACTTCTCTAGACTCGCAAGGGATCTCTTAAGAATCTTAATGACATTCTTATGACCCCAGTCAACATTTCGACAATTATCTCGAACATTGATTGTTATATGGTTGCCTGTAATTTCAACATTTTTCATAATTGCGCTTATTTAGTTAAATTATTAATCGACTTTAGTTATACTAAAATCGTAAAAATAAGTATACATGGCCCTGAAGAATAAGGGAAATAGGAGCGATTTCAATGGAAGATCTCAAAGCAGAAATCACAGAACTCTATGACGTTGTCGCAAAGCTAAGAGACCCAAAAGAAGGCTGTCCATGGGATCTTAAGCAAACTCACCAAAGTTTACTTAAGTATCTCATCGAGGAATCATATGAGTTCTCTCACAGTGTTGAGGAGCAAGACTATAACGAGATGCGTGATGAGCTGGGAGATATTCTCCTTCAAGTCGTGTTGCACTCTCAATTAGCTCAGGAAAAAGAAAAGTTTAAATTAGTAGATGTTGTGAAATCAATAAAAGAAAAGATGATTCGCAGACATCCTCATGTCTTTGGTGATGAGAAAGATAATACAATAAAGGGAATCAAAGATAATTGGGAGAAAATTAAAGCAAGCGAGCGTGAAAATAAGCCACAAAGAAACTATGAAATAGGTCATGACCTCCTGTCATTTCCGTCACTCACTAGCTCTTATAAAATCGGTAAGAAAACTAATAAAATTAATTTTGACTGGGAAGATCACTCCCAAGTGCTCTATAAAGTTGAAGAGGAATGGCAAGAGCTCAAAGAAGAGCTAACTCCTCAAAGGCCTATCGATAAAGAAAGAGTTAATGAAGAAATGGGAGATCTTCTCTTTTCAATGGCACAATTAGCGAGACACTTAGATATAGATCCAGAAGTTTGCCTTAGACAAGCGAACCTAAAATTCAAGAAACGTTTCAATCAAGTTGAAGATATAGCGAAGAAGAAAAATATAAAAATCAGTGAAAGTAGCCAGGCTGAACTTGAATCTCTTTGGCAGGAAGTAAAGTCATATGAGAAAAGTGAATAACATGAAGCTTAAAGATGAATATATAACTCAAGATAATACAACTCGCCTATATAATGTTGAAGTTCCTATTGTTGGACTAACTGGCGGTATAGCAACAGGAAAGTCGACAGTATCTAAAATACTTTCAGAGCAAGGACATGCAGTTATATGCGCAGATCAACTTGTGAAAAGTATTTATGCGGATCAGGATACAATTGACTATATTCATAAGACCTACCCAAATACGGTAAGTAACAATCAAGTCGACTTTAAAAAGCTTCGAGAGCACTTCTTTTCTGATAAACATGTGCAAGCAGACATTGAAACTCATATATATGCAAAGCTTCCTGAAAAGTTTCTACAAGCAGTTCATTCTTATAAAGACTATTCATACATCATCTATGATGTACCACTCTTATTTGAGAAAGCACTAGATAAGAAGGTAGACTGTTCAATAGTTGTATATGCAAGTAAGGAAACTCAGATCAAGCGACTTATGAATAGGGACAATAGTTCACAAGAACTTGCTGAGAATATTTTAGAGAAACAAATTTCAATAGAAGAAAAAAAGTTAAAATCTGATTTTATAATAGATAACTCTGGAAATATTGAAGATCTAAAAAAAGAAGTAGAGAGTGTGTTAAAGAAAACTCTATTAGATTCCTAGATATTGTGGGCCACTGAGTGACCCACATATCAATCAATCCATTTCGAAATAAGTAAAATTCTTATCAAACTTTGTATGATGACGTTTCTTCGTTCTTATAAGCACAGACTTTCCTTTTTCAACAAACTGAGCGTTATAACTATTACTTGTAAAGTTGCCAGGTACCTTTACCTTGACCCACTTAGAATTCTTATAACATCTTAAGTGATCGTCTACATAATTAATACTTCCAGCAATACTTTTTCCCTCTCCTGATACATAAATACACTTCTTAGATATAGAGTCAGGGAATGCTCTTACTTTTGTATATTCAGTTGGCCCACCTTTAGCGGAAGGTCTTGTGAGATATGTTTTTGTAAACTTAAAACCAAACTGTTGTCTTGTGTCGATAACCATCTTAAATTGATAAAAGCTCATGTGCTGCCCAACAACAAAGAGATCGTAAGTTCCATTGTTTCTATAGTCTATAAAGTCTCCACTAATGACGTTCGCATTCTCTCTTCTTTTACCGTAGTGAGGACCGTTATGAAGATTTGGAAACTTTGCAACATTTGTACCTCGAACTCCGTCCCATGGTAATCCGACTTTCTTCGTCAGGTCATTTACTCCTAATCTCGTCCCATTTCTTGTAAACCTTAAAAGACTTGTAAAAGTAACTCCAGCCCTCTTATTTGGATATTCAAATGTTGGATAAGATGAAAAGAAACAATAACTTCCCCCAGATACTCTATGATGATCGATAGTTTGGCACTTTACATCTTTTGTTACTGATAAGTAATTTTTATTACTATGCTTAATAACTTGCCCATGAAGTCTGCCATTTTGATTAAGAATAATTCTCTGAGGAGCGGCTCTATACTTAGGTGCATTCTTATTATTATTGTAGTAATTCTCAAAATGACTACCGATAACAACAGATGGCTTATTCTTCTCAAGAAAAGCAATCTCACAAGAGGTGTTAATTATTCTACGTGTATGTCTTGCATCTCTCTTGAACCCTTCAAAACTATAAGAGTACATCTGCTTTCTAGTTTTACCATTTATAATCTTAATACTTACATTTTTCTCATATTGATGATGAAACCTTGTTCTACCATTTTTGGTCTTTTTTGGAGTCCCTTGGCATTGTACAATATCGAGAACTCCGTCATTGTTAAAGTCAGCCTTTCTCTCATAATCAAAATCAGCTCTCTGTGATTTAACGTATGATTCAGATACCTTCGAAATACTATAAGTTTCTTCTGGTGGTAATGGGATGGTTCTAACACCAGAATGCCCAAGAGCTTTATTAGGCCTTATTGCAAACGCCCAAATTTTCTGACCTTTAAATTTGTTTAACTTATAATCTGAAAGGGTATATTGAAATCTATGATTTCCTTTTGATGAGCAAGCTCTCTTTACACCAGACTCGCTCCCACGGTTAGCTCTCGTCCATCCTAAAAACTTTCTATTCTTATTGCTTGTACCAGCATAGAAATGAACATTAACTTGTCTAGTTGAACCTTTAAAACATGCCCAACCTTTGATAACGGCTTTTCCATTAACTATTCTAGGGGTACCTATATTTCCCTTCATTTGAGCACTTGCATTGGGTCCAATAAAAACTAAAACAGTAAATAAGAATACAAAATAATAACGCTTCATAAACTCTCCTCGGTTGATGATCCAAGATTATCACTTTGGTGATCTATGAAAAGATGAAAATAGCTATCAACTAAGTAGACAACTTAAACAGATGAAATTCTTGATAATTTACCCTAAAAGCAAAGAATCTCCGCAGCTACGTGTTTAAAGTTTAGAGAGTTGATAAGTTTGCTAAGGCAATATTTTGTTGCACTTTTTTGGAATTAATTCAAAAAAAAAGGGAATAGTTTAACTATCCCCTCTTTATAAATTTTGAATTTCTTATGATTTTAATCTTCTTCTGTTATTGCTCTAACGGAACTCTTCGTTTCAAATGCCATGTCTTGATCGTCTTCAACATCAAGATCATCAACATCGTCAAAGCTCTCATCAGCTTCGATATTTAATTCATTTAAAACTTGAACAAAGGACTTCTCATCTTCAAGGTCACTAAGAACATTTTCAACAAAAGTTAACGGGTACTTGGCAACAAGTTCTTCAACAAATTGTTGAAGCTTTCCTTCTTCTAAAATTGACTGCTTTCTTTTGATCGTCTTCCAACTCTCAATATAGTGATATCGACAGTAACCTAATGTTGTTGCTGGATTCTCACATCCCTTAACAACACAATCATCTGTATCCGAAATAAAGAAATCTATCGATTGAATAGCATCAAAAATTTCTTTTAAAGAATGGTCTTCAGACAGAAGCTCAACTTCTTCGGCTACGACATTCTTTACTTCTCCAAGAACTTTAGCCTCTTCCTTCTTTGAGAACTCTAACTCTTCTTGTTTATTAGAAGACTTCTTTGCTTTTGCATCAACCTTTTGCGTTTTCTTTGTTGATTTAGCATTATTTTTTTCTACTTTCTTTTCTATTTTCTTTTCTATTTTTTTCTCAGCTTTCTTGGCAACCTTTTTAGCTACTTTTTTCGCAGCCTTCTTTGCTACTTTTTTTACAGCTTTCTTTGCTACTTTTTTAGCAGCTTTCTTTGCTACTTTTTTGGCAGCTTTCTTTGCTACTTTTTTAGAAGCTTTCTTTGCTACTTTTTTTGCCGTTTTTTTAGCAACTTTCTTTGCCGCTTTCTTCGCTGTTTTTTTAGCGACTTTCTTTGCAGCTTTCTTGGCCGTTTTCTTCGTCACTTTCTTAGCCGTTTTCTTCGCTGCTTTCTTAGCAGTCTTCTTTGCTACTTTCTTAGTGACTTTTTTCTTCGTAGTTTTCTTAGCAGTCTTTTTCTTAGCCGCTTTCTTTTTTGCCATGCCTACTTTCTCCAAGATTTTTTTTAACAAGGTGATAACCTCAAAAAATTACAAAGGAGGGCTTAAAACCCTCCTAAAATATATTATCTAGCTTGTATTGATATCAAACTTGACTTCTGACGACAAGAATTACTTATTCTTCTTCAGTTCATTTGCTGCAATTACAACGCGCTGGATCTCAGATGTTCCTTCATAAATTTCAGTAATCTTTGCATCTCTGAAGTACCTTTCAAGTGGGTATTCTTTAGTATAACCATTTCCACCACAGACCTGAATTGCTTTCGTTGTAATCCACATTGCAGCTTCCGCAGCGAATAGCTTTGCTTGTGCAGATTCTAAAGAATATGGCTTTTCATTATCTTTAAGTCTTGACGCTTCCCAAATGAGTAGTCGCGATGCAGCGATCTTTGTACTCATATCTGCAAGCATAAACTGAATTGCCTGAAGGCTCGATATTGGTTTTCCAAATTGAATTCTCTCACTTGAATACTGTCTAGCATATCTAAAAGCCGCTTCAGCAATACCTAGCGCCTGAGAAGCAATACCAATTCTACCACCATCAAGAGTTGCCATCCCGATAGAAAAACCCTTCTTCTCTTTTCCAAGTAAGTTTTCCTTTGGAACCTTAACTTTATCAAGAGCAATTTGTGCTGTCGACGAACCTTTAATTCCTAGCTTTTCTTCAATTTTTACAATCTCATACCCAGGTGAGTCTGTTTCAACAATAAAAGCAGATATGCCTTTATAGTTATCTGTTTTCTCTGTTTTTGCGAAGCAAATTGCGATGTTTCCCTCTTTACCATTGGTAATCCAATTCTTCATACCAGTAATTTCGTAATGATCGCCTTTATCTTCAGCGTACGTCGTTAATGAACCTGCATCAGATCCAGCATTTGGCTCACTTAAGAGAAAACAACCAATGTGTTCACCTGAAGCAAGTTTTGGAAGGTATTTCTTTTTTTGCTCTTCATTACCAAAAGCCAATATAGGCCATACACATAAAGAAGTGTGTGCTGAAACAAGAACACCAGTGGAAGCACACGCTCTTGAGATTTCTTCAACAATAAGTGAATAAGACGTGTAATCCATGCCTGCTCCACCATATTCTTCAGGAATGTAACTCCCTAGAAACCCATTTTCTCCGAGTTGTTTTATAAGCTCAGTTGGGATCTTTTCATTCTTATCAATATCAGCAGCTAGAGGCGCAACGGCCTCATCTGCAAATCTTGATACGAGGTCTCTTAATTCTTGATAGTCACTTAATAACATATATACTCCTTAATTTCCTTTAAATTCTGGTGCTCTCTTTTCAACAAATGCCTTCGTTCCTTCTTTCATATCGTATGAATCAAAGAGATCAGAAAAATGCTTAGCTTCGATTCCTAAGCCTTCTTCATTAGTAAGATCATTTCCTGCATTCATAGCGGCTTTTGAAATTGATACGGCCAAAGGAGAATTCTTTGATATTTTTTCTAGAGTCGTGAACGCCTCTTTAATCATTTCATCTTTAGAAGAAAACTTTCTAACAACAAGTCCAAGCTCGAGCGCTTCATCACACTTTACATTTCTTCCTGTGTAGACAATTTCCTTTGCTCTATTTCTACCAATAAGCTTAGCTAGTCTCTGTGTTCCTCCAAATCCAGGAATAAGTCCTAGTTTTACTTCTGGCTGCCCAAAGACTGCCGTCTCTGTTGCATAGATAAAGTCTGAACTCATGGCCATTTCACAGCCACCACCAAGTGCAAAACCATTCACGCAAGCAATAACAGGAAATGGTAATTCTTCAAAAAGAAATGTCACTTCTTGCCCGAGAGTAGCAAAGTCATGTGCTTCATCAACACTCATATCGCTCATTTCAACAATATCTGCGCCGGCAATGAAAGCTTTTTCACCTGCACCAGTAACTATCATTCCACGTAAATCTTCAACGCTCTCATTAAGAGAGGTCAAAAAGTCTTTGAGCTCCATAAGTACTTGAGAATTTAATGCGTTTAAGCTCTTCTCTCTATTAATAGTAAGAGTTAATAGATCTTGTGACCTCTCTATATTCAATGTTTCATATTCAGTATTCATAAACACCCTTTCCTACTTTTCTACCGTAGCGACCTGCGGTTACATATTTCTTTAATAATGGGCATGGACGATATTTTGTATCGCCAAGTCCTTCATGAAGTACTTCCATAATTGCCAAACAAGTATCGAGACCTATAAAGTCTGCTAATTCAAGTGGACCCATAGGCTGATTACAACCAAGCTTCATAGCATCATCAATACCCTTAGCATTTGCAACACCTTCATATAGTGTATAAAAAGCCTCATTAATCATTGGCATCAAGATTCTATTTACTGCAAAGCCAGCTACGTCATCTGCCCTTACAACAGTTTTTCCCATTTGCTCTGCGACTGCTTCAACAGCTGAAATTGTTTCCTCACTAGTTTCCAGCCCCGTGATAGTCTCGACAAGTTTCATCACCGGCACTGGATTCATAAAGTGCATACCTGCTACACTTTGAGGTCTTTTTGTAACAGCAGCTATTTCAGTTATAGAGATAGAAGAAGTATTAGATGCTAGGATAGCTCCATCTTTTGCAATCTCATCTAATTGCTTAAATATCTCAAACTTAATTTTCTTATTTTCTGTAGCAGCCTCTATAATTAGTTCTGCATCACTCAGGGACGAAAGTTCACTGGACTTTGTAATATTCGCCAGAGTATTAGAAACGAAAGTCTCATCCCACTTACCCTTGGTAACTCCTTTATCTAGTTGTTTTTTTATAAAATCTAGACCAAATTGAAGTCCTTCCTCACTAATATCATATAAACAAACTTTAAAGTTATTCATGGCCGCTACCTGGGCAATACCGCGTCCCATTTGACCAGCACCAATAACACCAATTGACTGAATTGACATCTCATTCCCCCTTCGTACTAACTATTTGAAATCGCCTGATCATATAAACTTCTGATGGATACGTCTAGTATGACAAAAAAGACATAGCTACTGTGAAAAAATGAAAAAAAGGTTGCCAAAGAGCAGAAAAATCCATATAAATGGTCTTCAATTTTGTAAATAAGTCAAACGTAGGAGTCGATTGTGGCAAACCACAAATCTGCAAAGAAAAGAGCAAGACAAACAGAAGTTAGAAGCGCAAGAAATACAGCACAAAGATCAGCTGTTAAGTCTGCGATCAAAAATACAAGAAATGCAATTACTGAGGGTAACAAAGAATTAGCTTCTAAGCTTCTTTTAAGTACTCAAAAGTTACTTGATAGACTAGCGAAGAAAGGTATTATTAAGTCTAATACTGCTGCAAGAAGAACTTCTAGACTAGCTTCTCAAGTTAATAAAATTTAATTTACACAACTTCTTTAAAGACGTTGCTGTCATATTAAAAAGCGAGACCTGATTTTATTAGCTCTCGCTTTTTTAGTTTCTATATTCTAATTCTTTAAATATTGAAGTCTAATCTTATCTCTTAAACTAATACTTTTAGACTTCGCCAATATCTCTAACTCTGTAAAGAATCTCATCAAGCTTATCAACTCATCTTGGCTCCACTTACGACTCGCGCCCTTAATTCCTTGGTCATATTTTGAATGCTTAGGCTTCTTATCAAGATAACTAGGATCAATAACCTTTGATATATGACCTTGAATGAAGACAAAGAAAGAACGAAATACCTGGAAATCATTATCGACCATCAATAACGAGCGATAAAAAGCTTTCATACTCTTCTGGTTGAACATATCAGCCAGAGCAAAATTATCAATATGGCCGACTTTGAGCGTCTTCTTCGCCATTGCGAGGTCAACTCCCTCGCCATTTGAGGAAAATGAATGAAGTAACGACACTGCTTCAAATATATTCTCAGGAGTCTGCTCACATGCTTGAGAAATATAGGACACAACATCATTGGGTAATGGCATTTTGTAATGAGATGCAAAGGTTTCGATATAGACTCTTGTCTCCCAAAACTTTGGGGCCATGAGCTCAAAAATATTTAAAGCATCAAACAGAGGTAACTTCAAAAGACTCTTATTAACACTTGATGAAGTTGTAAAAAAGATCTTCTTTTGTGAAATGGTAAAATCTACTTCACTAAGCATCTCTAGGGACTTCTTTTTTAATTTATCTAAATCGTAGAAAACATATCCTTCCCCATCTGAAAACATATCATAGCTTAAGATGTTATTTTCAATCCAATCGAGACTTAACTCAAGCGAGCTCTTCTTGATTATTTTAAGATTAAGCTTCGCTAGAAACTTTTCAATAAAGATTTTTTCAATAAAACAATCAGGTAAAAGAATTATTGCTTCTTTATTATCAACTACTTCATTTATTAAAAAATCAATCTGATCATATTTGAATTTCTTAGAAGGCATTATCAATAATTCCCTTAAGGTTCTTTGCAAAGGTGTTGGC
>DDIK01000127.1:0-793 GCA_002338505.1 Bacteriovorax sp. UBA1852
ACATTGATGAAATCGATAAGATTGCTAGAAAGTCTGAAAATCCATCGATTACCAGAGACGTCTCTGGTGAGGGTGTTCAGCAAGCTCTCTTAAAGCTTGTTGAGGGAACCGTCGCTTCTGTTCCTCCAAAAGGTGGTAGAAAGCATCCACAGCAAGAGTTTATTCAGGTTAATACCAAGAATATACTCTTCATCGTTGCAGGTGCATTCGTAGGCCTTGATAAGATTATTGAAAGAAGAGTCACAAAGAGACCGATGGGACTAGTTTCATCTGATCCAAAAGAAGTCGAGCAAAGTGTTGTTGAGAAATTAGGTGGAATTGAAGCAGAAGATTTATCTCGCTTTGGCCTTATTCCAGAGTTTATAGGTAGATTACCAGTTAACGCTCTTTTACAGGAATTAGATGAAGATGCACTTCTATCAATTCTTACGCAACCTAAGAACGCGATTACTAAACAATATCAGAGACTCTTTGAGTACGACGGTATTGAAATCGAGTTCGAAGAAGAAGCTCTTAGAGAAGTTGCAAGAATTGCACTTCAAAGAAAGACAGGAGCTAGAGGGCTTAGAGCAATTTTAGAGCAAACAATGCTTGAAGTTATGTACGATGTACCTGGAAACGACAAGGCCAATAAAATCATCGTTACAACGGACTCAATTAAAGGTATTTCTAAACCAGAAGTAAAAGAGGGACCTAAGAAAGAAGTCAAAAAGAATAATGCTTCAGATTCGTTAAAGAATAAGAAAGACATAGAATCAGCATAAATAAATTAAAATAAATTATCAAAAAAAAA
>DDIK01000127.1:1004-2408 GCA_002338505.1 Bacteriovorax sp. UBA1852
AAAAAAAAAGGCTCACAATGTGAGCCTTTTTTAATTTTTTATTTAACTTTATTTCCAACTCTTCCGATCAGGTATTTATGAAAAACTTGAAAATACTGTTTTGGAAATTTATAAAGCTCTTACCTGCACCTATACGTGCGAGGCATACTCGTATGCTTTATAAAGCAGATCTTAATTATACTGATGGTCCATTGAGAAATGTTCGGTATAAAGTTGCCGAAACATATGATGAATATCTCCAGGCCTTTAAACTTGTTCAAGACAATTATAAACGACTTGGGATGACTAAGAGTGATGATTTTATAAAGACGACAAAGTTTAATCTCTTGCCCACAACTCTTGTTATGATAGCCATGAATGATGATGAAGTCATCGCAACAGTTTCACTTGTTATTGATAACTCGCTAGGTCTTCCAACAGAAGAGTATCAAGATATTAGTTTTTTACGAAAGAATGGTGCTCGCATCGTAGAGATTGGTGCATTAACTGTAAAAGAAGAATGGCGCTCTCGAAGCCGCGGCGTATTTATTCCACTGACCTGTTATTGCAATTACTATGCACGTGAAATAATTGGAGCAAAATATGCTGTGATTTCGATAAGAAAAAGTGTTCAATCTTTCTATGAAGATATTTATCTATTTAAACAACTTGGAGAAGTTAAAAAATATGATGGGGTTAATAACTTAAAAAGTGTATCAATGTACACAGACTTAACGGAGCAGCTAGAGGAGACACATAAGGTTTATCGAAATAGTCCTATGGATAAAAGCGTTTATGAACATGCAAAACTAACTCCTTGGAAAAATATATGTGATTTAACTCTTCCAAAATATCAACTTTTAACTAAGCATATATTTACCACGGATGAAATTAAGTCTTTATTTACGGAATTGAGTCATGTCATCGATGAGCTAGAGGATAAAGAAAAAAGTATCGTCAAAAACTATTATGAAAGAGATAATTTCATTCAAAATATGACTTCAAGTTATGATGAAATAATGGCTAAACGAGCAGATCAAAGATTCTTTGTGAATTTAAGCGCTAGAATAATTACTGATGAGAGAGTTGTGCCTGTTTCTGTACTTGATGTCTCAAGTAGTGGATTAAGTCTCTATTCAGATTATGAGATTGATGGAGCACAATATTACAATATAATAATTGATTTAGCTGACAAAACATCTATAAAACTCAAGCTTAATAAAGAATGGTCTAAAGCAAGTAGAAAGTTTGGTTTTTCAATTGTGAAAAAAGAGAATACACATTGGAATGAAATGATTAATTATTTTACAACCTACCTTTATGGTGAAGAGGAAGTTGGAGCATCAAATAAGAAGGCATCATGAGTTTGAAATGTTAAGAAAATTAAACATTGTTTTTTGAGTCTTTTAATTAAAAAAACTTTAA
>DDIK01000127.1:2610-3971 GCA_002338505.1 Bacteriovorax sp. UBA1852
AGTCTTTTAATTAAAAAAACTTTAAGTTTAACCAATCTCCATCCGATATTATAATCGATAGAAGTCATATGATGAATTAAGGAGCGACCAAAATGTCGAAGGCCAAAGTAAATTTCAAGCTAAAAACCAAACTATACTTTATTTCAATTGGAATGGTTATACTCTTTTCCGCCGCTGTTCTTTTTCAATTTGAAAAAGGTATAAGTGAACAGAAACAAGCAACTATCGACGGATTCAATTTATACTTTGAAAATTTATCATCGAGTATATCCCAAATTTACTATGGTAAATATAATAACGTTCAAGCTTTCGCTAGAAATAAAGCTCTTAAAGATCTCTCTCAAAAAGAAGAGGCTAACTTTATTCTTAATGAATTAGTTACACTATTTCCAGACATTGATTATCTAGCTCTTGTTGACCTAAAAGGAAATGTTGTGACAAGTAGTACGATTGATTCTGAAGGGAAGAAACTAAATTCAGAATTTCTAAAAACTCACTCTTTTGCAGACGCTGAATGGTATAAGAATACCGTCGGCGGTAATTATACTGAAAACTTTAAGAAGAAAATATTTGGCGCCTACACTTCTGATATTCACGTTAATGATATAGCAACTAAACTCTATGGAAGTGATAGGGCCGGTATGCATTTTTCTACAATGGTGGAAGATGAGTATGGTGATCCTATTGCTGTTTTAACTGCTTTTACAGGAGTGAGATGGCTTGAGAATGAAATGAAAGATTTACATTCTGTACTCGCTTCTAATGGAATGCAGTCCGCTGAGGTCGAAATAATTAATAAAAAAGGTCTTCCTCTATCACTTCTAAGAATTACTGGTGATTCAAAAGAGGCTAAACTTGTAAAAGACTATAACGTCCTTTTGAAAGAAAATCTTTTTGATAACAATAGCGAAGTATTAAATAATCTCAAAGAAGGTAAGAAAGGAACAGGTGTTTACTCTGATTATTCAGGTCATCATGAAGAAAAACTCTATTCGTATGGAAAAATTCAAAATAGAAGATTCTTAGATAGTATGGGGTGGGGGATAGTTGTCTCAATGTTGCCAGAAGACGCTTTTAGTGAAATTTTGGCGCTTCAAAAAATGTTTTATATGACATTAATTTTTGCTTTTGTTTTCTGTATAGTCGTTTCAACATTCATTGTTTCAAAGCTTTACAAGCAACTTCTCAATGTTATTGAAGGCTTAAGATCTAGTGCAGGTAGGACATTTAACTTTGTTAATCAATTGAATGAAATGTCAGGTAAGGTCAACGAGATGTCCTCAGGTCAAGCATCAGCAATTCAGGAAACTGCTTCAACTCTTGATGAAGTTTCTCAGATGGTCAAAATATCAGCACAAAAT
>DDIK01000080.1 GCA_002338505.1 Bacteriovorax sp. UBA1852
AATTCAATTGGTTTTCTTCTCATCTTTTTTCGCTACCCGAAGGCAACAAAACTTTTACTTTCTATTCAAATGTCAAAGAGCGACCAAAGAAATGTTTAAATGGTGGAGATGACAGGAGTCGAACCTGCGACCCCTTGCGTGCAAAGCAAGTGCTCTCCCAACTGAGCTACACCCCCGCAAGACATTTCTTCAAAACTTAATTTCTAAGGTGAGAAGGAATTTATGTTTTAATGGGACATATGTCAACACAAAAAAATAAAAAAGATCATTTTTTATATATTTTTTTGAAAGTATAATAAAATCATGACTAAATTACAGATTTTCCGATACATATTATTGTTTTTCTCTACTTTTTTTATTACCTCATGCCAGAATAAATCTTTAAAAGATGAAATTAAGAGTAATGAGATAGATAAAGCTTCTGTTGAGCATGAAAACCATGCTTACGATGAGCACGGATTGTCTCATTCAATAGCTATAATCAAGACTGTTCATGGCCAACTACAGCTCAAGTTCTATATCAAACAAGCTCCAAACACTTCCAAACGTATAATTAAGTTAATAAGAGATGGTTTTTATGATGGTTTAGAATTTCATAGAGTTGTTAATGACTTTATTATTCAAACAGGCTCTCCTGATGGATCTCTGGCGGGAGGTTCAGGCATGAGATTAAAAGCTGAATTAAGTGATTTAAAACATATTCGTGGAAGCGTCTCAATGGCAAGAAGAGCTAACGATATAGATAGCGCTGACTCTCAGTTTTTTATCACTCTAAAAGCAAGTGAAGAGCTTGACGGGAAGTACACTGTGTTTGCTCAAGTTTTTAAAGGATTTGAAGTTTTAGATAAAATAAAACTCAGAGATAGAATTATTACGATGGAGTATATAAGCAACTAAGTAGACCTACTTACCGTGCCTCTTATCGTCCTTGATATAAATAAAAGACTTAAGAACAACTAGTGCAACAACAAGAAAAACGATAATCCACCAAGTTTCAAAAGATGCCTGTGTAGTCTCGATTGATTCTAAAGGTGATGCACTTACTGTTGTTTCTATTTGATTTGTTTTAGCTTTCATCTTAGGCCTTCTTATCTGTATATTGATTCTAGTATTACGACTGCTGCATAAATTGCCGCAGAAATAGGTATTGCTGCAATAAACTTTAACCAAGCTTTCTCTTCATTTAAATGCATATAAAAATATGCTACCAAGAAAGCCTTACCTACAGCTAGCAATATCAGAGAACTCGTTTTAAAGACTTTTGTCGCGTTCTCTAGTTCAGGAATCCAAAGCTCTAGACCCGTAAGGGCAGCAAGAGCAAAAAAGATTATTATATAAAACTTTTTATGACTGTGATGTGTTGAATCTGACATAAACCATTCCTTAATTTTTTTTTATTATAACTTAAAAATTTAAACAACTCTAGTAAACCTAATCAGAGTAGTAGTATTAATTACTTGCAGTGTAATATTCGTTACGATTAACTAACAAACCTACATCAATCATCAGTTGGTTGATAGAGTCTTTTGTTGAATCATAATACCCACGAATATTTCCTTTATCGTCTACAAGAACAAATTTTTCAGTATGTGCAATATCAAACATCGTCACAGAGTTGCCATCGAGAAGTCCCTCAACCTCTTCAAGCTCTCCCATAGGTACGTCAAAACCTGATATAATCACACTCTTCATTTTATCTTTTTCACCCGTGAGAAATGTCCATACATGTGGATTAGCATGTCTCTTTCTTGCATACTTGTATAGTACTTCTGGAGTGTCAGTAATCGGATCAACGGAGAAAGAGACAAGTGCAACTTTTTTCCCTAGCCCTCTAACTCTCTTTTGAATTTTTTGCATTTCTGCAGTTAGCCTCAAGCAAGAAGATGGGCAATTTGTAAAAATAAAGTTTGCTATGTAAATTCGATTATCTAAGTCTTTAGAGCCAAAAGGCTTATTAAAACTATTTGTAAGCTCAAAATTTGGCAATTGCTTTAGAACAGGCAGAGGTGCCGGAAGTTCTCTGTTCAGAGACTTGTAAACCGGCACTGCAAAGCCAAAAAAAATAAAAACGACCCAGAAAGCTTTGCTAAATACAACTCTCTCTAAAAAATTTGAATCTCTTCTTATAGCAACTGCTGTTTTCAACTCTACTCTCTTACTTCGCTACGTTTAATATTTCTTTACGTGAAGGCTTATCTTTTGTTTCCATAAGATATTTTACATAGTGAGCGACTGCCCATATTTGATCATCCTCAAGGACGTCTTTCCAGCTAGGCATTGTTGTTCCTGCTACACCAGCATTCAGTCTCACATATAAATCTTCTACGTTGTTAGCACTTCTTACATGATCCCAAGTAAAATCTGGTGGTACATTTTTAAATCCCCACTCAGTTTCTTGAAGTTTAACTGTAAAAGCATCATCTTCAATATCTGAAACATCAGAATCTGTTAACTTAGCCAGCTCTTCTCTTGAGACGTAAGCTCTGTGACATGTCCAACATGCAGCTTCACCGTGGTAAATCTTCTTACCTGCTTCAATAGCAGCTTCTCTATGTGCCATACCGTAAGGGTCTTTTTTAACGACAATTTGCTCACCAAGCTTCTTATCTTTTCCTTCCCAAACTTCTGGGGCAAAGGTTTTAATGTATTGAATAAGAGCAAATTTTTGACCGTCGTTAAGATCCCAAGGAAGCATTGCTGTTCCGTTTAGTCCCTTATCAAGAAGTTTTGCGATATGGTTATCGTGCACAAGTTCACCAGCAACAACTTCACCAAATTTATAAATTCCTGAAGTAAAATCTCTCGGTGGAACTTTCATAGCTTTTGCTGCTACACCTTTACCATTACCTTCAACTCCGTGGCAGGCCATACAATACTCAGTGTAAAGAGCCTTTCCTTTATTAAGAGTGTCAGCTTCAACGTAAAGTCCTCCAGCAAAGACCTTAGCTTCATGAAAGTGCTTTTCCGCACTACATGACCCAAGTCCAAGAAGGGTAATTATTGTTGTTAGAGCTAAAATAATTTTTTTCATAATAGTCCTCGATCTATAAATCTCTAAAATGCAAAAATAACAACGAACATAATTAACCAAATGACTCCCAGAAAGTGCCAAAACTTTCCTATATTTAGAATCCATATGATCTTCGTGTCCGAATGTTCTTTAAAAACTGATGGCAATAAAAGCAATAATGCTAGAATTGCCATAACTATATGAGCCGCATGGACCCAAGTTAAAGTATAAAGTAGCGATGGGAAGATACCCGCTGAGACATATAGTCCGATATCTGCCATCTGTGCCCATAACTCAAACTGAACGGCCATAAATGCTAAACCAAGAAAGAGAGTCATGAAGTATGATACTTTTCTCGATGTTAGCTTACTCTCGCCAGCGCTATAAGCCTTTTCAAAATTCATGTAAGCAACAGAACTTGCTGCGATTACAAGAGTACTTAGAAATGGAAGTGTAATTGGAACCATTTCCATTCCCATAGGTGGCCACACTTCGTTAGTTAAACGAAAGACTGTGTAGCCCAGCAACAATGAAGCAAACAGCATAGCAAAAGACACAAGAAGTATAATCATGCCAATAGATGATACTGCTTTTCTTCTTTCTAAATGTGGTCCATTATTTGCCATTTCCATTACGTTGCCGGTATTTCCTCTGTCTGATATTGAAAATCTCTATCACCAGTTAAAGCTGGGTTACCAAATTCATGTGGCCCACACTTCACGACAGGGATCTCCTTAAAGTTATAAACTGGTGCAGGAGATGGAATCGTCCACTCTAGTGTACCAACACCCCATGGATTTGCCTCAGCTTTTTCCTTCTTAAAGAAGATTGTATAGACAAAGTTATACACAAAGAAGATCTGAGCAAGTCCCATGACAATTGCTGACCAGGTTACAAAAGTATTAATAGGTATTAACTTTTCAAGAAATTCATATACAAACGGATTATAGATTCTTCTGTGCATACCACCATAACCTACAATCATCATTCCCATGAAAACACCGTTGAGACCTAAGAAAGTAAGCCAAAAGTGAATATGACCAAGAGTTTCGTTAAGCATTTTTCCAAACATCTTAGGCATCCAAAAGTAAATGGCGGCGTAACCACCAAGTAAAACAGACGCGGCCATCGTGTAATGGAAGTGACCAACAACAAAGTAAGTATCATGTAGATATAAATCTGTTGTAACTGTAGCAAGATAAAGCCCAGTTAAACCACCAAGACCAAAAACGAAAACAACACCAAGAGAGAAAACCATAGGAGTTGGGAACTTAATAGAACCCTTCCACAGTGTTCCCAGCCAGTTGGTAAAAAAGATCGCTGATGGAATTGAAATCGTCATCGTCAACGTCATAAATGTTTGCGTTAGTAATGGACTCATTTGAGTCGTATACATATGGTGACCGTAAACAAGCGTTGAAAGAATTGTAATTGACGTCATTGAAAGTGCTGTTGCCTTGGCCCCAAACGCTGGCTTTCTAGAAAAGAAAGAAAGAAGGTCTGAAACGATTCCCCAAGCTGGTAGAATCAAAATATAAACTTCTGGGTGACCAAAGATCCAAAAAACGTGTTGAAATAGAATCGGATCACCAGTACCTGAAGTAGCCGCTGCTCCAGCAAGAAAGAATGTTGTTCCAAAAACTCTATCAAAAATGAGAAGTAAAAGACCTGCCCCTAAGACTGGAAGAAAAATAGCGTTTAGAATCGCTGTCAATCCTAATCCCCAAACTGATAAAGGCATATCAAAATATCCCATACCTGGAGCTCTTAAGACAATAATAGTTGTAATATAGTTTACTGCTCCCATTGTTGAAGAGATACCTAGGAGGAAAAGCGCTAATGCCCACAAAGTCTGTCCTGCACCGGGTGAGCCGATTAAGGTAGAAAGCGTTGGATATGAAGTCCACCCACCTGCTGCTGCACCGAGTGGTATAAACAGAGATATAAATAGTATTGCGGCTGAAACAAAAGCGATCCAAAATGAAAGCATATTCAGGAGTGGAAAAACCATATCTCGAGCACCGATCTGTAGTGGTATGAGATAATTCCCAAAAGCTCCAATAAGGATCGGGGTTATCGCATAAAAGATCATAATTGTTCCATGCATAGTAAATAACATCGCATAGGTATCGGGAGGTATTACTCCATTAGTTGTTGGAAATAAGAGACCACCGATAAGAGGAAAAGCTTCCCCTGGAAATGCTAGTGTCCATCTGATCATAAGTGCCATGATTCCACCGACACCTAAGAAAAAGATTCCATACCATAAGAACTGCTTACCAATTACCTTGTGATCATATGAAAAGATATACTTTGATAAGAAAGTCTTAGGCTCCTCATGAATGTGCTGTTCAAAAAACGCCATATATTAACTCCTAAAATTAAATTCTAATTACCACTGCCACTGCCAACCCCAGAATAACTCAGGGTTTTCAATGTCATTAACTTGTAGTGCCTTGTCTGAAGCCTCAGCTAACCAATCTCCAAAATCCTCTTGAGAATAAGTCGTTAGGTGAGCTTTCATTCTATAGTGGTAAGTTCCACACATTTCAGCACAAGCAATATCCCAGTTCCCAGCCTTTGTAGGCTCCCACCAGATTCTAGTGAGTCTTCCAGGAATGGCGTCTACTTTTCTTCTAGCATTTGGAAAGTATAAAGAGTGGATAACATCTTTAGAAAGTACCTGTAGGATAACCTTTCTATCAATTGGTAGCCTCAGATCATTTAACTGAACAATATCATCTTCAGTGTTGAAGACTCCATCACTTCCAGCATATCGAAAATGCCAAGCCCATTGCTGAGCTAAAACTTCAACTCTTACTGGATTGTCTTCTGCCTTAGGCCATTTCGTAAAAACATTGACGTAATCGTTGTTCGCGATCCTAGTAATGTTCATATCGACACCGATAAAAACAGAGAGCCCAACCGCTGTTGCGATCATAATATGAGGCTTCTTATTTCCATAAGTGTAATAAGCTTTTGGATGCTTACTTGCTCGATAAACCCAAGAAAAGCCAAATAGACCAATACAAACAAGGATAAAGAATAAAATATTCATTCCTGTTGTGTAGGCAAATAGCCAATCGATTAAATTTCCGTGAACAGAAATATCCTCAGGTGGGGCCATCATTTCAATCAGACCCATCTGACTATTGTTCACTGCAGTCGTAGCTGCTAATACAGGTGAAAAAATCCCCATAGAACCGTCCTTCTACAAAAAAACTAAATTATATGTACTTAACGAAAAAATTTTACTCTCCTTTTAGTATATTTTCCACAAATTAGCTAAGGAAAAAGTTGCTGCATCGCAATCAAAGCTAATTAAAGAAAATTAATGCAAGCATTAATAATGGGAGATAAATAATTGAGCCCCAAAAATATTTCCGGGCCCATGTAACGTGGGTTAATTTATTATCCTTAAAAAAGCCAATAAAGGCCAGTACTACAAAGCTTAGACCAAGTATAAATGCACTATACAAGTATTGTACTTTTGTTAGATTTAAAAAATATGGCAAAAGTGAAGCTGCAAATAAAAATAATGTTGTTACAAACATTACAATCGTCATCTTATTTTTTGAGTAATAATGTGAATAAACTTTTATTCCACCTTTAGCGTAGTCGTCTTTGTGATAGATAGATATCGCTAGAAAATGCGGAATTTGCCAAATAAAAAGTATTACGAAAAGCGACAGCGCCATTAAATCAAAGTCACCCACAACAAGAGTTCTTCCCATCACTGGCGGTATAGCTCCAGGAATAGCTCCTACATACAAGGCAAAGGGTGAAGTTCGCTTCATAGGAGTATAAGCGTAGAGATAGGTTAAAAAGGCAATAAGGCCCAGAAGAGCTGTTTCCCAGTTTACATAATAAGCTGTTAATGGAATTGATATTCCGATTAAAGCCCAACCTTGAATAAGAGCATATTTAGGATTTAAGCGACCAGAGGGAAGTGCCCGATCCTTTGTTCTTTCCATTTTTGCATCAACATCTTTTTCAATATAGCAGTTTAGTGTTGTAGCGGAGGCTACTATCAAAATAGAAAGGAACATTCCAAAAAAGAGCTTAAAAAAGTTTACAAACTCTGCAGATATTAAGACACCAGTTAAAATTGTAGAAACAACAAGTAGTCCTAGCCTTGGCTTTGTAAGCTCAAGAAGGTCTGCTAGTAAAGTGGGCTTAATAATCTCAGTGCTATTTCTTTCACTATTTAAGATGAAGTCCAACATCCCAAATAAGGAGAGGAGGATGGCAATAGCTAAACTAAGGTGAACAACTGCTGGTAAACCCTCATTTATATGAACAAATAGATATTTAGCACCTATGAAATGAATGATCATCGAGGCGATAAAAACAAGAAAGAGATAAGAAAATGACTTTGCATTAGAACGAAAAGAATAAAAGTATAATTTTAGACTCTTAAAAATAAACAATAACCCAATCAAGCCAATAAAGATTCCAAGAAAGCGGTGACTCATATGAAGTCTGGCCGCTACTTTTGTTGGCCACATAAGACTCTGACCAAACTCAGTGCAATAGAGTAGATTTTGTCCAAAACCGCACACAGAACGAGAAGTTGTGTGGTTAAGAACTGAACCAAAGAGAATTTGCACAAATGTCAGTGACAGCAAAACTCTAATCAAGTCTTTAATCGGAGCTAAGCTAAACTTTGGTAACTTGAGGGTCTTAAGATCTAAATTAATAAATCTCGAAAAAGTGATGATATAGAGAACACTTAAAAATAGATGAAAGACATTCATAATTGTTGGAAACTTAAAAGTCGCACTTAAAGCACCTAAGACGGACTGAACAATTAAATATAACAAGCCTTTCTTAATATATGTAAAGCCTTCATGCGACTTAGAAACTTTAAAATAAAGAGTCACATTAAAGACAAGAACAACTCCTGCTAAGAATCTATGCAGCATTGGGTAGAAATTATTTGTACTCAATGGACCAGAATAGCAAACAGGCCAGCTTGTGCAGTCGACAGCGAGACTTTCATTTTTCACATAAGCACCTAAAATAATGAGCATTAGTGTGAAAGCTATATTGGTAATTGCTAAAATTCTTATCACGGTGAACCTTATATACATTGAGAGCTAAAAAACGGCAATCACTGATTATTTTTGTCAACATTGACTGAACTTTTTAACAGCATTGCGCGTTATATACACGTGAGATAAAATTTATGTATGAGAGTATTACTTTTAGCAATTCTTTTTTTTCAGATATCTTATGCCTCAAACCTAAAGGGGATAATTCTAAGTAAAGATAAGAAATGTCGAGAAATCTTTCAGCTCTATGTGACTCATGGAAAGTCTGTCGTCTATCAATTAGAAGTCCCGCATGGTGGCTCTTTTGAATTTGACCTTCCTAAAAATAAGTATAGATTAACTGCGGTTAACAAATCTGGATGTTCCTACGAAGCTGATTTAGTGATTACAGAAAATCAAACGTTTAAAGAAGTATGGGTTAAAAAATGAAATTCCTCGTTCTTTTTCTTTTAGCTTTATCAATAAATGCATCAATGATGGCACCCAATCAAAGAATGCAAGATCCTAGATGTATGGTTCCCGCAAGTGCATTAGCTGCTTCTTCGATGCCAGCAGGTTTATGTAATCAAAATCAACAGATACCAACAGTTACACCCATTTATGGAGGTGCGAGCTGCTTGGCAATGACTCCTCAATGTCTCGGTCAAACGAGATCAAATTATGACTGCATACACTGTAACCAACTCAATAATCCAAGGATACTTCCCAATCAGTTTAATCCACAGACTTCTTGGTATCATCGATATGCTCAAATGAGATGGCCTCAGTATAACAGACCAGCAGTGTGGAATAATGGATATGCTGACCATAACTTCTACCCTGGCAGTGGAAATGTTGCCGTTGGAAAACCAAATGTATACATTCATGGCAACCTCATTGGTAAACAGAGACTTCAAGTAAAAATGAAAAACAGATCTCACCTTCTTGCGGCATCCCCCATACATGGGACTGATGGCTGGGTATTTGAGAAATCAGGCGAGATATTATCCGTAACTGGAGCGAGTTATAATTATTTCTATTATGACTATAAGGCTCACGAGAATTACCTTCAAAATAAATCTGGATTTTGCGGTAAGAAAGATTACCTGTATGACCGAATGATTTCGATTCTGAAAGAGATGAGCTTTAAAGAAAGAGAAATTAAAGATTTTGAAGACTATTGGTCAGTTAAATACCCAGGTGGCTCATTCTGCGTCTACCCACAAACTCATGCTGAACTACAAAAGCTTGCTCAGTGGAATGGTTCCTTCATGCCCTCATCATTTAGAAGAGTTGTATTTGTAAGTGTTCCTAAGAAAGAGGGACATAAGATTATCTCGTCACATTTTAAGAACGAGCCAAGTGAAGACTGGAATCCTCAAAAAGGAATCTATCGAGTTCCTGCATCTAAAAATGATATCTCAATTCACGAATGGGGCGTCGCCTTTCTCACTGATAAAAAATAAAATTTCTCTAAACCTTTTTCATTCTTAAGAATTCAAAGAATTCATATAATTTTGCAATAAGAATAATAGCAAATAACAGATGAATAGGAGCTGCGAGTGAAGGAAATGCAAAGTAAGCGAGGATCACACCTGCAGCGATCTCTGCAAAGAGACATAACATGATATCGATGAGGCTCTTTTGAACATAGGCATTATCAGCAAAAGTTTCTCGAACATCTTTAATAAATTTAAAGAAAGACAGAACTAAGACAATAGAAAAACTTCGATGAATGTAGAAGACCCAATCGAGTCTTCCTAGCCAATTACTCTTGGCGAGATTTGGTTCGGTATTTGTGATGTGATCAATCTGCTCACGGACTTGTGTTCCAAGAATAATTTGTATCATAACTAAAACAACAAGAATTAGTGCAAAGTTCTTATATTTTCTAAGGTTTTCCACAGAGCGATCAACAACAGGTATAAGGCCTACTAATTTCTTAATATGAAAGAGAGCGAAAACTAAAAGTACCGCTAAAATCATATGCGCAGTGATAACTCCAGGTGCAAGATGTGTGGATACGACTTTAGATCCAAGCCAGCCATTTAAGATAACAAGAAAAAGACTCAGCTGAGATGACCAGAAAATGTCTTTTCTTGTTTTTCGATACTTGAAAGAAAAGAAACTAAGAGCAAGCAGTGCAAAGCCTGTCCATACCCCAAATAAGCGATTAATGTACTCAATCCAAGTCTTTATGGGATCAAAGTCTGCAACTCTTCTGCCCGAAACAGCAAATTTCGTTTTGTAGTCTTGCGGTAATTGGTCAATACTTGTTGGCGGAATATATTCACCGAAACACTTTGGCCAATCGGGACAACCCATACCTGAACCTGTAGCACGAACAATTCCACCAAGTGCAATAAGAATGAAAATTGTCCAAATACAAAGCTTTAAAGTTTTTATATAAGTAGGATCGATAGGATTTAATGACTTTTCTGACATTTATACTTTCCTTATTTGTTGATAAGTATAAGTCTTGAGTACCAAGAATTAGTATTCTACACTGAATATCTTAAAAGACTTTACTCAGCCGGTAATATAATTAAAGTGAGGCAAATATGCAAAACTTAAATAAGCCTGTCTACTATGGTGAATATTTAGAACTTAACAAATTATTAGACACTCAAAATCCTCGTTCAAAAGAACTCGGTAATGAAGCACACGATGAAACTCTCTTCATCATTGTTCACCAAGTTTATGAATTATGGTTTAAACAAATACTTCACGAACTTAATTCACTTCATCGAGTATTCCTAAGGGATCAAATCGAAGATTCAGTTCTTTCAAGAGTTGTCTTAAGATTAGAAAGAATAAAAAAGATTCAAGGTATTCTCGTTGATCAACTTGATGTTATGGAAACTATGACTCCTATGGACTTTCTTGAATTCAGAGATTTACTTGTGCCTGCATCTGGATTTCAAAGTGTTCAGTTTAGAGAAATAGAAATTCTTCTAGGACTGAAAACTGACCAACGAAAAGAAGTCGATAGAACATACTTTCTTGGAAGACTTAAAAAAGAAGATGCTGAAAGATTGATGGAGCTAGAAAAAGGTGAAACTCTCTTTACGAGAATTGAAGCATGGCTTGAAAGAATGCCATTTTCACAATCTAAGGAATTTAACTTTTGGACTGAGTATCAATCTGTTGTAGATGATATGCTGTCTGGAGACGAGATAACGATTTTAGATAATATGGCAACACTACCTAAAAACTCTGTTGATGCTCAACTAGAAAACCTTAAGTCTACAAGAGAGACATTTGAGACATTATTTGATGAAGAGAAATATAATGAACTTGTGAGAGATGGAAAACGTAAACTCTCTCAAAAAGCAACATTGCATGCTTTATTTATTTTACTATATCGTGATCGTCCCATTTTTAATCTGCCGTACATGATCTTAAGTTCACTTATGGATATAGATGAAGGCTTTACATCCTGGAGACATCGCCACGCCATTATGGCACATAGGATGCTTGGGACAAAGATTGGAACAGGTGGATCTTCTGGACACAAATATCTTAAAAGTGCAGCTGAAAACAATCGCTCATTTCTAGACTTATTTAACTTAAGTACATTTCTAATTCCAAGATCCAAACTTCCAGAGTTACCAAAGTCCCTTGATGAAATTATGAATTTTAAATACTAAGGCATTTTATGTATAAGAAATATTTTTCTAAGTTTTTAACAGCTAATGAACATAGGCTTCACTTTGCAGGCCATAGTCACCATTACTGGCCTGACATAACAAAGAAAGCGCAAGAAGACTATTGGCTAGATTCCATGAATCTCGTGGACGATAAATGGGGAAAGATTTTTGGAACAAAGATAGTTCAAACTCAAAAACATATCGCGAATATTTTAAAAATTAAAAACTATCAAAATATAGCATTTGCACCAAATACTCATGAATTAGTTTATCGAATCATAAGTTCTATTGAAAAAGATGGACCTATTAATATACTTAGTACCGACAGTGAGTTTTATAGCTTTGAAAGACAGGCCCTGCGTCTTGAAGAGTCAAATGAACTAGAAGTTAAAAGAGTTCCAAGTGAGCCATTTAACGATTTCACTCAACGATTTAGTGATGAATCAAAGAAAAGTGAATACGATATTATATTTGTGAGCCAGGTCTTTTTTAATAATTCATATGCAATTAATGATCTTCTTTCTTTCGTAAATAGTCTCGATCAAAAGCCACTTATTGTGATTGATGGATATCATTCTTTCATGGCCATTGATGTTGATTTAAGTGAATTAGAAGATAAGATATTTTATCTTAGTGGAAGCTATAAGTATGCTGGTGGGGGCGAAGGTTGTTGTTTTAGTTTAATTCCAAAGGACTGCAAATTAAGACCAAAGTTTACGGGATGGTTTGCAGAAATGTCAGAACTCAGTAACAAAGATCCCAAGAAAGTTAGTTATCAAAATGACGGGATGAGATTTGCTGGCTCAACAATGGACTTCACATCACTTTACAGATTAGAGAGTTGGCTTAAACTTCGAGAAGACGAAGGTATTACAGTTAAAGCTGTTAGTGATCATGTTAAGAATTTACAAAATCTATTTATTAAAGAAACAGAAATGACAGCACTGGCGCAATACCTTGTATCTGATACATTAAACTGTGGGAACTTCCTAGTGTACCGCTTACCCAGTGTTGAAATCACGACAAGAGTGGTAGAATACTTAAGAGATAAAAACATAA